>JAFDYJ010000052.1 GCA_018267515.1 Bacteroidota bacterium | reverse complement strand
TAGAAGCTTTAGTTACAAAAGACATCAACGACCCAACAGTTCGCAATTCAAACCAGGTAATGAATGCAGATGGAATAGTAGTACTCGGCCCAACTACCCGTCCCAGGTATAGCAGCACAGCCGCAAGAAGAGTTAATAGCTCTGTCACTAATGCCGCTATTCTTGAGAATATCAAACAAGGGGGTTCTTTTGTACTTACTACTCAGCTCTCAAAAAGCTTTTCTAAAGGATTTTATGCTTCCTTAGCTTATAATTACACATTAGCACTGGAGGGTGCTCCTAATCTCGGAAGCCAGCCTGCTTCTGTCTGGAGTGCCATCTTTACATCTAAAACACAAAATGATATTGAAACAGCCTACTCGGGTTTTGCAGTTCCTCACCGGGTAGTGGGTAATTTATCATACCGGTTTGAATACCTGAAAGCACTTGCTACTACCGTTACTTTGTATTACGAAGGTTCTTCACAGGGTAACTACAATTATATCTACAACGGCGATATAAACAATGATGGTAACTCAGCAGACCTTATGTACATTCCGAATAACCCATCTGAGATACAATTCTCCACTTTCACATCCGGTGGCAATACATATACTCCACAACAGCAATCTGATGCATTTTTCAATTTTGTTGCCCAGGATAAATACCTGAATAAACATAAAGGCCAAAACGCTGAAAGAAATGCTGCCCGTTATCCCTGGTACAACAGAATGGATTTGAATTTCCAACAGGAAGTGTTTAAAAATATCGGTAAAACAAAAAACACTTTACAGTTCAATGTCTCTGTTGTAAACTTCCTTAATTTGATCAATCATGATTGGGGTATCAGGAAACTATATGTCGTAAACAACCCTCTTAAACTTGTAACCGTAACAAATGGAATCCCTACATTTAACCTTGCTACTTTTACACCTCCGGGTGCAACTCAATCAAGGTTAGTAGATAGAACATTTATCAACCAAAACACTACTTCAACAACATGGGGTATTCAGTTGGGTGTTAAATATATCTTCTAATCCTGGGGATTTATATTTGATAAAACAAACGCAATTGCTTTAAAAAAAACTCCCGCTTTGAAGCGGGAGTTTTTTTTAATACAGACCCGGAAAATCGTTTAACAACTATTATGAATCCACATCTATTCCGGTTAAAAATATATTGCAATTTCTGAAACGGTAAATCTTTTTTATGAGGGTTATTCAAATTCACTTATTATAAAATTCTTACTCCTCCCTTTTACTGCTGAATTCTTAACCTGATACGGTTTTCAATCCATTGAATCATGAATCTATTGCAATTGCCCTCATTATGAGAAGAAATACATTCCCACCTAAGAGATCTTCATCACTGTGATCACCTTTTGCAATGACTGATTTTGTAAACGAATAAAGTAGGCTCCTGATGGAAGACCATCATTATAGATATCTATATTAAAAGTGCCGGCAGCATACTCCCGGCTGGTTAAAACTTTAACCACCCTTCCAAGGGCATCAATTTGCTGTATCAGGGTGTGCCCGCCATTGGTGGAGAATTGGATTGTTGCGCTTATCGAATATGGGCTGGGCCACATTTTAAGAACCAGCTGATCTGCATTATTGTTATTTTCTTCCGGTGTTTCGGGCAATCCGCAGGGTCCGCCTTCAATCAACGGCAATGACTGATAATTCTTGAGTAAGATCTGGTCAAGTGCAGGCCTCTTTACACAAAACCATTGCTCCAATACTGATGCATACACACTCCGGAAGTCATATTGAAACGGAATGTTGTTGACAACTTCTATATCCGCCGGTATGTCGGGGCTAGTGCCGAGAATTCCTTTCTTAGCATGCGTACCAAACAGGATCAATGGAGCTGCGGCCCCATGATCGGTGCCAAGACTTGCATTGGATTTAATACGTCTGCCAAATTCAGAAAAGGTCATTCCCATGACACGGTCATTTAACTGCATCAACTCAAGATCTTTTTGAAAAGCAGTAATGCCCTCGGATATGTTTTTCATGAGACTTGCATGAGGGCCGGTCGTTGTGTCACTGGCATTCACCTGCTTTTTATGCGTATCAAAACCTCCAATTGAAACAGTATATACTCTTGTCTTCAATCCTCCTTTTATTAATCGGGCAACAATCTTTAACTGATCGGCCAACGAATTTTTTGCCGGATAAGTGGCCATCGTGGAGGCCCGTTGATAAGCTGATTTAATAAGGTCTGAATATATTTTTGTTTTTTCTTCAACAACCCGTAGAAATTTTAATTCCTTATTTGCAGATGCCGAGTTAAGCGGGTAATCATTAAATGGGTTAACAAATGAATAAATATTTTCAGGATCTGAAATGGATAAACCCATTGAATAAATTTCTCCCTGAACGGTTAATGTTGGAACACTGCTGATCTGAATAGCTAACGGATCGGGCATGTTGTTATTCGGATATGCATCGGGATATCCCGGGTATTCGTTTTCCAGGTAACGTCCTATCCAGCCTGTATGCACACGATCTTTACGGATTTTCGTTGTGTCACCACTGCTCCATATATCGGTAGCCTGGAAATGAGAAAAGTTTGGATTGTCATAGCCCACGGATTGAACTACAGACAGCTTTCCTTCATTATACATATTTTGCAATGCTGTCATGGCAGGATGAAATCCTGTTTTATCTGTTCCATCCAGTCGTAATACCTGGCTTTGCGGAATGGCAATATTTGTCCTTGCATTATAATAATTGGCATACATGTCCAGCGGGACCACCATATTTAATCCGTCATTACCCCCGCTTAACTGTATCAAAACAAAAACATGATCGGTATCTGTCGTTTCTCCAAGCAACCGGGCAAGTGCACTTTGAGGACTGCTTATCGCATTAAATGAAAACCCGTTTAACAATGCAGGCATCGTGACTGTCGCCGGAACTGTATTTCGTAAAAATTTTCTCCTGTTCATGTGATTTCTTTTTAGCATAAATGAAATTCAGGAAGGTTCATAATGAATTTGAACATTTCCTGCAATGAGACATTAATCAGCGTATTATTGTTGGAATTCCATGCATTAGTCCAGATTGTATCATCCGTCGTATTGTTTAATAAGAAGCGGCTCTTTATATAATTTTTTGAATTGCCGGACAATGGATAACGAAGTAATAAAGCCGTTACATCATTTATAAGTTGATTGGGATCTGCAGGATTGGATGAATAATTAGCAAACGCCCTGATGTCAATCACCGAATCATTCACCAGTGCATTTGTAAAATCAGCCCGCTTGGGAAGCGAGTTGCTGTTTACCCACAATTCATAAAACATCGGATCCTGGTAATAAGATGGCCAGCCGGACACATCAGGAGGTTGAAATAACTCCTGCTGCATTTGTGCCGTATTTACGTATAATGAATTAAATAACGCATAGCCGGTTGTGTAATCGGTATAGGCCGGAAAGCTTACATTAAATTCCCGCAATGTACCCACTACCATGTCAAAAGGAGATTTGATATAACAGGCCTGGTTGATTATATCAAAAAAATGTTCGCTCTTTAATAAAACAGACAATGCTGGTTTGATGTCATAATTATTACCCTGCAGAATAGCCGCCATAGGTGTAATGACTTCTGCTTCCACTGCATCATCAATGTTATAATAAACAAACCACCTGTAAAGTTTACGGCAGATAAAACGTGACGCTTCGGTAGTTGAAAAAATCATATTCACTAATGCATCCAATTCAGCATTGCCGTCTGAACTGCCGGCGATTACCGTATTATTATAAAACGCAGAAAATGATTTTGACCCCGTATCATGTGCACCTGCATCAAAGGAGGAGTCAATTGAGTTATAATTTACCCTCCAGCCTGTCAATACTCTTGCCGCTGCGATAACATCGTTTTCAGTATATAATGAATCGTTGCCGCGACCAACCGTAAATAATTCCTGCATTTCACGGGCATAGTTTTCATCAGGGGCCTGTTTAGAATTTACATACCCGTTCAAGTGAATCAACATGGCCGGATCAATGGTCACTTGTTTGACCAGGTCTCTGAAATTTCCGAGCACATTGCTGCGAAGTAAAGCATGATGTCGGTACAGGAGCTGCGCATTTTCCACCTCCGACTGCTGGACAGAAAAATGATGTTGCCAGAATAAAACCATTTTTTCCTGAATGCTTCTGCCCTGGTTAATGATAAGACCGGCCCACCACTTTCTTAAACTGCTAACACGAAGTATATTGATAATGGGCCGTACACCCGGGTTGCTCAGTATATTGGGATCGTTTACCCATGTTTGACCCTGGGCCACACCCAGGTCATCCCATTTGACACCGAATTCATCTTCAATCAATCCGTAATCTCTTACCGGCTGACTGGGTATAGCGACAGTATTAAGCAATTCATCAACCGCAGCATCAGGACTCAGAGTGAGAAAATAATCAATATCCGCCTTTTTAGCTCCAAACATAGTTCGCTTCAGCAAATGCGCCACTTCATTCGCTGTCCAACTTCCGGTATAAGGTGTAAGACCGGAGAACATTCTATTATTTTTTCCCCTGGTTATATCGGCTGCTCTTGCTCTTTTAAAAAATTCTCTTCTGTCCATTGTATGAGTTTTTCTATTTATTATTTTATCGTATCAGCATAAAGGTCCCTTTTTGCTGATGCGGTTTATTTTGCAGGTCTTTATAGTCTATCAAATAAATAAATACACTTGTCGGTTGTAGTTTGCCGTTATACATCCCGTTCCATCTTTGATTAACAGATGAGCTTCTGAACACTATTTCTCCATTGCGATTGTACAATTGCAGCTTGTATCCATCCGGAACTTTCCCAATCGGCCCGAAATAATCATTTAGTCCATCACTATTCGGAGTAAAAGCATTGGGCATCATTACTACTGCATCCTTTAATACAACAACAGTGAATTTGTCAGGCACCTGGCATCCATCAGATAAATAATTTGTAGCTGTATAAGTCGTAGTGGTAAGCGGTGTAGCAACAGGATCTGTACATGCTGTACAACTTAAAGTGGGATCATTAGTCCAGAAAATAGTTCCATTCCCGTTAGCATGAAGCGTTATACTTTGACCAGTAAAAACCGTATCCTGTTTACGAATGTTATTGAAAGGTCCGTTTAATAAAATCGGGTTATAATTGACAAGTACAGAATCATTACCGCAAATATCCCGTATGGTATCCTGTTTTGCAATAAAGCTGCTGATATCACATACTGCCGAGTCTTTAATCTTCAACTCAGGCAATTTTAATTTAATGATGCCAAAATCCGTTTCCCCCAATGAACTGCTGAAATCCCCATCTCCAGATTCAGAGTCGCCTGCCAGGTAGTATTCATCGGTTTCGGAATTACGAATCATGTATCTTAGGTTATCATTGTTACTGCCGCCCCAGTTATTTTTCCAGATTACAGTTCCTTTGGTACTAAGCTTCACCGTCCAGTAATCGGCTTTACCCAACGAGCCTGTAACATCACCATCATTTGAGTAAGTAATCCCACCGACAATATAACTGCTGTCTTTATCGGTAATAATAGTTTTGGCATATTCAGCATCGGTGCCGCCCAGAACTTTTTGCCAGTTTAATTTTCCCTTCTGATCTACATTCAGCACCCAGTAATCCTGGCTGCCTTTGGCTCCGCTTACATCTCCATCATTTGAAGTGGTATATCCGGCCAGAGTTAATGATCCATCTGTGCCTTGTGTCAGGCAATAAGCCACATCATTTTGAGAGCCTCCATATATTTTACTGAATACTTTATTGCCGTTAGCGTCAATTGCTAATAACCAAACATCATAATTTTTTTGATCAGGGGGAATGTCACCGTCCGTTGAATTGGTAAAGCCAGCGAGATAGGTTGTGCCATTAATAATTCTGAAATCGAATAACTCTTCATTCTTACTTCCTCCAAAACATTTGCTCCATTGCACTGCACCTGTTGCCGATATTTTCATCAGCACTCCGTCAGTATAACCTCCGGTGCCATGATTTCCTGTAATGTCGCCGTCATTGGAAGATGATGAAGCCGCAATTAAAAATCCGCCATCACTTGTAATTTCAATATGATTTCCGATATCCAGGCCGCTGCCGCCATAGCGCTTTTGCCATTGCAGGGTTCCGCTTGCTGTAAGTTTTAAAAGCCATATATCTTTTGTTCCGCCAAACCCTGCAACAACTCCCCCATCTGTTGAATTGGTTTCACCTAAAACAATATAGCCACCATCGGAGGTTTGGGCTATATCCCTTGCACTTTCATAACCGGTGCCGCCAAAAGATCTTTCCCACTGAATAGTTCCGCATTTATCCAGTTTCACCAACCACAAATCCCAGTAATCCCGGTTGGGTTGAGGGCTGACATCGCCATCTTTTGAATCGGTGTATCCACCCACAATCGTTCCACCATCACCGGTGACTTTTACTACAAAAGGGATATCAACATCTCCTCCGCCATAATGAAGTGCCCACTGGCGGGGAGGCAATTGCGCCATTGCCTGCATTGAGGCAAAAATTGCCACAACGAACAAAAAGTTTATCAACGGGTATTTGTTTCTCACAGGCCTGTTTAAATTATTTCTAAGGATCCGGAGAATCAGGTAAATGCAAGGATTATGCTAACCTTGAAATTTCGATCATAGTTTTCCCCTTGAATATGCATGAATTTCTTCTACGTGTTTTCCCCCCCGGATAAATGCAGGTCAGCATTGAAGGATGTCCTTGCAGTCAAATTCCGCAACCCTGTTACAGCTATGAAATTATTTTGGGAGAGATTTCGGTTTTTTGGGAAATGCTTTATTAACTCCGGCCGGTTTCAATGTCTTTTCCCCAGCTCCACTCCAGAAAAAAAGGCATGGCCTTACTCCAGGTAGGAATATCATGTTTTCCTTCCGGGAATTCTAAGTAGTAAATATCATTGTCTTTGTAGCCTTTCTCCTTAAGTTCTTTTATTAAATCCAAAGTATCATCTACAGAATCAATAATGCCATTGCCATTACGGTCTTTGGTTTCATCCTTATTACCACATTGAAAGAAAAATTTTAACCCGGGGATATATTCTCCGTTGCGGACTTGTTGCTGCATGATACGGTGTTCATCATCTGCATATCCCGGCTCATCCTGGTCTACCGAACGCCACCATAAAGAACCTGAAAACACACCCGCCCTGTTGAATTGAGCCGGATGATTCCAAACAATATCCAATGCACTCAGTCCACCGAGTGAGAACCCGGCAAATGCTTTATCAATAAACGATACTCCTTTAAATTTTAATTGAAGCTCCGGAAGCAATTCTTCCAGGATAAATGAAGTGTACAGGCCTGCACTGGCCCCTCTGCCCAAATAATCAGTTTCCCCTGCCACTCCATATTCCATTTTTCTATCATTACCTGCATATATGCCTGCACAAAGAACCGGATGAATTTTTTGATTGGCATATAGGTCATTCAATAAGTATCCCAACCCCATTTCTTCAAGGTTTTGGCCATCATTAATCAAAAGCAGGTGTACTTTCCCGCCATTTTCTAATGAATAAGGCAGGAAAAGATCCACTTGGACCATTCTTTTCAAAAAACGGGAAGGTATTTGGATCGTTTCAGGTAAGATTGCAGCAGCATTCATAATCGGCATAAGTTCAAAAATAAGTATTTCGGCCAAAAACAGTGTTTTATTTCAGAAACTTTCTGTTTGACAAAAACAGCGACTTAATTTGTTTATGTGGCCGCTAAAAAATAAATTTGATAAGGGCTCTGACCCACCAGTACTTCTGTTTCATTTTTTTACCAAAATAAATTTCTGTTTATGAAAAAAATCGGAATTCTCTTTGGAAAGGAACGTTCCTTTCCTATGGCTTTTATCGAAAAAATTAATAGTAAAGGTGTACCGGGT
This sequence comes from Bacteroidota bacterium, assembly GCA_018267515.1. Classification (GTDB taxonomy): domain Bacteria; phylum Bacteroidota; class Bacteroidia; order Chitinophagales; family Chitinophagaceae; genus UTBCD1. The sequence goes on along the minus strand of JAFDYJ010000052.1, from coordinate 23,657 downwards.
ATCAGTGCAGAACCTGTACGGATTGATAAAGCGTTACAAGGTGAATTTTGCGGTTACTCAGTAATTGTTGACCGTATCTCTCAGGACGTTCCGTTTTATCGTACCTGGTTAAAAAATGCAGCAGTAACCGGCACTTCAGTTATCAACAACCCATTCTGGTGGAGCGCTGATGACAAATATTTTAATAATTGCTTAATGACAAAAGTGGGAGTACCCGTGCCCAAAACAGCTATTCTGCCTTCCCGGGATTTACCCCATGACACTTCTGACGATTCATTCAGCAATCTTGCTTACCCGTTGGACTGGGAAGCTATTTTTCAATACGTCGGGTTTCCCGCTTATATGAAACCTTTTGCCGGCGGGGGTTGGAAAAATGTTTACAGGCTTCGTAATGCAGAAGATTTTTATCAAAAACATAATGAGACAGGCCAATTGGTAATGTTGCTCCAGGAGGAGATTGTTTTCACTGAATATTACCGGTGTTATTGCATCGGTGGCAAACATGTCCGCATCATGTCATACGAGCCCCGCAATCCTCATCATCTTCGCTATGTTGCGGATTTCAAACCCTCAGAAGAACGATTGAAGCAGATGACTGATATTGTACTTCGCATCAATAAATATTTAGGTTACGATTTCAATACGGTGGAATTAGCCATCCGTGACGGTGTCCCTTACGCTATAGATTTCTGTAATCCTGCACCCGATGCTGATCGTCATAGTGTGGGAGATGAAAATTTTGAATGGGTAGTGGAAACTGCAGCCAATTATGCCATCGAAAAAGCATTAGAGAATAAAGAAAATGCTGATAACCTGACCTGGGGCGAATATGTGAAGAGGAGTAGTAATAAAACAACTCTGTATTGAACATTCATTGAAATTATTAATTAATAACTCTTAATTAATAATTAAAAAATTAACATGAACCTCAACTATAAAACATTTACACTCGGCGTAGAAGAAGAATATATGGTGCTGGATCCCGGCAGCAGGGAATTAAAAAGTCATGAGCAGAAGATTGTCCAGGAGGGACAGAAAGTAATAAAAGATAAAGTGAAAGCTGAAATGCACCAGGCAGTAGTAGAAGTGGGAACCGATATATGTGCTGATGCCGATGAAGCCTTTGCCGATGTTGCAAATCTCCGTAAAACCATTCATGATATCGCAAAAAGTCTTGGCTTTGCTATGGGAGCAGCCGGTACGCACCCCTTTAGCCATTGGGAAAGCCAGTTGATCACCGATCATGCACGATATAATGAAATTGTAAATGAATTGCAGGAAGCAGCCAGAAGTAATTTAATCTTTGGGCTCCATGTACATGTAGGAATGGAAAGCCGTGAGATGGCTAATCACATTGCTAATTCTACACGTTATTTTTTACCCCACATTTATGCCCTCAGCGCTAATTCTCCTTTTTGGGAAGGAAGACTGACCGGGTATAAATCTTTTCGCACAAAAGTATTTGACAAATTTCCCCGAACGGGAATACCGGAAAGTTTTGAAAGCATTGAAGCCTACGATAACTATGTAAAACTGCTTATCAAAACCAATTGCATTGATAATGCAAAAAAAATCTGGTGGGATCTCAGGGTGCATCCTTTTTTTAATACCGTTGAATTCCGGATCTGTGATGTACCCATGACGGTAGATGAAACCATCGCATTAGCTTCGCTTTTCCAGGCAATATGTGCACGGATTTATATGCTCCGGTCCAAGAACCTGAATTTCATTCAATACTCCCGTGCATTAATTAACGAGAACAAGTGGAGGGCCAGCCGCTATGGTATCGACGGACGCCTCATTGATTTTGGAAAAGAAGAAGAAGTAAATACCCGTGCCTTACTCTATGAATTATTAGAATTCATTGACCCGGTTGTCGATCATTTAGGTAGCCGGCATCGCCTGGCTTATGTAAATAAAATCTTAGATTCAGGTACAGGAGCCGATCGGCAATTAGCCGTTTTTGATCATACAAAAAACCTGGTGGACGTTGTGGATTACATAAGAAGCCAATACCTGCAGGGAGTGTAATTTCTCAGAATCAAAATTGTTTTAACTTTTGCTGCTTATCCATAGTTTCCGTATTTTGGAATCAGTTACATAATTGCTTATTTCAATTTTTCACACTAAATTCTGAGCCATGTTCCGTAAAGTCAAAATGTATCTTATTATTGCAGTGATCCTTGCTGCTGCTATTCTTCTGATACTTAATAAATTCCTGGTTTACGGATTAATAGTTGCTGGTGTGGGTTTTGCCGCAGTTCTGCTATACCAGGCATTTCTGAAACAGAAAGATGATGAAATATCAAAATTGCGGAATCAATTGAAAGAAGTGGATAAGACCACAACCACATTGAAAGAAGAAAATACTGAATTGCGGAACCGAAAGCTGAATATTTCCGATATAAAAAGTGTAGTTGATCTCGGGTTAATGGAAGTCAATACCAATTTTACCCGGGTATGGAATGACAAAAGCGAGTACCAGGGAAAACAAATACGGTTTCTGGGTGCTTTGCAGGTAAGTATAGTTGCTAAGTACGGGCTGGATATGCAGGACCTGAGGGTGAAATTTGACCCGGAAAAAAATGAATTAACCGTCGCCAATATTCAACCGAAATTTCTTTCCTTTTCAGACCTGAATTACGATTGGAAAATTGCTGAAGTACTCATGTACAGTGTTCCTTTGGTTGGAGAAAAGCACTGGCAAACCACAAAGGACGTTGAAGCATTAAATAGTGAAATGAAAGAGAACTACCGCAAACGAATTAATGAAGAAGTGAAAAACGGGCCTGCTGAAATGGAATGGGTGCTCACTCCTTTGAAAAAGCAAGTGGCATCTGCACTGGAATTGATGCTGGGAGCCAATGGCAGAAAAATAATAATCGCAGAAAAATTTGACGATACTTTTAAAGCGCTAAGCGAAATTGCTGAAAAAGAGAGCAGCTAAACTGCCGAACACTCCTTTTATACTTTTCAAAAAAGTATTATCACTCCTGGCGAAATTATGATACTGAGAAACAAAAACGGATCTCAGGGCAAATTATCAGGAGTTACAAGATCAATAAACAAATTATTCTTGCTTGCAGAATGACTTAAGGTTAATTTGTTGTTTTACAAATATGCAATTGGGATAGCCTTCAAAATGAACAGCAATAAAATCCAAAGAAGTGAACTGAAATTAAAACAACTTTAAAATAAATGAAACAGGCAAACTACAAAGAAGCGAAGGAAGTGATAAAATCTCTTAACGATGGAGACTTTTATTGTGAGTGCCCTTGTGGCTGCGGAGAAGAAATCAAATTAAAAGATACCGGCCTGTTTTACCTTGACGATTTTTCTGAAAAAGGCAAGGAAGCATACCAGGCATTGCTTGACAATCTGAAAGAGCAACGCTTTGACCTGAAGGAACGGGAAAAAAATATGAAAGCAAGACCAAAATTAACTGCGAGGGCAGTTAACATCGGTTTCATACTAGAGAGAATCGCACCCGCTTTTACTCACTTCCCATTTGAGCACAACGATTGCCGTTCACTTTTTGACCCGATTGACTATGTCATATTTGAAGGACTGAATAAAAAGGGCGTGGTGAACAAAATTATTTTCACCGACATCAAGACCGGGGCAGCACGGCTGAACCCTCATCAGAAAGAAATCAAATCCCTTATTCAAAACAAAAAAGTAGAATTTAAAACTTATTGATTATGAAAGAAAATAATCTTTTAAAGTTCTTTCAACTTCAACGGCAGATTTTTGGTGTGTGTCCCAACACTGGAAATGTTTTCCGGCTAAGTGAATGCCATATTTATGTAAAGAAAAAGCCCCAACCCGATTGGATGCAAAAAATTGACGCAGCAAAAGTCAGGCTCCAGGCTGCCTCCGGAAAACTTGACGAGAAAGAAGATAGAATCCGTGAGCAGGCGAGAGAAGCCGGCAGAAAAGAAGCAATGAAATCAGTGAAGAGGATTGATTCAATTTTTAATCCTCTCAAATTAAACCCCGACGATTCAAAAGTGCTGTTTCACCCTGTGGATTTCATCGTGTTCAACGGTATGAAGTCGGGACAAATAAAAAACCTGATTTTTATGGACAAGAAAAAACATTCATCTGCCGACAAACAAATACAGAAAAGTATTGACAAAGTAATTGAATCAGAAAATTACGAATGGATAACATTAAGGGTTGAGGAGAACGGTAACATTAAACAAGAGTAACACAAAAAAGAAACACCAAGGGCTAAAAAATGAAAATAAAGAACAGCATAAAATTGTTTCAACGGGACGATACTATCTCCATTTTACAACAGTAAATACAATTTCTTTATAGTCGCCTCTTTCATACAGAACGCCAATTTTTCTGTTTGAAATTTTAGTTATGTCGGAGTAAGCAGTAAAATCTTCTTCGGTATTTCTGCCCTTTTCAATCAAAATTGATTTATTCCAGGTACTGCCATCATCATAGCTGATACGAAGCGTTAAGTTATCTCTATGCATTGTGTCTGCAGCATTACAAAATGCAATTATATTTTTTCCTCTTCTTTTACCTACAGTTAAAATGCTTCCCTGGTTAACAGGATCCAACAGTGATCTGTCAAAGAAGGTTGTATCCCAGGTAGCTCCCCCGTCCCTGCTTATGGAAACAATCCGGGCTCTGACATCACCGCTTTGATTGCGGCTGTTCATCATCAGCCGGGAATAAGAAAGTTCTGCCGCCATGGATTCATTGCTTCCGGGCAAGTCAACAGATTCAGATAAATAAAATGTCTTTCCATGATCATCTGTATAAAAGCCATGAGCCTTATAATCTTTAAAATTTCTTTGGGGAGTACCTTCAGAATGATTGGCAGCTACAAAAATTCTTCCCTTATATTTCCCCGACTGAAATTGCAAGGCATGACCCGGTGTGTTTGCATAACTTCTCCAGTCTTCTTTAAAATTATATGAAGTATTCCTGTTGGGCTGATAAGGTCGGTGCACCAGGGTTGTAATATTAATTCCGTTATCCCAGGTTATTCCGCCATCTTCAGAAGTTTTATACCATACTTCCCTGAGGCCATTTCCTTTTCTAACTTCAGATTCAGAGTTATCCCCGGTATTATAAAATAAAAAAATTCTTCCCTTCGGAAAAACCGGATCAGTAATATCCACGACCGGGGCCGGGTTACCGGCCTGCATAGAATCGGCATCTACAATTGTTTGAAGGGCTGACCAGGTTTTTCCATTATCACGGCTTCGTTTCATTACAATATTGATGTCGCCAAAATCTCCGGCACCATTCACTCTTCCCTCACAAAAAGCAAGAATATCCCCGTCAGGCAGCCTGATAACAGCAGGGATGCGATAAGATTTATGCCCTTCTGTATTGGAAAGAAATACCGGCGTCTTAATTTGGCAGAATGAAACCCGGCAGCAGGAAATAATAATAACAAGGATTTTAATACTATTCACCATAACTGTTGTTAGCCGGCTATTTTATAAGCAAACCAAAATAAAATTAATCTATTCGTATCATTAAAAACCCTGATGGACTTATTCAGAATCAATTTCTGATAAAACAGGAAGAGAATGTATGCATCCCGCATCTTTCTACACGTTAAAGATGACCTAAAATTCTTTGACAATAGCTTTGGGAAAGAATAAAAAGAAAAAAAATCTCACATTTGCAAATCCCGTATTTACCTGATAGAAAAATCATAACTTAAGAAAACTTTCATTTCCGGGCTTTCACGGGGGAGAATTGCTAACCATCAAAATTTATTACGAAAATCCTGAACCTGTTATTTTAAGATAAACACTACGCAAATGCCTTTTCTAAAAAAACTAAAAGAGTTTTATCTCCTGATTTTTACAGTTTTCATTTACTTATTTCATTTGCCATTTGCAGTAGCAAAATCTGCTGCCGGTTTGAAATGGTTACCCGATTCAACGGGTGAGAAAACAGTTCATTCCGATATGAGTAAACCGGAAGACGCCATTAATGAATACTCAATATATGACAGCCTGCGGCTTCAATGGACGCACCTGAGCAGGCAGGCATTCGAATATGCCAAAAAAGGATTTTTGAAGCTTAAAGAACAGGGAAGTATTCTTAATGACAGCATACTTACGATTATCGATTTCAGCCAACCAAGTAGCCAGAAAAGACTATATGTACTGGATCTGAAAAATTTTAAATTACTGATTAATACTTTTGTTGCTCATGGAAAAAATTCGGGGCGTGAATGGGCAGGCTCATTTTCCAATACTCCCCGCTCCTATAAAAGCAGTCTTGGCTTTTTCGTCACAGGGAACATTTATGAAGGAAAAAAAGGATATTCATTAAGGCTGCAAGGCGTGGAACCCGGATTTAATGATAAGGCTTACAAACGAGCCATTGTAGTTCATGGAGCCGGGTATGTAAGCCAGGATTTCATAAACACACAGGGTTTTATCGGTCGCAGTGAAGGATGCCCGGCTGTTCCCGTCCAGGAAGCTGAACCTCTCATTGATCAAATCAAAGAAGGCAGTTGCCTTTTTATATACTCCCCGGATTCTTACTACCTGCGGCACTCTTCAGTTTTAAACTGACAACTCAATCATTCAGCACTTCTAGAGATTCAATCTTTATCTTTGCTGATTAAGTAATGCCTATGCTGAAAGTTGGTGTTTTCGGAGTTGGTCATCTCGGAAAAATTCATTTAAATAACTGGAAAGAGCTGTCAGGAATTGATTTGGTCGGCTTTTATGATCCTGATGATGATACGGCAAATGAAGTGGCCGAAAAATATCAAATCACACGTTTTTCAGATTCTTCTGTTTTGACGGAAATTTGTGATGCAATAGATATCGTTGCACCCACTACTTCTCATTTTGAACTGTGTGAACAGGCTATTAAAAAGGGAAAACATGTTTTTATTGAAAAGCCTCTGGCCCAAACAATGGAAGAGGCAGAAGAATTGGTAAAACTCGTCAGGGAATCCGGTGTGAAACTCCAGGTTGGCCACGTAGAACGGTTTAATCCTGCATTTTTATCAGTTAAGAATCTGCAACTCAATCCCATGTTTATTGAAGTTCACCGGCTGGCTCAATTCAATCCCCGGGGAACAGAAGTTAGCGTAATTCTTGACCTGATGATTCATGATATAGATATTATTCTGAGCATTGTCAAAAGTGATGTCAAAAATATTTCGGCCAGTGGTGTTGCTGTTCTTACAGATACACCTGATATTGCCAATGTACGGATTGAATTTCATAATGGTTGCGTTGCTAATCTTACCAGCAGCCGCATATCCATGAAAAAAATGCGGAAAATGCGGCTCTTCCAGAAAGATGCTTATATCGGAATTGACTTCCTTAATAAAAAATCCGAAGTAATCCGGTTAAAAGATCCATCCGACAACAACAGTTTTACATTTGATATTGAAACACCTCATGGCAATAAAACAATTGCAATCGCTAATCCTATTGTAAGCGAAAGTAATGCCATACGGAAGGAATTGGAAGAATTTAAAAATGCAATTTTGAACAATACCAAAACAGTGGTGTCCGAAATTGACGGGATGATGGCAATGGATGTTGCTCACCAGATACTTGCTAAAATCGGAAATAACATTATCACTACCTGATGCAATCCAACAAACAGATATCTGTGACAAGATATGCTGTAGTTGATTTTATAACTGCAGCCATATCCTGGCTTCTCTTTTATCAACTCCGCAAATGGTTGCTTCAGGATAACCCATCTTCATTGGATAAATTGCCCTATGATTTTTATTTCGTTTTATCACTACTGATTGTGCCTGCCGGGTGGCTTATTCTTTACATGCTGAGCGGGGCTTATTCCATTTCCCTTTACAAAAAATCGAGGCTCACTGAGTTTACCAATACATTCATCACGGTAATGATAGGGTGTATCGTTTTATTTTTCATATTCGTTTTTAACGATGTTAAGACAGATTATACATACTATTTCATTTCTTTTTTCTCCCTGGCAGCAATTCAGTTTGCACTCGCCTTCACCGGCAGGTGGATCCTTCTCAATATTGTAAAACGGCAGATACTTTCCGGGAATGTGTCTTTCAATACATTAATGATCGGCAGCCGGGACAATGCCATTCGGATCTTCAAAGAAACAAACCGAAGCCTTCATAACGATGGCTATCTATACGCCGGATATATTTCTCCGCTGGCAGAAGGTAATCCTGGTATTCATAAATTCATTCCGCAACTGGGCACCCTGGATCAGTTGGAAAACATCATTGATCAACACAGTATTCAACAGGTAGTTATAGCACTGGAAAAATCAGCTCAGCCTTTATTGGAAGATATTATTAACCGCCTGAGCGAAAAAAATGTTGAAATTAAAATTCAACCCAGTGCCTTAGATATTTTATCCGGATCAGTAAAAACAATAAATGTACTGGGCACTCCGCTCATTGATTTGCAAAATACCCTGATGCCGGAATGGCAATTAAATATAAAACGGTTATTAGATATAGTAACCGCAATAGTAGGTTTTGTTTTACTATCGCCGTTGATTCTTTACGTTGCCATCCGGGTAAAATTTTCATCAAAAGGGCCCTTATTGTATATCCAGGAAAGGATCGGTTATAAAGGGAAGCCATTCCTTATGTTCAAATTCCGATCCATGCTGGAAACAGCTGAGCAAAACGGACCTTCACTTTCTTCGGATAATGATCCCCGTATCACCCGTTGGGGAAAAATCATGCGCAGATGGCGCCTTGATGAATTACCACAGCTTTGGAATATCTTAAAAGGTGATATGAGCCTGGTGGGTCCAAGACCGGAGCGAAAATTTTATATAGATCAACTCATAACCCGGTTTCCCTATTACAAATACCTGTTGAAAGTGAAACCCGGCTTAACCAGTTGGGGAATGGTACAATTCGGCTATGCGGAAAACCTGGAGGAAATGATTGAGCGCAGCAAATTTGACCTTTTATATATTGAAAACATTTCACTGGTTCTGGATTTCAAAATCATGATCCATACATTACGGATTATCTTTTTAGGGAAGGGAAAATGATATTACAGCTATCAGTATTTAACAATTGCGGGATAATTCTTTATTTTTGAGAAACGATATCCATTTGAAAAAAATATTCTTACTCTTTTTAACCCATTGCTTATTTTTAACAGCTATCTGTCAACCTGCTTACTGGCAACAGCAAGTCAATTATACAATGGATGTCACCCTGAATGACAAGGACAATACCCTGGACGCCTTTGCAAAAATTGAATACTTCAATAATTCACCCGACACACTTAACTTTTTATGGTTTCATCTGTGGCCGAATGCCTACAAAAATGATAAAACTGCTTTCAGTGACCAGTTGCTCACAAATAATAACACCCGTTTTTATTTTTCTGATAAAGAAGAAAAGGGCTATATCAACCGCCTGGATTTTAAAGTGAATGACATCACTTCTGAGCTGGAAGATCATCCTCAATACATTGATATCGTAAAGCTAAAATTACCATCAGCACTGGCACCCGGTCAAAAATGTATCATTACAACAGCTTTTCATGAAAAGCTCCCTTATAATTTTTCAAGAGGCGGACATGATGGGCAAAGCTACCAGGCTACACAATGGTATCCTAAGCCAGCGGTATATGATAAAAATGGCTGGCATCCGATGCCCTATCTTGACCAGGGAGAATTTTATAGTGAATTCGGCAATTTTGATGTCCGGATCACTGTACCCAAAAACTATGTGGTTGCAGCCACAGGAGAATTGCAAAACGATATGGACGGCCCACAGGAAAAAGAATGGCTGAAGAAGAGAGTGGCTTTTACCTGGGTGCCCAAAAAAGAAAAAATAAAAACCAGGAGTGGAGTTACAAAATATACTATTCAAAAATTTCCGCCCTCTGATCCGGGAACCAAAACTCTACGTTTCGTTCAAAATGATGTCCACGATTTTGCCTGGTTTGCCGACAAGCGATTTATCGTAAACGAGGATACCTGCCTTCTGGCATCAGGTAAAACTATTTCTGTATTCACTTATTACACAAAGGAAGAAAAAAACACCTGGAGTAAAAGCCTTCAATTTTGTAAAGATGCTGTTCGTTTTTATTCAACACGGGTGGGAGAATATCCATACAATACTTTAAGTGCTGTACAGGGGCCTGAGAGTTTTGGCGGAGGTATGGAATACCCGACCATTACCATTATCTCCCCCACCTCTTCAGAAAAAGAATTGGATCTGACTATTGCTCACGAAATCGGGCATAACTGGTTTTATGGGATTTTAGCCAGCAATGAAAGAGATCATCCCTGGATGGATGAGGGATTGAATACATTCTACGAGCAGGAATATTCAAAATGGAAATATGGTTCCTATGACAGATCAGAAAAAATTCTACTGGAAACCATGGAAGCGTACAGAAAAGATCAGCCTATTGAAACCCCTTCTGACAAATTCAATGAAATCAATTATAACCTCATTGCCTATTTTAAAACTTCTGACTGGATGAGATATGTAGGGGCAAAACTGGAAGATGGAAAATTAGATAAAGCGATGCAGGAATATTTCAGAAAATTTCAGTTTAAGCATCCTCAACCGGACGATTTTAAAAGAATATTTGTTGAAAGCTCAGGAGAAAACATGGATTCACTCTTTTCCTATTTACATAAAACAGGCCCATTGCCAAATGAACAACGAAAAGGCTTTCGGTTTGTTCCATTCTTTAATCCAAAATCCTTTTCTGCCTATCTTCATTCTACTGCAAATACTATTCTCTTATTTACACCCTCCGTTGGATTCAACAGTTATGACAAATTAATGATCGGGGGCTTGCTGACCAATTATAAATTACCACCCAACAAGTTCAGGTTCCTTGCAGCACCGATGTATGGCACAGGCTCAAAATCATTTACAGGCATTGGGAAACTGAACTACACATTTTATCCAAACGGGCTATTCAGGAAAATAGATTGGTTTCTGAGTGCTTCTAAATTTAATATGGATCAATACACTGATTCGTCGGGTAAAAAGACTTTCCTGGCTTTTCAAAAAATTGCCCCCGGAATCCGTTTTACATTTAAACAAAAAGATCCCCTCAGTTCCGTTCAGCGTTATATTCAATGGAAAACCTTCCTGATTAACGAGGGTAATCTTCGATTTTACAGGGATACAATAATAAACGGCATGGATACCAGCATTTCCAATTTATACAAATCCATCCAAGATAACCGGGTATTAAACCAACTCAGTATTGTTGTTAAAAATAACCGGGCATTATATCCCTATTCCGGCGAGCTGAAAGTGGAACAAGCCAATGGTTTTGCACGGTTGGCATTCACCGGAAACTACTTTTTCAACTATGTGAAAGAAGGTGGACTTTCAGTCCGTTTGTTTGCAGGAAAATTTTTTTATACAGGATATAAAACCATTACCAAACAGTTTGAAACGGAACGCTACCATCTTAACATGACAGGTGCCAATGGCTATGAAGATTATAGCTACAGCAACTATTTTATTGGAAGAAATAAATTCAATGGTCTCGCCAGTCAGCAAATCATGATACGAGACGGAGGTTTTAAAGTCAGAACTGATCTATTGGCTAACAAAGTTGGCAAGACCGATGATTGGCTTATTGCTGCAAATTTTCGTTCCACTATCCCCTCTCGGATTAATCCATTGAATTTATTACCGATAAAAATTCCATTACTGCTATATGCCGATATCGGCACCTATGCCAATGCATGGAAGCCTGATGAAGGGCTTGACCGCTTTTTGTACAATGCCGGCCTGCAGATTCCGTTACTAAATAACACAGTCAATATATACATTCCCCTACTTTACAGCTCAGTTTACCGGGACTATTTCAAATCAACCCTAAAGAAAAAGAACCGGTGGCTGCAAATAGTTTCTTTTTCAATTGATATTTCCAATCTCAGTTTGAGTAAACAGAATAAGAATACGTTGTTCCTGGATGAATGATACATTTCACATACAATATCTCCCGCATGATGAAATCGACATGCACAGATGGGATAGCTGCATAGAGAGAGCAAACAATGGCCTTATATATTCCCATTCTATCTATCTTGATTTCATGTCAAAAAACTGGGATGCTTTAGTCTTAAACGACTATGAGGCAGTAATGCCGCTTACCTGGAATAAAAAAGCCGGTATTTATTACCTGTACCAATCATTTCTTACAGCCCAGTCCGGTATAATCGGGAATGCAATCAATACAGATTTAGTTGATCAGTTCCTGGATGCAATACCCGGAAAATTTCGTTACTGGGACATCTGCCTTAACCAGGGCAATGTATTTCCATCCGGAAAATACCCACTCTTCCTGAGAAGTAACTTTGTCTTAAACCTGGATCGAACTTATTCAGAATTGTACAAAGAATATAATGACAACATCAAACGTAATATTAAAAAAGCTGAGCAGGCGGGTTGTTATATTCAAAAAGATTTTGAAATCGAAAAAGTAACTGAGCTGGCGGCAATACAGATGAAACATTTTGCCCGTAACGTAAAGGAAGGTTTGGCGAGATTTAAAAGTTTATATTACGAATTACATCAGAAAGGTGCTGCTATCACATATGGTGCTTTCCTGAACCGGCAATTAATGGCATCCTGCGTAGTCTTAAAATCGCACAACAGAATTTATTATGTCCTGGTTGGTAATTCAACGGATGGAAAAGCAATCGGGGCATCACATGCTGTTATTGATTCTATTATTAAAGATTTTTCAGGAACTAAATCAGTTCTTGATTTTGAAGGATCCGACATACCCGGCCTTGCTGCTTTTTACCGCAGTTTTGGTTCAGTAGAAGAGAAATATTCTGCCCTCCGCCTGAATCGCCTACCGTTTTATCTGAAATGGTTGAAAAAATAGAAATGGAAATCTGAATCAAATCAATAGATTTCATCATCGAAATCTCCCCTTCCCGTTATCGCTTTTCCAGGATTTTTTCAGCTACCACCAGGTCAATCGGAGTTGTAATTTTTATATTGATCCGTTCTCCTTCAATGAGATGAATCCGGTGCCCCATCTTTTCAACTACCCTTGCCTCATCAGTAAACGATTCTTCGTATGGTTGTTCAAATGCCTGCTTTATTACATTGCTAAAGAAAGTCTGGGGAGTTTGAATTACACGAACCCTGTCCCTGTCAATAGGCGCATTATCTTCGCCGGTCTGAATACGGATAGATTCAATAGCAGCTACAGAGGGAATGGCATTGCCCTTTTCCAATGCTGCTTCCCCGCAGCGACGAATCAAATGCGGTGTAACCAGGCAACGAACACCATCATGAACAAAAACCAATGAGTGAGTATCTACCAGTTGTAAGCCATTCCTTACTGAATGAAACCGTGTTTCACCTCCGGTAGCAATCCGTATCCGGTGAGCCGGGAATTCTCTGGCAATCAACCGGCCTCTTTCCACATGATTTTCCGGCAATACTAAAATGATCTGCACGTCATCGTAAGCATCAATAAACGCACTTAAAGTAAACCATAAAACCGGCTTATCTTTCAAAAGCTGGAATTGCTTAGGTACTTCTCCGCCCATACGGGTGCCGGCCCCCCCGGCCACGATGACTGCATATTTATACATACTACAATAAAAATAAAAGTTACCCGGCTATTCTCAAAAAGAACTATTATAAGTATTTTGGGTAATATTAGCCCTTAGCCAGATGTTAAAAAGAAAGCTGAAACGTACAGACATCCTGATCATAGCAGCCAACCTTCTCCCGGTAATTGGAGTTTGGTTCTTTGGATGGAGCCCGGAAGAGGTATTCATGAGCTATGCATTGGAAACTATTATTGTTGGTTTTTTCACAGTCTTAAAAATGGGAATTGCTACCCTTTTCCGTAAAACAGATACCTGGTATAATAAAGGAAGCAGTCAAAAGGTTTCAGGCCTGTTTTTCATTTTATTCTTTATGGTCCACTACGGGATGTTTGTTGCTTTGCAAACAGGACTTTTCCTGGGAGTATCTGGTATTGGCAAGGAAGAAAATATCGGGTTCTTTGGAATCTTGTTACACTGGCCTAAATATTTTACCAGTGGTAATTTAAGTTATATGCTTTTGGGGTTTTTTATAAGTTATGGCTTTGATATGTTCTGGAATTTTATTCGCCCGGGCCTGTATAAAACGGCTCCTATGATGCTCCTCATGTTTCAACCTTACGGTAGAATCTTTATTCAGCAATTCACCGTTATTCTTGGTAGTATATTTCTCAGTTTTGGTGCGGGGAAAATTTTTATACTTGTTTTCGCATTGATAAAAATGGGGTTTGAAGTATTCCTGAACTTTGGAAAAGTTCTTGATAAGACCATGACGGATATGAAAAAAGAATCAGGCGAGCAATAATTCACATTCATTCATAAGCCTTCCCCTGTCAATGGCCATAGTGCCCACTTCCTCACACACCAATCCACCGGCTATATTTGCTACTTCGGCCATCAATTGAACGTTCTTAGTTGCTGCATACATAAGAGATGCTACAGCTATAACTGTGTCACCGGCCCCGGATACATCAGCGATGTTTCTTTTATGAGATGGAATAATATCAGACTGAGAGTCTTCCTGGTAAAATATTCCTTTGTCAGACAGAGTGATAAAGGAAACCCTGTGATGAAGAATGTTTTGAAGCTCTTGATGAATTTTTTCAAGTAAAGGTTTATTTACTTCTTCGAATAACAGGTTCAGCGCTTCTTTTGCTTCTTTAAGATTCGGCTTGAAAATATCTGCGTATTGGTAAGAAAAGAAGTTTTTACGTTTGGGATCAATGGCTGTAATAATTCCTGCTTCACGACAAAGATTAATTGCTTCGTGAATGACTTTTTCCGTCAACACACCCTTATTATAATCTTCGAAGATCATAATATCCGGATCCTCAGTCTCAATGAAGGAAGTGATTTTATTCAGCAATAGATTTTCTTCTTCCGTATACAGATAATGAGTGGTTTCGGAATCAATCCTCATCATCTGCTGATTACGGCTTATTATTCTGGACTTATTCGTTGTAATACGTTTATTACTTTTTATAGTGTAAGATGTATCAATCCCGCTTTCGTTAAATAATTCATCCAGCAATAATCCGTCAGCATCGTCTCCGACAACTGATAAAACAAAAACACGGGAGCCAAGAGAATGGCAATTGAGAGCCACGTTACCGGCGCCACCAATCCTGTATTCTTTATTGCTCAATGAAATGACTGGAACAGGCGCCTCCGGTGAAATACGATCGACTGTGCCCCAGATATAGGTGTCAAGCATTACATCGCCGACCACTCCTGTCTTTAGTGAAACAAAGGACTCGAAGATCTTTTTAAAATCCATCATACTGCAAAATTCTTTATTTATTTCTTTTGCATTGCAATTGCAATGTAATAAAGCGGAATACCGATTAAAACAATGCCTAATCCCCATAGCGAATAAGTAGGTGAAGATGTTACCAATCCTATGCAAAATGCTAGGGCTAGTATAATGTAAAGGGCTGGTAAAACCGGATATCCGAAAGCCCTGTAAGGTCGTTCAGCGTCAGGTCTTTTTTTCCGTAATACAAAAATTCCGATAATAGTAAGCACATAAAATATAACAACCACAAATGAAATCATTGTCAGCAAATCGCTATAACTTCCGCTCAGGCATAATAAAGAAGCAACAATACATTGAATCCACAAACCATATTCAGGAACTGAAAACTTATTTAAATCGCCGGTCTTACTGAAAAATAGTCTATCTTTTGCCATGGCATAATACACCCTGGCACCGGCAAGGATCAATCCATTATTACATCCAAAAGTTGACACCATAATTAAAGCGGCAATGATTTTTGTGCCTGATTCTCCTAAAAATTGCTGAGATGCCACTACAGCCACCCTGTCGTTAGGAGCAAAGGCGATTTGTTGAAGGGGAAGTGCATTCAGATACATCAGGTTTGTGATCAGGTAAATGGTAGTTACAATCAACGTTCCCAAAAAAAGAGCCAGGCCAATGTTTCTCTTTGGATTTTTTATTTCACCTGCAATGAATGTAACATTATTCCAGGCATCACTGCTGAAAATAGAGCCCGTCATTCCGGCAGCTATTGCGCCGATTAATACTGCAGTTGAAATGGGCTTCCACAGGGTTGCTTCTTTTCCCTGACCGTCAACACCGAGGTCTTGCACTGCATTAAATCCGGTCTGCCAGTTTTCATTCCAAAAGCTGTGTTTAACCAATAAAAATCCAAATACTATGAGTCCGAATAATGCAAGCAGTTTGGCAGTAGTGAAACTTGTTTGAATGATTTTACCTCCTTTGATGCCTTTAGTATTGGTGTAAGTGAGAAAAACTATCATTGCAATTGCCAAAAATTGTGCAGCAGAAATTTTAATAAACCCAAGATCGGCAATAATATTTCCTTCCCCTACTTCAGGAATGAAATACGCCGTAAACCGGGCAAAAGCAACTCCGACAGCTGCAATAGTTGCGGTTTGAATAACTGCAAAAAGACTCCATCCATAAAGAAACCCCGCCAGCGGATTGAATGCCTCTTTAAGAAACACATACTGTCCTCCGGCTTTGGGAAACATTCCACTCAGTTCACCATAACTTACAGCTGCGGCTACTGTCATAAAACCGGTAATAGCCCAAACAAAAATCAGCCAGCCGGCACTTCCAACATGTCTTGTAATATCAGAGCTGACAATAAAAATACCGGATCCGATCATGGAGCCGGCAACAATCATTGTTGCATCAAATAATCCAAGTGATTGTTTAAATGAATGAGTTGAATCAGACATTGCAATTGGTTTGGAATTCAAGATAAGATAATTCAGATTAATTCAGCAACTATAAAAAAAGTCTCTCCCGGTATGGGAAAGACATTTTTTAAGTCCGGGCCGGTGTTATCCCTGGCTCATTTATACATTGCATTCAGACCATTCACTACATCTTTTGTGATATTGTAAATAGTGTCTTTATAATAGAACAGCCCCGGCTCGTATGAAATAATATATGAATACTTGTTGTCTTTATTATACACTTTAAGGAAGTCCTCAATCTTAGATCTCACATCAGACATTTTGCGTGTTACCAGGTCATTATATTCCAGGTTCAAAGATTGACGGCGGTTTTTAATCTGATCCTGCATCTGAAGTAAATCCTGTGTAGCAGATTCCGATTGCATTGGTGTCATAGCTTGTGCCTGGCCCTGGTAATTATTTGCCTTTTGCTGATAACTGCGGCTCAGTTGATCCATTTCCCGGTTCATATTATCTTCCTTCCTGTTCAATTCTTCTTTGACCTCTTTAACCATTTGAAAATTTTTCTCGACAGAATCCATTTCAAAGTAAGCAATACGGAAAGAATTAGGAGCTGAAACGACATCTTTTTCCGGCAGGATATTAACATCAGCAGAACGAGATTTCCCGGAGCCAAAATGTAAATAATACAAATAGCCGGTGGCAGCTAAGAGAAAAAGATTAAGTACCAATAAAAATCGATTCATTCGTACTTTTTTGCAAATTAAAAACGATTATAGCGGTTAATTAGTATTTCAAATTACTTTATGAAACCCTTAACAGTCTTTCCGGGTAATGAAAAAATAAAAGGAGCTTTTCAGCTCCTTAACTAATCTCGTTATCTGATGATCTCATTTACTCTTCTTCATCAAAAGTCATTACTTCCTTCGCTGTCTGTAATAGCTCATATTCTTCTTTACTGCCCACAATCATAGTTTCAAATTCACGTAACCCAGTGCCTGCAGGAATCGGATGACCTGTAATTACATTCTCTTTCAATCCCATCATTTCATCAGTCTTTCCCTGGATAGCCGCAGAACTCAACACCTTGGTTGTTTCCTGGAATGAAGCAGCAGATATCCAACTTGTCACACCCAATGATGCTTTTGTTATTCCAAGTAAGGTGGGTGCTGATGTAGCAGGTTGAGCATCGCGGAATTCAACAAGCTTTTTGTCTGTGCGACGCAATAATGAATTCTCTTCTCTCAATTCTCTTAATGTAACAATCTGTCCGGCACGCAATTTTGCAGACTCGCCGGGATCCGTAACCACTTTCTTATCAAAAATGAAATCATTCTCCTCAACAAATTCAAACTTATCCACCATGTCTTCTTCCAGGAATTTTGTATCACCCGGATCAACTATGGAAACTTTACGCATCATCTGGCGAACGATTACCTCGATATGTTTATCATTAATTTTTACACCCTGCAAACGATAAACTTCCTGTATTTCATTTACTACATATTCCTGTACTGCAAACGGGCCTTTGATAGAAAGGATATCGCCCGGTGCAATTTGCCCGTCACTCAATGGAGAACCCGCTTTTACAAAGTCTCCGTCCTGAGCCAAGATCTGGCGGGTCAGGGGAACTAGGTATTTTTTCTGAACTCCATCTTTTGCTTCAATTATAATTTCACGGTTTCCTCTTTTTATAGACCCCATTGAAACCACACCGTCAATTTCAGAAACGATAGCCGGGTTGCCGGGATTCCTTGCTTCAAATAATTCAGTTACCCTTGGCAAACCGCCTGTGATATCTCTTAATTTCCCTAATACACGGGGAATTTTTACTAGCACCTGGCCTGCCTTTATATCATCACCTTCATCCATTATAATATGGCTTCCGGTTGGCAGGTTATAGGATTTGTTTTCTTTTCCTTCAACAACTATTGAAGGGATCTTTGTTTTATCACGGGTTTCAATAACAACTTTTTCCCGGTGGCCCGTTTGTTCATCCGCTTCTTCCCGGAAGGTGACACCTTCAATAACGTTTTCAAATTTCAGCACACCATTAATTTCTGAAACAATTACATTGTTAAAAGGATCCCAGCTACAAATCAAATCTCCTTTATTAACCTTTTGTCCATCCTTCACCGACAATGTGGAGCCATAAGGGATATTATTTGTAATCAATAACCTTTCATTCCGGGTATCTACAATCCGTACTTCACCGGTACGTCCAATAACCACCTGAACTTTTTCGCCTTCATTATTACTCACTGTTACAGATCGCAATCCATCAAAATGAATTACACCATCAAATTTTGCAGTCAAAGTAGATTCAACAGCTGCTGATCCGGCTACACCACCTACGTGGAATGTACGCAGGGTTAACTGAGTTCCCGGCTCGCCTATTGACTGTGCTGCAATTATACCTACTGCATCCCCTTTCTGGGTAAGGTTGCCGGAAGCCAGGTTTTTGCCATAGCATTTTACACATACACCCCGCTTGCTTTCGCAGGTTAATACAGAACGGATATCAACAGTTTCAATTCCTGCTTCTTCGATTTTCCGGGCAAGATCACTTGTGACTTCTTCACCCCCGGCCATAATCAAATCATCAGTTTGAGGATCGTAAACATCATGTAATGAAGTACGTCCCTCAATCCGATCGGATAACGGCTCGATAATATCTTCGTTATCTTTTAAAGCAGATATTCCTATACCTCTTAAAGTACCGCAATCTTCTTCACTAATAACCATGTCCTGAGAAACATCCACCAAACGACGGGTAAGGTATCCGGCATCGGCTGTTTTCAAAGCCGTATCGGCAAGACCTTTCCGGGCACCGTGAGTAGATATGAAATAATCCAATACATTCAATCCTCCTTTGAAGTTGGACAAAATCGGATTTTCAATAATCTCACTTCCCGTGGAACCACTTTTCCTGGGTTTTGCCATCAGTCCTCTTATCCCGGCCAACTGTTTAATTTGTTGTTTTGAACCCCGGGCTCCGGAATCCAACATCATATATACAGAATTAAATCCCTGTTTGTCGTTACTCAGTTCACGTATTAATTTTTCTGTTATACGGGTGTCTACACGGCTCCAGATATCTATAATCTGATTATACCGCTCATTGTTTGTAATAAGACCCATATTGTAATTATCCCACACTTCATCTACCTCGCCCTTTGCATTGTCCAGCAATTCCATTTTGTCTTCAGGAATAATCAGGTCATTGATATTAAATGATAACCCACCCTGGAATGCTGTGCGGAAACCTAATTGCTTAATATCATCCAGGAATTTGGCTGTCTTGGGAACATTAGTGATTTGAATGATATCCCCGATTATTTCACGCAAGTTTTTCTTAGTGAGCAATGAGTTCACAAATCCAACTTCTGCAGGGACATATTGGTTAAAGAGAACACGTCCTACTGTAGTTTCAATCAGTTTGTGCTCCAGCAATCCGTCTTCATTTCGGATATTTGCTTTCACTTTTATGTGGGCATGCAGATTTACAGCACCTTCATTGTAAGCAATTATCACTTCATCGGCTGAATAAAATACTTTTCCTTCGCCATTCACTTTCACTTCAGGAGTGCTTTTTCTCCCTTTTGTAATATAATAAAGACCTAACACCATGTCCTGAGAAGGAAGAGTGATTGGAGTTCCATTCTGTGGATTCAAAATATTATGAGATGCCAGCATGAGTAACTGTGCTTCCAGAATGGCAGCATTACTTAATGGAACATGCACCGCCATTTGGTCACCATCAAAGTCTGCATTGAACGCTGTACAAACCAACGGATGCAGTTGAATGGCTTTACCTTCAATAAGTTTTGGCTGAAATGCCTGAATTGATAACCGGTGCAATGTCGGGGCACGGTTCAGCATGATCGGGTGACCTTTCAGTATATTTTCCAGAATATCCCAGACAACAGCTTCCTTTTTATCTACTAATTTTCGTGCACTCTTGACAGTTTTTACTATACCTCTTTCAATTAATTTGCGAATGATAAAAGGCTTAAACAATTCGGCCGCCATGTCTTTTGGCAAACCGCACTCATGCAGTTTCAATTCAGGACCCACAACAATTACAGAACGTCCGGAATAATCCACACGTTTACCTAACAGGTTTTGACGAAAACGTCCCTGCTTACCTTTAAGTACATCGCTCAATGATTTCAATGCCCTTCCGCCTTCAGCTTTTACGGCATTAGACTTCCTGGAATTATCAAACAGTGAATCCACAGCTTCCTGCAGCATACGCTTTTCGTTGCGAAGGATTACTTCAGGAGCTTTGATCTCCAATAACCTCTTCAAACGGTTATTACGGATAATTACCCGGCGATACAAATCATTAAGATCAGAAGACGCAAAACGTCCGCCATCTAAAGGAACCAATGGACGTAATTCCGGAGGTATAACAGGAATATATTGCATCACCATCCATTCGGGACGATTTGTAATTCTTGTATTGGCATCCCTGAATGCCTCTACAACACTCAAACGTTTTAATGCATCTGCCTTACGCTGTTGTGAAGTTTCAGTTGCTGCTGCATTACGTAAATCGAATGAAAGCTGGTCGAGGTCTATTCTTGCCAAAAGATCGTGAACAGCTTCAGCTCCCATTTTAGCAATAAATTTATTCGGATCATCATCCGGTAAATACTGATTGTCCTTGGGAAGAGTATCCAGAATTTCCAGGTATTCTTCTTCTGTCAGCAAGTCGCCAAAGTTTTGTCCTTTATCAGCACGAATTCCGGTTTGAATCACAACAAATCTTTCATAATACACAATGGTCTCGAGTTTTTTAGAACTCATGCCCAGTAAGTATCCGATTTTATTAGGAAGTGATTTAAAATACCAGATATGAACAACGGGTACCACAAGTTTAATATGGCCCATTCTTTCCCGCCTCACTTTCTTCTCAGTTACTTCTACACCGCAGCGGTCGCAAACGATACCTTTATAACGAATACGTTTATATTTTCCGCAGGCACATTCATAATCTTTTACCGGTCCAAAAATTCTTTCACAGAACAAACCATCCCGTTCAGGCTTATAGGTTCTGTAATTGATTGTTTCGGGTTTTAATACTTCTCCATAACTTTTTTCAAGAATAGTATCCGGTGAAGCAAGGCCAATCGTAATTTGCGAAAACGTGGCTTTAGGACGATTTTCTTTTTTGACTGCCATATTTTTTTGTGCTTTTATCTTTTAGTTTTGAGCGGTGGCTCATTGCTAAATATTTTGAAAATTCATTTTTCGAAAAAGAGCCTGTGCTCTATACTAATTATTCAAACTTCAAATCCAATCCCAATCCTCTCAATTCATGAACCAATACATTGAATGACTCAGGAA
This sequence comes from Bacteroidota bacterium, assembly GCA_018267515.1. GTDB lineage: Bacteria > Bacteroidota > Bacteroidia > Chitinophagales > Chitinophagaceae > UTBCD1. The sequence goes on along the minus strand of JAFDYJ010000052.1, from coordinate 1,586 downwards.
CACCGGCTCTTGGGATATTATCACCTTTCACAATTGCTTCATACGTTTTTGCACGGCCAATGATATCATCTGATTTTATAGTCAATAATTCCTGCAAAATATTTGATGCTCCATAAGCTTCCAGCGCCCAAACTTCCATTTCACCAAAACGTTGTCCTCCGAATTGCGCTTTACCGCCCAATGGTTGTTGTGTGATAAGACTGTAAGGCCCAATAGAACGGGCATGCATTTTATCATCCACCATGTGATGCAGTTTGATCATATAGATCACACCAACAGTTGCTTTTTGGTGAAAACGTTCTCCCGTTTCGCCGTCACATAAATAGGTATGACCGTACATTGGTATTTCAGCCTGCTTGCAATAATCAGCAATCTCATCTACAGAGGCTCCGTCAAAAATCGGGGTTGAAAATTTGACTCCTAAATTTTGACCTGCCCATCCCAATACGGTTTCATAAATCTGACCCAGGTTCATCCGGCTGGGAACTCCTAATGGATTTAATACAATGTCAACCGGTGTACCATCTTCAAGAAAAGGCATGTCTTCATATCTTACAATCTTGGCAACAATACCCTTGTTACCATGACGTCCTGCCATTTTATCTCCAACTTTCAGTTTCCGCTTAACGGCTAAATAAACTTTTGCAAGTTTGAGAACACCGGCCGGAAGTTCATCCCCAATTGAAATGTTGAATTTTTCTCTCTTGTACCTGCCCAGCTCTTCATTATATTTAATGTTGTAGTTATGCAGCATCGTATTGATCTGGTCATCTACTTTTTTATCACCTGTCCAACCTAATGGATTCATGTTCTGATAATCCAGGCCGGCCAGGTTTTTTGCATTAAACCTTGCTCCTTTCCCAATCTGTACTTCTCCAAAATTGTTACTGACGCCAGTGGATACATGATCCTTTAATAAAGAAGTTAGCTTATCTAACAAAACTTCTTTCAGATCAGCTTCATTCTTTTCATGTATTTTCTCAAGCTTATCAATGGCTGCCTTTTCTCTTATTTTGGCATTCTTATCTTTCTTTGCCCGCTGAAATAATTTTTTATCTATAACAACACCTTCCACTCCATTCGGAGCCTTCAGGGAAGCATCTTTAGCATCCCCTGCCTTATCTCCAAAAATGGCACGAAGCAATTTTTCTTCGGGAGTAGGATCACTTTCACCTTTCGGAGTGATTTTTCCGATTAAGATATCTCCTTCTTTCACCTGGGCTCCAATCCGGATAATGCCATTTTCATCCAGTTCTTTTGTCGCCTCTTCTGAAACATTTGGAATATCCGGTGTCAGTTCCTCTTCACCTAATTTAGTATCACGAACTTCCAGTTCATATTCAGAAATATGCACGGAAGTAAAGAGGTCTTCACGTACTACTCTTTCGCTTATTACGATTGCATCCTCAAAGTTGTAACCCTTCCAGGGCATGAATGCCACTTTCAGGTTTTTGCCCAATGCTAGTTCTCCGTTGTGTGTAGCATATCCTTCAGTAAGGAAATCTCCTTTCTTTACCTTCTGCCCTTTCATTACAGCTGGCTTCAGGTTAATACAGGTTTCCTGGTTGGTTTTAATAAATTTGGTG
>JAFDYJ010000051.1 GCA_018267515.1 Bacteroidota bacterium | reverse complement strand
TTATTGGTAATATGATAATTTTTTATTCTTGAAAATTTTTCTTCCAGTTCATTTAATTCGTGATAATGAGTAGCAAAAAGTGTCTTCGGTTGGTAAGAGGAATTGTGCAAAAATTCAGCAATGCTCCAGGCAATCGAAATTCCATCGTAGGTGGATGTACCTCTTCCAATTTCATCCAGTAAGATCAGGCTGCGGGATGTAATATTGTTAATAATAGAAGCTGTTTCATTCATTTCTACCATAAAAGTAGATTCACCGCCGCTCAGATTGTCTGAAGCGCCGACCCTGGTAAAAATTTTATCGGTTAGAGGAATTTTGGCTTCATCTGCAGGTACAAAACTTCCGATATGCGCCATTAATGTTATCAGTGCAGTTTGGCGAAGTAATGCGGATTTTCCACTCATATTCGGACCGGTAAGAATGATAATTTGCTGCCCGGTTTTATCCAGGATCAGATCGTTACTGATGTAACTCTCACCGATAGGAAGATTTTTTTCAATAACCGGATGCCGGCCGGCACTGATTTGTAAATAATCATTATCATGAAGCAATGGTTTTTTATAATGAAACTGAATTGCATTTTGTGCAAAACAGGTCAGGCAGTCCAGCATTGCTAAAATAGTTCCATTTGTTTGAACAGGTGAGATGTAATCCAGCAACTCATTCAGTAAAGATTCATAAAGCTGTATTTCAAGCTGCAGTATTTTTTCTTCTGCGCCGGTGATCTTTTCTTCGTAATCCTTTAACTCAGGTGTGATATATCGCTCTGCATTAGCCAATGTTTGTTTACGGGTCCATTCTGCCGGCACCTTGTTCTTATGAGCATTGGTAACTTCAAGATAATATCCAAACACATTGTTGAACCCGATGCGAAGAGAGGAAATGCCGGTGGAGGCAGATTCTTTTTGTTGTAGTTGCGCCAGATATTCTTTACCGCTCCGGGCTATATGGCGCAGTTCATCGAGCTCATTGCTTACGCCACTGTTTATCATTCCGCCTTTAACAGCTAATGCGGGGGGATTGTCAACAATTTCTTTAAAAATTTTATCTGCAATTAAGCTACAGGGATTTAATGTATCACCCAACCGTTTCAGGTATTCATTTTCAGCCTGCAAACAGGTTTGTTTTATTTCCAGTGTTTGTTTCAGCCCTCTTCCCAGTTGCAACAACTCTCTCGGGTTGATTTTTTTCAATGGAATTTTAGCTACTAATCTTTCAACGTCTCCGCACAATCTTATTGCATGAGCAATTTTGGTGCGCAACTCTGTTTGTAATATAAAAAATTCAACCAGGTTTAACCGTTCGTTTATGCGGGCAATATCCCGCAATGGAAATACAATCCATCTTTTCAACATCCGGGCACCCATTGGTGAAGCCGTATTATCAAGTACATCTAATAAGGTACGTCCCGCTTCTGAATTTCTGACTACTAATTCCAAATTCCGGATGGTAAACCGATCCATCCACAGAAAATCATCACGGTCTATCCGTTGTAAAGATGTAATATGTTGCAGGTTGGGATGCTCTGTTTCCTTTAGGTAATGAAGAACAGCCCCGGCAGCTACCCACCCGGTTTTCATTTCGTCCACACCAAATCCTTTCAATGATAGCGTCTGAAATTGTTTGAGCAGTACATCTTCAGCATAAGTGGGGTTGAAAATCCATTCATCAAGCGTGTAGATATAAGTCTTCGTTCCAAAATACTCTTTAAATTTTTTCTGAAGGTTTCTTTGAAACACCACTTCAGCCGGTTTGAAACTCTGCAAAAGTTTATCAGCGTATTCCCGGTCACCTTCTGCAATGAAAAATTCACCCGTAGAAATATCCAGGAAGGCAAGGCCGAATTGATCATTATCTGCAAAATGCATTCCCGCCAGGAAATTATTGTTGTGATGATCGAGTAATTTGTCGTTGGTTGCAGTGCCGGGAGTTACCATTTCCGTCACACCTCTTTTTACGATACCTTTTGCAAGTTTTGGATCTTCCAATTGATCGCAAATGGCAACACGATAACCGGCTTTTACCAACTTGTGCAGGTATGTATCTAATGCGTGGTGTGGAAAACCGGCAAGATCCAATGAGGCTGCTGCGCCATTATTTCTTTTGGTCAATGTAATGCCCAGCACCTGCGAGGCAATGACAGCATCCTGCCCGAAGGTTTCATAAAAATCTCCAACATGAAACAGCAAAATGGCATCCGGGTATTTTTGCTTGATGGCCCGGTGTTGCTGCATGAGAGGGGTTTCTTCTATCTTAGTTTTTGCCATTTCAGACTATTGCAATTCCCGATACTTCCGGGAGCGACAAATATAACCTGTTTACCGGCTTTAGAGAAACCCGTTTGGTTATTGTGAATTACTTTTGCGCCATGCGAAAATTGAGTATGGAAGAATTAGGCAGAAAAACGGTGGAAGAATTCCGGCAAACTGCAAAGAATTCAATTATTATTGTATTGGAAAACATTCGCAGTGCTTATAATGTGGGCAGTGTTTTCCGAACAGCTGATGCTTTCCTGGTTGAATCCATATTTATTTGCGGTTATTCTGCCAAACCTCCTCATAAAGAGATAAAAAAAACAGCTTTGGGAGCAGAAGAAACAGTAAGCTGGAAACATTTTAAAAATGCAACAGAAGCTCTTGATGAATTAAAAAGAAATAAGTATAAAATATTTGCGGTCGAACAGGCTGAGAACAGTTATAAATTGCAGGAAATGGATTTTAATCAGGATGAAAAAATCGCTATGGTATTCGGAAATGAAGTGACAGGGGTGGAACAATCCACTATCAACAGTTGTGATGGCTGCATTGAAATTCCGCAATGGGGAATGAAGCATTCATTGAATATTGCAACAGCAGCCGGTGTTGTGCTGTGGGAATTAGTCAGAAACAGGGTGGGCAGTATAAAAAAGTAAATAGTAGGTTTTAATGAAGAAAGTAAAGAACTATTTAAGCCTGGTTAAATTTTCTCACACCATTTTTGCAATGCCATTTGCATTCATCGGTTATGTGTTAGGTATAAAGATTTTTAGCTTTAAATTTTCCATTTTGGTTTTTTTGCTGGTATTGCTCTGTATGGTGCTTGCCCGCAGCGCTGCCATGGCATTTAACCGTTATCTCGACAGGACATTTGATTCAAAAAATCCCCGAACGGCAATCCGTGAAATTCCACGGGGGATTATTTCAGCAAACCAGGCCCTGATTTTTACCATAGTATCCTGCATTTTGTTTCTGATTACCTGTTATTTTATTAATGCCATTTGTTTTTACCTGGCGCCGGTTGCTTTACTCGTTGTATTGGGATATAGTTATACAAAACGATTCACTCCGCTTTGTCATTTAGTGTTGGGTTTAGGTTTATCGCTGGCTCCGATAGGAGCCTATTTGGCTGTCACCGGAAAGTTTGATATTCTGCCGCTACTATTTTCTATAGCAGTTATTTTCTGGGTTAGCGGTTTTGATATCATTTATGCACTACAGGATGTAGAATTTGATCAGTCTCAGAAATTATATTCCATTCCGGTTTGGCTGGGCAGGGCCAAAGCTTTGCATATTTCGGAGTTGTTTCATTTGTTATCTGCTGCTGCAGTTATCGGAGCCGGATTTTACGGGCATTTCAGTTGGTTGTATTGGGTTGGTGTGTTGATCTTTGGCGGGATGCTCATTTACCAGCATTCCATTGTAAAGCCGGAGGATCTGAAAAGAGTCAACATTGCATTTATGACTGCAAATGGTATTGCGTCAATTGTTTTTGCCATCTTTGTGATTGCTGATTTGATTCTAAATTAAAGATTTAAAACTCAAAAATGGAAAGACTTACCTGCCGATATAAGTCACACGATAAAAGATGTAAGCTGCAATCCTGTTTTTACTTTTGACATTTTTATTTCTTCTTATGCCTAGAATTCTTTCAATTGATTATGGCCTTAAACGCACAGGCCTTGCTGTTACGGATCCGTTGAAGATCATTGCCACAGGACTGACTACAGTGGATACAAAGGAACTTCTTCCTTATTTGAAAAACTATTTTACAAAAGAAGTAGTTGAGTTGATCCTGATCGGTGAGCCAAAAAATATGGATGACACAGATACTCATGCCACGCCGCTGGTAGAAAAATTTATTAAGGAATTGCAGAAGAATTTCCCGTTGATTCCGGTACAGAAAGTAGATGAGCGGTTTACTTCCAAAATGGCATCACGTGCCATGCTTGAAATGGGATTGAAGAAAAAACAGAGGCAAAATAAACGGTTAGTGGACGAGATTGCCGCTACGATTCTGTTACAGGAATATCTTCAATCCAATTCGTAACTTGCAAACTAATTTTGTTTCGCCCCCTTAATTGTTGTTTTAATGATTCTACCAATTGTTGCCTATGGCCATCCTGTATTAAGAAAAGTCTGCAAAGACATTGATCCCGGCTATCCGGACCTGGAAAAACTTATATCGGATATGTGGGAAACCTTATATGCCAGCAATGGAGTGGGTTTGGCTGCTCCCCAGATCAACAGGGATATCCGGCTGTTTTTAGTTGATTCTACCCAGGTATTTGAACATATGGATGAGGAGGATAAAGGTAAATATCCTGATGAACCGGGCATCAAACAGGTCTTTATTAATGCCCATATTGTCGAAGAAGACGGTGATGAGTGGATGTATAATGAGGGTTGTTTAAGCATCCCTAAAATCAGGGAAGATGTTTACCGCCGACAGGCAGTAATGCTTCAGTACCGGGATGAGAATTTTCAATCGCATATAAAATTATTCTCCGGACTTACGGCAAGAATCATTCTTCATGAATACGATCATATAGAGGGAAAGTTATTTATTGATCATATTTCAGCTTTGAAAAGAAAGCTTATGAAGGGGAAGCTGAATGATATCTCTAAAGGGAAAGTAGATGTGGATTACAGGATGCTTTTTCCGGAAAAATAAAAACCAGGCTCACTGAATCTGTTTATGGCTCGAATATTTTCTCCACTTTTCAATTACTTCATTCATATCATCCGGAAGTTCGCTATTAAAGAATATTTCTTTACCAGTGGCCGGGTGAACAAACCCGAGTGTTTTGGCATGTAATGCCTGGCGGGGACAAATGGCAAAACAGTTTTCTACAAATTGTTTGTATTTGGCAAACACGGTTCCTTTTACAATTTTATCACCACCGTAATATTCATCATTAAACAGAGGATGACCGATGTATTTCATGTGAACACGAATCTGGTGAGTGCGGCCGGTTTCTAAAATACAAGCCACGGTTGTCACATATCCGAATCGTTCCAGGACTTTATAATGCGTAATCGCTTCTTTACCATAATCCCCTTCGGGGTACGCTTCAAACTGTTTCCGGAATCGCTGATGACGCCCTACATGTGCTTTAATAGTTCCCTCATCTTTCCTGAGGTCGCCCCAAACCAATGCCACATATTGCCTTCTTACACTGTGATCATAAAATTGTTTGGCCAGTTGGCTCATTGAACGGGGTGTTTTTGCAAGGACCAGTAAACCGCTGGTGTTTTTATCAATTCGGTGAACCAGGCCAAATCTCGGTAAGTTGTCTTCCGTAATTGCAGGATTTTCATTTTGCAAATACCAGGCTATGCCATTTAATAGTGTACCGGAATAGTTGCCGCTGCCCGGATGAACAACCATACCTGCCGGCTTATTAATTACCATCAGTTCCTCATCTTCATATACGATATTCAATGGTATTTTCTCGGGGACAACGGCCAGATCTTCGGGGCTTACATCAGAGTATAAGATGATTTCATCCTGTGCTTTTACTTTATAATTGGGCCGCACCTCTTTTCCATTCACTAAAACCATTCCTGTATTCAAGGCTTGCTGTAGTTTATTCCGTGTGGCTCTTTCAATCCGGCTCATCAGGAATTTATCAATGCGTAAAGGTTCCTGGCCTTTATCCACAGTTATACTAAAACGCTCATACAACTCATCGCTTATATCGTTTACCTCCTGTGATTTTATATTTTGATCTTCTTTCATAATTCTATGGTGGATCGCCGCAAAGTTAATAGTTGTGCAGTAGTATTAAATTTGCATTTCAATTATGAATAAACAACGGGTCATATTCCGGGATTTAGGCTTAATGGAATACAAAGCTGCATGGGAGTACCAGGAACAGTTATTACAGGAAAATGTAAAGAAGAAGTCGGCAGCCTATAGCGTGGAGTCAAGAGATGGAAATAGTATTCCCGATTCCCGTTACCCGCAATCTGAATCTCTGCACCATTTACTTTTTGTAGAGCATCCTTCAGTTTATACTTTGGGCAAAAGTGGAAAAATTGAACATGTATTGATTAATGAAGAAGCCCGGGCCCGAAAAGGAATCGAATTCTTTCATACAAACCGGGGAGGCGATATTACTTATCATGGCCCCGGGCAAATTGTAGGTTACCCCATTCTGGATCTTGAAAAATTCACTACTGATATCGGGAAATACTTGCGCAATATTGAGGAAGTAATCATCCGTACTCTTGCAGAATATGGAATAAAGGGAGACCGCTCATCCGGGGAAACAGGGGTATGGATAGATCCGGATGTAAAAGGGAAAGAAAGAAAAATATGTGCAATTGGGGTTCGCACCAGCCGTTGGGTCACCATGCATGGTTTTGCATTTAATGTTAATACGGATTTGAGTTATTTCAATTTCATTATTCCTTGCGGTATCAGCAATAAACAAGTCACTTCGTTAAAAAAGGAATTAGGTCAAAAGGCAGACATTGAGGAAGCAAAAGAAAAGGTGAAAAGAAATTTTGAAGAAGTTTTTGATGTGGAGTGGGAGGAGTGAATGGTGAATTGACAATGTTTAATTATTGATTGGGATTGGCGATTGGGTTAAATTAGGAGTCAATTTTATTGACTGCTGGTTGTCTTCCTTAGTGTATTCTTAAAATTCTTTCATCAGGTAAAATTTATATTTCTCAATCAGCTTTCCATCGCCATACAATTCAAAATTGAACCATCCTGCATGATAAAAGTTAGATTTATCAATGCTGAATTTTTTTTCTTTGATATCTTTCAGTTCAAATAAAAAAGTTCCGTCTTCTTCAAAAAATTTAAGGTTATATTTTTTCTCATCATCCGGCAAACTTACATGTACATATCCGTTTCTAAATGCAGAAACATAACGGGAAGGCATAAATACATCAGGTTTGTTATTGCCTTTTGTCAAAATATCCGGTACTCCTAAAGAATCGGTTTTCCCTTTATTCATTTGCTTCAACCAGGAAATACTGTCTGCCGCATTTGTAAACCGGGGTATCACTAATTGTTTTTGAGAGTTAGTATCTATAAACGGCTTCTTTGCGTCGCTGAACAAAAAATTCCCCTTGTCCAGCAATATATAAAGGCGGTAAAACATGTGATCATTGGTGGCTTTTGTATCCATGTAGCCGTTTTGGGGAGCTGTCGGATCAGTTACGGTAAGGATTGTTTTAAAGCCGGTCAGGCTATCGAAAGAACGCTGAATGCTGATTTGCTTGATGACTGAAAAAGTATTTATCCAATCTATGATAGTCCTGTTATGCCCTACATTTCTTACAGAAAATTCAGGAAGCGTATCCTGTGCACCTGCATAGGTGCAAATCGTAATCAGGAATATCAGAAGGGACAGAATTTGTTTTTTCATCAGGTAATAACGTAAAGGTATTGGATTGCTTAATCTGTTTAAGCAAAGATAGGGCAGGGTTTTGATGAAATCTAATAGATTAACGTTCCATTTTGCAAAGAGGCATTGCCCTGCAGTCCTCCGCTATGGATCAACAGGAGTTTGCTTCCTGCAGGAAAAAAGTCTTTTTTTATCAGATTCATTACAGCAAAAAATAATTTCCCGGTATATACAAAGTCGGAAGGAATCTGATTATTTTCAAAAAAGTTGTTCATGAAATTGAGTAGTTCAGTAGTGTACCTGGCATAACCGCCGAAATGAAACTGGTGAAATAAATGAAAATTGGATTTTTCCTGAAGCAAACCCATGATCTGCTGTCTCAGTTCCAGATTATTTTTTAAAACACTGATGCCAATCGTTTGTTGATGCGGATGGGATGCTTGTATCAACCCTGCTATCATAGTTCCCGTACCTACTGCACAACAAAAATGGGAATAGTAATCTTTTTCACAATGCTGTAAGATAGTAGCAGCACCCCGGACTCCTGCATCGCCGTATCCTCCCGTTTTGATAAAGTAGTTTTCTTCGTGAAGAAGCTCAGCAGGAATTTTATTTTCCCGGAAATCAGATCTTGAAATGAAAACCAACTGCATACCCGACTCTTTTGCAAAGCGGAGAGATGAAGAAAGTTGGGGCGGCATTTCTCCCCGGATTATACCGATTGAATTAATGCCATATGCACGACAGGCGGCAGCTGTAGCTACAATGTGATTAGACCAGGCACCTCCAAAAGTTACAATTGTCTTTTTCTTTAATTGTATTGCTTCCTGTAAATAAAATTGAAGTTTGAACCATTTATTTCCGGAAATAACCGGATGAATTTTGTCAAGCCGCAATACGGAAGCTTTAATATTTTTTTTTAGGAGAATGGGATAACTAATTGTGTCAATTGTAATATTTTGAAAAGATATCTCTTGCATATGCCCCTTGACTTAATTGCTTTATTTTTGCTGCGGAAATTGTTTAAACGAAAATACTATGAAACCTACACTATTGGTTTTGGCAGCCGGAATGGCCTCCCGGTACGGTAGCATGAAACAGATTCAGGGATTTGGACCCAATGATGAAACCATAATGGATTATTCCATCTATGATGCGATAAGAGCCGGTTTTGGAAAAGTAGTTTTTATTATCCGCAAAGATTTTGCAGAAAATTTTAAAAAGATTATTGAGCCGAAGATCAAAGGCCGGATTGAAATTGATTATGTTTACCAGGAATTGGATTCTTATACTAATGGGTATCCGGCTCCTGCAGAAAGAACTAAGCCCTGGGGAACAGCGCATGCAGTATTATGCTCACAGGCAGTGATTCATGAGCCATTTGCAGTTATTAATGCGGATGATTTTTATGGCAGCGATGGGTTTTATAAAGCAGCCGGTTTTTTGAAACAGGAATGCCGTGAAGGGTTGTATAGTATAATTGGATACGATCTTGCAAAAACATTATCTGATAACGGATCCGTAAGCCGGGGAGTATGTGAAGTAGATAAAGAGAGTTACCTCATTTCAGTAGTGGAAAGAACAAAAATATATAAAGAGGGAAATTCGATTGTTTATGATGATGCCGGCGGAAAACATGAAACTCCTTTTGATTCCAAAGTATCCATGAACTTTTGGTGTTTTCATCATTCTGCATTTCAACTTATCCAAAAGATATTTCTTGATTTTCTGAAAGAAAATGGCACTAACCCCAAATCGGAGTTTTTTATACCTATCATAGGCGACCTTTTTATCAAAGCCGGAGGGAAGATAAAACTGATCCCGACCTCAGCACAATGGTTTGGAGTTACCTATAAAGAAGATGCTCCCGGGGTAGAAAAGAAATTAAAGGAACTTATTAGTAATGGAGAATATCCCGAAAAACTCTGGGATTAGCATCCGTTAATCACCTTTCACAAAGAAAACGTAATCCTGGATTTTCTTTACCTGCTGTTTGGTATCTAACCCACGAACATTTGATTTTAAAGGAAGGCGAAGGTTTTTGTATGCCGTGTCTTTCCTCAATTCATTGATTGCAGTAAATATATATTTTGACTGGATGGCAAAAGCGACACCTTCCGCTTCTGTTTCTTTTGTGCTTAAAATGCCGATTACTTCACCTTCATGATTAAATACAGGTCCTCCGCTGTTTCCACGATTAGCGGCAATACCCAGTTGACAGCTGAGTGTATCACCATTGAAGCCTGTTTTAGCACTCAGGTATCCTTCGCTGTAAACAATATCATTTCTGGGATATCCTAATGTGAAAATCGGCTCGGCAACATCACTTTCCTCTTTGCTGATGCCATAAGGTATCGTTGAAAGTGTTTTAAACCTGTCATCGTCAATTTTAAGAATGGCAATGTCTTTATCGGGGTATGCTTTCACCAGTACGGCATGAAACTGCTCTCCTTTATTATTTGTAACGGCAATATGCCTGGAGGTAAGCACGATGTGAGCATTGGTAACCAAAAAACCTTTGCCATCTATGAGAAAGCCCGTTCCGCCGGCTTTGTAAGGAATGGGTTGCAGGTTGATTTTAGATTTGATATTATTTACTTCATTCTTCAGGTTATTCACTTCGTCCACCTGCATATTCTGCTGATGCTTGATATTGGGAATATCACGGCTGAGTTCCTGAACTCTTGCATTGTCAGCCTGTGGAGTAAATATATTAACGAGAGTTGAAATAGCTAAGGTGGTAACACCTGCAATAATAGCTGCAATAGCTGCCACTCTTTTATAACGCTTCCATAAATATATGACCTTGGCTTTTCCTTTCAACCGGGCTGAATCAATTTTGCCCTGCTCTGCCAGGCGGGTATGAGTATCATGTAATGAAGACCTGAATTTTTTCCATTCTCCGAAACGGTTCATTTGTTGTAAAAACAAGGTATGCTCCACCACCAGTTGGTCTATTTCAGGACTGGTTTTGCGCAGATTTTCAAAATGAAGACGTTCGTCAGGGTTCATTTCTCCCTTAATATAGCGTTCTACTGCGTCTAAAATCTGAATATCTTCCATCACTGTTTCCCGTTTTTATATTGTGAAAAGAATATTTTTTTCAGCCTTACCAGGCATTTGTATTTCTGGGTTTTTGCATTATCGGCGTTGGTATAACCAAACCCTGCTGCTATTTCCTGCATCGTCTTCTTTTGTAAATAATACGCTTCAAGAAGACTTCTGCAGGGTTCCCCCAGGCTATCAATTGCCTTATCCATCATTTCAAATTCAACATTCCGTTTTTCGTGGTCTTCTACATCATCTTCAACCGGAACGGATGTTTGTATGTCTGCAACTTCATTCGAATAACGGCTTAACTGTTGCAATCGTTTGAGCCACAATCTTCGACAAACAGAATACAAATATGTCTTAATTTGGCAATTGAGTTCAAAAGTTCCCGATCTCACTTTTTCATACAACACGATCATGGCTTCCTGAAAAATGTCTTTTGCATCGTCTGATGATCCATTATTATTGAGAATCAGGCTCTGGATCATGTTGAAATTATCTTTATATATCGTTTCAACTGCCTTTTTATCGCTTCGGGCCAATCCTTTTAACAACGTTTTTTCGTTATTCTCTGGTTTCACGATTCCATTAATTTTAATACTGATTTTTAAAAATAGTAACCCTAAGCCAACCTGAAAAAAAATATTTTCCAAAACGGGTTACCTTTTCCTGTTTTGAGTATAAATCTCAAATCTTTTAATAAAACATTTTAAAAAACTACAAATGAAAAAGCTTTTAGTAATCTTAGCAGTTGCAGGTTTTTTTGCTGCATGCAATAACAAATCTGAGAGTGGAACTGAAACAAAAGACTCAACTACTCAGACTGCACCTACAACTACTACTCCTACAACTGATTCATTAGCTAAAGCTGTTGATTCAACTGTAAAGCAAGCTGTTGACTCAGTAAAGAAGTAAGATTTTTTCATATGGCAAGCAATCGTTAGAGGCCACCTTGTTCTCAGGGCGGCCTTTTTTTATTGCTGGTTCTTTAGAACTATTTTTGCACAAATTTTTTATGACAACATTTGAAGAGTTAGGTATTGAAGCAGGATTATTGGAATCTATCAAAACGCTGGGATTTACTCAACCCACACCCATACAGGAAAAAGCGATCCCTGTTTTATTAAATGGTACCAAAGATTTTATCGGGCTGGCTCAAACCGGTACGGGTAAGACTGCCGCTTTCGGGCTGCCATTACTTCAATTGATACAGAGTGCTAATAAATTTCCACAAGCTTTAATTATTTGCCCTACCCGTGAACTCTGTTTACAGATTACAAACGATTTAAATACTTTCCGCAAAAAGGCAGGATCCATTTTAATTACTGCAGTTTACGGAGGCACTTCCATCGGTATGCAGATCAGGGATCTTAAGAAAGGTGTTCATATTGTAGTGGCAACTCCCGGACGCCTGATAGATTTGATTGAAAGAAAAGCTATTCATCTGGAGAAAATTCATTACGTGGTGCTGGATGAAGCAGATGAGATGCTGAACATGGGATTTAAAGACGATATCGAATTTATATTAAAAAATACACCCAACCGGCAAAGTACCTGGCTGTTTAGCGCCACCATGCCCCCCGAAATAAGGCAGGTGAGTAAAAGGTATATGCAGAGTCCCTTTGAGATTACAATCGGAAAAGTGAATGCTGCTAATGCCAATATTGATCATAAGTATTATCTGACTTCCCATGCAAACCGTTATGAAACCTTAAAGCGGATAATTGACTTTAATCCCGGCCTTTATGGAATCATCTTTACAAGGACGAAAGCAGATGCCCAGGATATAACTGAAAGATTGATTCGTGAAGGATATGATATTGAAGCGTTGCACGGTGATCTTACCCAGCAGCAACGGGATAAAGTAATGGGACGATTCAGGGAAAAGAATCTGCAATTGCTCATTGCTACCGATGTAGCTGCAAGAGGGATTGATGTACAGGGGATCACCCATGTAATTAACTATGAACTGCCGGATGATACTGAAGTATATACGCATCGCAGCGGAAGAACAGGAAGGGCCGGCAAAAGCGGAATTTCCATTTCTATTATTACTCCCAAAGAAGTGTACCGCCTTCGGCAAATTGAAAAATTAGTGAATAACCGTTTTCATAAAATTGATATCCCTACCGGAAGAGATGTATGCCGCAAACAATTTTTTTATTTTATTGAAAAAATGCTGAGTGCTGATACCAGTCATGGTGAATATGAAACTTATCTTCCCGTACTGCGTGAAAAATTTGCTCATATCGAGAAAGAAGAAATATTACAAAAAGTGGCAGCACTGGAGTTTGACCGCTTTTTAAAATATTATGAAAATGCTGCCGATCTAAATTTGCGTGATGATAAAAAAGGTGCAGCAGATCAGCGTCCGGTCCATCGGGATACCCGGGGAAGAAGTTTTGAAAGAAAAGGCAATTACCAACGACTGTTTGTAAATCTGGGTACAAAAGATGGATTTTATAAAGCCAGCTTCCTTCAGTTTATTTTGGATATGAGTGATTTGAGAAAAGAAGTTTTAGGCAGGATTGATATGAAGGAGATGAACAGCTGGATTGAAGTCGAACCTTCGGCGGCAAAAAAAATGATGAAGTCTATTGATGGGAAGAACTTCAAAGGAAGGAAGATCCGTATGAACGACGCAGAGACAGGGGGAAGGCGCAAATAATACTTTTAAAAAATTTTTTTCTTCCGGATTCATTCTTATTTTTGTTTCATGACTTTAGCAAAAGCATACCGTTGGTTTTATTTTTATTTCTTCTTTAGCCCGAAGCGGGGAATGCTTTTGTTGAAATCAAACTAGTTTAAAAACTAAAATCAACATAGAAGTCCCCCGCAAAAAAACGGGGGACTTTTTTATATATGAGTAAACGAATATCTATCCAGGGTTATGAAGGCAGTTTTCACCAGGAAGCGGCTCAAAAGTTTTTTGGAAAAGATACCCGTGTGATTCCCTGTAATACATTTAAAGAGGTCATTAAGATAGCCTGTAATAAAAATGAAAGTGATGGGGGAGTGATGGCAATTGAAAATTCCATAGCCGGCAGTATTTTACCGAATTATAACCTGTTGCAGGGCTGTTCACTCAGGATTATCGGGGAAATGTATTTGCAGATAGAGCAGAATTTGCTGGTAAATCCGGGTGTGAAACTTGAGAATATCAAAGAAGTGCATTCTCACACTATGGCATTGCAACAATGCTATGATTTCCTGGATCGCTATAAATGGAAGCTTGTTGAAACGGATGATACGGCCCTTAGTGCCCGGCACATACAGCAGCATAAAAGCAAGCATATAGCTGCCATTGCTAGTCGCCTGGCCGCCGAAATTTACAACCTGCATAACATTGCTCCTTCCATTCAAACTTTAAAAAACAATTATACCCGGTTTTTGATTTTACAACGGCAGGAACAGGCGGTAGTTATTGAAGATTCCGATAAAGCTTCAGTGAATTTTCATACGGATCACTCAAGAGGAAGCCTGGCAAAAGTATTGGCTGAGATTGCAGATGGAGGAATCAACCTCAGTAAGCTGCAAAGTTTTCCCATACCGGGATCTGATTTTAAATACAGTTTTCATGCTGATATGGAATTTGAAAATTTAAAGCAGTTTGAAACTGTAGTCGGTAAAATAAAGCCCCTGACCAAAGAGATGAAAATTTATGGGGTGTATAAAAAGGGAAATATTCCAAAACCACTTAAAGCAGGGATTTAGAAAAATAAAAAAATAATTCTGATGAATAATGATACACAATTTCAAGGTTCAGACTCTTTGATTTCCCCCTTGGGCGGTGTGGTGGCTTCAAAACGTCTGAACGGAATTGGTGAATATTATTTTTCTCAAAAGTTAAGAGAGATTGATGAATTGAATAAGCTGGGAAAAAATATTATCAATCTCGGAATTGGCAGTCCCGATCTTCCACCACATCCTGAGGTGATAAAAACTTTGCAGGAAGAAAGTATGAAGCCCAATGTTCATGGTTATCAATCTTACAAAGGTTCTCCTGTTTTGCGAAAAGCAATGAGTGAATGGTACCAGAGATGGTACCAGGTGGAATTGAATCCCGATTCTGAAATTCTTCCCCTGATCGGTAGTAAAGAAGGCATCATGCATATTTGCATGACGTATCTTAATCCCGGTGATAAAGTTTTAGTGCCCAATCCGGGTTATCCTACTTACAGAAGCGCTGTGATGCTGGCAGGGGGTAAATGCATAGATTATAAACTGCAACAAAAAAATAAGTACGAACCGGATTTTGATTCATTGGAAAAAAGTAACCTGGCGAAAGTTAGGTTGATGTTTGTGAATTATCCGCAGATGCCTACCGGGCAATTGCCTTCAAAAGAGCTTTTTGAAAAAATTATTGCTTTTGCTCAGAAACATAATATTCTCATTGTTCACGACAATCCTTACAGTTTTATTTTAAATGAGAATCCCATGAGTTTATTAAGTATTGATGGAGCAAATGAATCGGTGATTGAATTAAATTCCCTCAGTAAATCTCATAATATGGCAGGATGGAGGGTAGGGATGCTTTGCGGTGCAAAAACGTTTATTGATGAAGTTCTCCGGTTTAAAAGTAATATGGACAGCGGTATGTTTTTACCGCTACAATTAGCAGCTGCCAAAGCATTGTCATTAGGTAAAGAATGGCATGATGAAGTGAATAAGATTTATAATAGGAGAAGAGAAAAAGTTTTTCACTTATTGAAACAACTTAAATGTAAGTTTTCTAAAGAGCAGGCGGGTTTGTTTGTATGGGCAAAAATCCCAGCAAATTATAAAAGCGGTTTTGCATTAAGTGATGATGTATTATATCAGCACAAGGTATTCCTGACGCCAGGAGGCATATTTGGAAGTGCTGGTGATAAATATGTAAGAGTAAGCTTATGCGCAACTGAGGAAAAAATAGAAGAAGCAATAGGAAGAATTAAAAATGCAAAATGAAAAAATAAAATGGAACGAAAAAGAATTGCAATAGTTGGTGTTGGCCTTATTGGGGGCTCTCTTGCAATTCAATTGCACGAGAAAAAGATTTCTTCAAGATTAATTGGTGTGGAATCAAATACTGACCATGCTCAAAAAGCATTGGAACTGGAATTGGTAGATGAAATGATGTCATTGGACAATGCCATAAAAAATGCTGATGTCATCATTTTAGCAATACCGGTTGATAAAATGGTTTCATTATTACCTGAAATATTAAATAAGATTGATCAGCAAATTGTTATTGACCTTGGTTCTACAAAAGAGCAATTGATTCAATCTGTAAAAGACCATCCGAAAAGAGGAAGATTTGTGGCATTGCATCCCATGTGGGGAACTGAATATAGCGGACCACAAGCTGCAGTCAAAGGGGCTTTTGAAAACAAAGCAATCATACTTTGCAATGCAACAGAAAGTGACAAAGATGCAGTAGAGTGGACAAAGAAAGTTTTTCAGAAAATTGGAATGAGGATTTTAGAAATGGATGCTGCTGCCCATGACCTTCATGCTGCGTATGTGAGTCATATTTCTCATATCACTTCTTTTGCATTAGCCAATACGGTTTTAGAAAAAGAAAAAGAAGACCAGGCGATTTTTGAATTGGCTTCTGCGGGTTTTGAAAGTACGGTGCGGCTAGCAAAGAGCAATCCTGCCATGTGGGCTCCGATATTTATGCAAAACAGGGAGAATGTTCTGGATGTTTTGAATGAACATATTTCCCAATTGAAAAAATTTAAAGCTTGCCTGGAAAAAGAAAATGAAGAGTATTTGCTGGAGTTAATGCAAGGTGCAAATAAGATTAAGAGAATAATTAAATAAATAAATGATTAGAACAGAATTAAACTGGAAATAAAAAAAATGTGAAGCTTGGACATTTAAACACTGACATCAATAATTTAAATTTGTAATATGCAAACAACAGAATCAAAAAGCGAAAGCCTCGTAAATGCAACCTGGGAAAAGCGGCCACTGATAGTAAGCGGACCCTGCAGCGCTGAAACCGAAGAACAATTAGTGCAGACAGCACAACAATTGGCAGCAACTGGAAAAGTGGATATGCTGCGTGCCGGAATCTGGAAACCACGTACCCGCCCGGGAATGTTTGAGGGCATCGGCACTAAAGGATTACCGTGGTTGCAACAAGCAAAAAAAATTACAGGCTTGCCGGTGACAGTGGAAGTTGCCACTGCAAAACAAGCAGAAGATGCTTTGCATTTTGATGTGGATGTATTATGGATTGGCGCCCGAACAACGGTGAATCCATTCAGCGTACAGGAAGTTGCAGATGCGCTGAGGGGTGCAGATGTACCTGTGCTCATCAAAAATCCGGTGAACCCTGACATAGAATTATGGATGGGTGCTGTGGAAAGAATTGCAAAAGCGGGCATCAAAAAAATTGGATTGATACATCGTGGCTTCAGCACATTTGGAAATACAGATTACCGCAATTCGCCCATGTGGCATTTGGCAATTGAAATGAAATTGCGCAACCCGGGAATGATTATGCTTTGCGACCCTTCCCATATTTGCGGCAGGCGTGATACGCTGATGGAAGTTTCACAAAAAGCAATTGATCTTGATTACGATGGTTTGATGATTGAATCGCATATTGATCCGGACAAAGCCTGGAGTGATGCCAAGCAACAAGTGACTCCCGAACGATTGATCGAAATGTTGCAAAATATTATCTGGAGAAAAGAGGACACTAATTCAAAAGAATTTCATTCTGCGCTGGAAAAGCTGAGACAGCAGATCAACCATCTTGATGATGAGCTCATTCAATTACTGGGGCAGCGTATGAAAGTGGCGGAACATATCGGTAGTTACAAGAAAGACAATAATATTACGATATTGCAAACCACACGTTGGAATGACATTATCGGGAAAGCAATCGAAAAAGGAGATAAAATTGGCCTAAGCAAGGAATTCATCACCAAATATTTTGATGCGGTACACATGGAAAGTATTAACCATCAGAAAAAAATTATGGATGAATAATGATAATGTTGAATTATTGATTTTGAATGATACCGGAAAATTCATTTAGTAATTAGTTGTTCAAATGCCTGGGCAGGCACTACTGCTTTTATATAGCAAAATTTATGAAGCGATTTAAAATTAATTTCTCGAACTCTTCTACAGATTATTATCTCGTAGGTGATATTGCTAATTTGAAAAAAATAATTGTTTTTAAAGATGTTGTGTTTATTACCGATGAAAATGTTTTCAGGTATCACAAACAGAAATTTAAAGGACGGAATACAATTGTTTTAAAACCCGGCGAAGAATTCAAAGTTCAGGCTACGGTAGATGCAATCATTGAACAGTTGATTGCTATGGAAGCTGACCGCAAGACTACATTAATTGGTGTCGGCGGGGGAGTAGTCACAGATATTACGGGCTATGTTGCTTCGGTATATATGCGTGGAATAAAATTTGGTTTTGTTCCAACAACTATTTTGGCGATGGTGGATGCATCCATCGGGGGTAAGAATGGAATTGATGTGGGTGTGTATAAAAATTTGGTGGGTACTATACGTCAGCCTTCTTTTATTCTGCATGATCATAAATTTTTAAATACACTTCCGGAGACAGAATGGATAAATGGATTTGCAGAGATTGTTAAACATGCCTGTATTAAAGATGCAGCCCTGTTTCGCCAATTGGAAGAAAATTCATTTAAAACATTTCAGAAAAAAAAGGATACGCTCAGGGATTTGATTCAACGAAATACTGTACTAAAAACAAAAGTGGTTCAGGGTGATGAATTTGAAAAAGGAGAGAGGCGCTTGCTGAATTTTGGACATACACTCGGGCATGCTTTGGAAAATCAGTATGAATTATCGCATGGCCAGGCGATTTCAATCGGGATGACGTATGCCTGTCATATTTCTGAGCAACTTACAGGCTTTAAAGAAACTTCAAGAGTAGTAAATGTGTTGAATAAATACGGTTTGCCTACTTATGCTTCATTTGATAAACAGAAAGTATTTGAAGTTTTGAAGATGGATAAAAAGAGAGAAAGGAAAGAAATGAATTATATTTTGTTGTCAAAAATAGGCAAGGGAATAATTCAAACTATACCATTAAAAAAATTGGAGCAAATACTATCAGAAATGTCATGATTGCAATTGTAAAACCATCGAAGATATCCGGGATAATACAGGCACCGGCATCCAAAAGTTCCATGCAAAGAGCGTTGGCTGCAGCTTTACTTACAAAAGGGACAAGTAGCATCAACAATCCAGGTAATAGTAATGATGATAAAGCTGCAATTGAAATAATTAAAAAACTTGGAGCTGAAGTTGAATTTCAAAACAATAAATTAAAAATAAAGAGTAACGGATTGAATGCAAGCCCGGGCGAAATTAACTGTGGTGAAAGTGGATTAGGAATAAGAATGTTTGCTCCCATCATTGCTTTAAGTGATAAAGAAATTACAATTAATGGTGAAGGTAGTTTGCTGAATCGTCCCATGAATTTCTTTGATACTTTTTTTCCACAGCTTGCTGTTGAAATTTGTTCTAATGAAGGAAAATTACCATTGAAGATTAAAGGGCCATTACAACCAAAAAACATTGAAGTGGACGGTTCGCTCAGTTCTCAATTTATTACAGGGTTATTGATGGCATATTCTGCCTCCCAAAACATCTCTAAAAAAGGAACTGTTTCGATAAAGGTCAGGAATTTAAAGAGCAAGCCATATGTTGATCTTACTCTCGATGTAATGAAACAGTTTGGAATGATTGTACCAATGAATAGGAATTATAAAGAATTTATTTTTCAATCTGAATCTTCGCAAACTCCTCCTTTGGGAGGCGGCGGGGCTGAATATACTGTAGAGTCTGATTGGAGTGGCGGTGCTTTCTTATTAGTAGCAGGGGTAACAGCAGGACCCATAACAGTGAAAGGTTTGGATCTTAGTTCTCCGCAGGGCGATAAGAAAATTATTGATGCATTGATGAGTGCGAATGCAAATATTGCAATAGAAGCAAAAGGAATTAAAGTAAGACCGTCACTTACTGCCGGCGCAGGTATGAGAGCTTTTGAGTTTGATGCTACCGATTGTCCGGATTTGTTTCCCCCCTTAGTTGCTTTAGCAGCCTATTGCAAAGGAACTAGTACAGTAAAAGGAGTAAAACGCCTGATGCATAAAGAAAGCAATCGGGCAGTTTCCCTTCAGGAAGAATTTGGAAAAATGGGAGTAAAAGTTGAATGGAGCGGAGATGTAATGAAAATTCATGGGGGTGGTAAATTGAAAGGCTCTTCTGTTCATTCTCATCATGATCATCGCATTGCAATGGCATGTGCAGTTGCTGCGTTGCGGGCAGAAGGTGAAACAACAATCGAATCAGCAGAAGCAATCAATAAATCGTATCCTGATTTTTTCTGGCATTTGAAAAAGTTAGGCGCTGATGTAACTTTACCGAATAAGAAATTTATTATATGAATAGTTTTGGCAGGATATTTCGTGTTTCCATTTTTGGTGAATCGCATGGCGAAAGCGTCGGTATTGTAATTGATGGTTGTCCTGCAGGCTTGCCATTAACTGCAGAAGATTTTTTACCGGATTTGGAAAGAAGAAAAGGCGGAACACAAAAAGGTACTACACCGAGACAAGAAGATGATTTCCCTATTTTTAAAAGTGGTCTCTTCAATAATAAAACTACCGGGGCTCCGATTACTATTTTTTTTGAAAACAAAAATACCCGGTCAACTGATTATGAAAAGCAACGTGATGTTCCCCGTCCCGGTCATGCGGATTTTGTGGCAAAGAAAAAATTCGGAGGACATGAAGATTACCGGGGCAGTGGTCATTTCAGCGGAAGATTGACGGTTGCTTTAGTTGCAGCGGGAGTGATTGCAAAGAAAATATTGGACTTCTGCCCAACATTTCCTGAAAGCATTGGAGCGACCACCCCAAACCCCTCCAAAGGAGGGGCTTTTGAACAATCCAATGTTCCCGGGTACGTTACAAATTCTTTGGAGCAATGGAAAATTATAACTGAGTTTGCTAAACAGAACAGGAAGAATCCAACCGAAGCGGAAGGTAAACTTTGGCAGGAACTGCGTAACAGAAAACTTGCTGGATTCAAATTTAGAAGACAACATCCCATCTCAGGTTTTATACCGGATTTTGTTTGCCTGACAAAAAAACTTGTTATTGAAATTGATGGTGGTTATCATAATAGTGAAGAACAAAAGAAATATGATCTTCTTAGATCTGAATGGTTGAATGAGCATCAGTATAAAATAATGCGATTTACCAATGAACAGGTGCTTAATCAAATCGGAGATGTTTTGAATTCCATTAGAGGAGTTCTGGAATCGGAGTCTATCACTCCCTCTCCACAGGAGAGTGAGATGGAGGGTGAAGTCTATGATGGCATTGAGATCACTTCCCGGATTATCGAAATTGGCGGAGAAACAGATCTCGAAAAAGGTTTGCAAAAAGCAATTGATGCCAAAGATTCAATTGGCGGAATTATTGAATGCAGGACAAATGGACTACCGGTCGGTTTGGGTGAACCTTTTTTTGATTCGGTAGAATCACAGTTGAGTCATATTGTATTTGCCATACCTGCAGTTCGGGGTATAGAATTCGGAACCGGTTTTGCAGCTGCAAGAATGTATGGCAGCGAACATAATGATGCTATAGAAAATATAGATGGCAAAACGAAAACAAATCATGCCGGTGGAATAGTGGGAGGATTGACCAATGGAAATGAATTGATTTTTCGAATTGCAATCAAGCCAACCTCATCTACTCCAAAGGAACAAAGCACTTTGAATTGGGAAACAGGAAAGGTGGAAACAACTTCTGTAAAAGGACGACATGATCTATGCATTGCACTTCGTGTCCCTGTAATCTTAGAAGCAGCGACTGCAATTGTCTTAGCAGATTTAATGATGCTCGAGCAAAGAATACCAAGAGTGATTAGCTGATTTTCTTTAATTTTTTAAAACTTATATCCAACACTTCAAATTTATCACCGTCCGGAAGATAAAAATGCCACCATTCTGTTTCCAAGGCTTTGAAACCATATTTTTCCATTGTTGATTTCAGCAAAGCTCTGTTTTGTAAAACTTCCTTCGGTAAATCAGTAAAAACCTGATGAGCAGAATCAGTAAAATTATCGAAACCGGTTCCCATATTCAGTTCATCACCTGTTTTTAATTTAATAATAGTGAGATCAACTGCAATGCCCCTGTTATGACCGCTGCCTTTTGCGGGATTGGCAACATATCGTTCATCATGGACCAATTCCCAGAATTTCATTGTGACAGAGTAGGGTCGGTAAGCATCAAAGATTTTTAACCCCAATCCTTTTTCATTTAATTCTTTTTGAACATTTAAAAGACTTTCAGCAGCTGGCTTTCTCAGAAAAGTATAGTTAGTTTTTCCGGGATACATTTTGCGATGCATGAAATTGTTTGTAGTGGCGTAGCGGATATCATAAACCAGCCCGGGGATAATTGATTTCAGTTCCACCATCTTTTTATCGGAATTATTTTCGACTTGTATGCGGTATTCTTTCAGATTTTTAGTGACCTCAGGGTAGTTTTGAACTGCTACCTGTGCGAAAGAATTAAATGTCGGTACTATTGAAAAAACAACAAAAATTATTAGTTGGATATTAAGCTGATTTCTTATATTGTTGGACATTTCAACTTTGTTCTTTCCGGTAAATTAAAATAAATTCCGGATATGTAACAATGTTTCAACCTTCATGAATAAAATGAAATCTTCCTTATCTTTTTTGTGCTCAATAATCTGGATATTTATTTCTATCTCCTGCAATAATGAAAACAGCAGTTCAGAGAAAAATATAGCTCACTCTTCAAAGGAATTAGAGCAAAAGACGTCTTCCCGGATTAAAGAACTTCTCGGCTTCTCAAATGAGTCAATTGGGAAAATTGATGATTCGACAATTTTGAAATATTTCGCACAAGTAAAACTTGCCTACAGCCAAAATGCGGATGCTGCAATCTGGAGTAAGGGTGAAAAGTGGCTACCTGTCGGGGATTCAATGTACCGGTTTATTCAAAATTCAAAGCTTTATGGTTTATTCCCCGAAGATTATCATTTTCTACAATTGTCTTCCATTCGCTTGCTTTTTTTCAATGACAGTACAGCAAAATCTGATAGGAGAAATGCGGATTTATGGGCGAGAGCTGACTTATTTCTTACTGATGCCTTTTTTCATATTGTAAAAGATATCAAACTGGGTAGATTGCCTAATGATAGTATTACGCTGAGAAAAGATACTGTAATGGATAAAGCCAACTTTATAAGCCTGTTGGATACTTTAAAAAAAGCAGGAAAATTAACTGACCTGGTTCATGAATTGGAGCCGAAAATTAAGGCTTATCACTTGTTGAAAGCTGGTATTAAAAAGTTTTTAGAAGGTTTTGATAACAAATTCTATACAGTTGTTCCTTCACCTTCTAAAGACAGGGCAAACTATAAACGACTGCTTCAAAAAAGATTGTATGAAAGTGGTTTTATTGCAACTGATAGTACTTTGGTTGACTCGTCTCAATTAGCCCATGCCCTGAAAAAATTCCAGGAAAAGAAAGGATTGGAAGCTGATGGAAAAATCGGGAATGAAACCTTAACTGCATTGAATACTACAGACAGGGAAAGGTTTGTGCATATTGCAATAACCATGGACCGGTTTAAAAAACTGCCTTCTGAAATGCCTGAAAAATATATATGGGTCAATCTTCCAGCTTTTTCATTACAGGTGTGGGATGATGATACAATAAAAATTCAGTCCCGGATTGTTTGCGGTAAACCGGCTACCCGAAGCCCGGTGCTCACCAGTGCCATTTCAGAATTGATAACCTATCCGAAATGGACAATACCCACCAGCATTATAGTAAAAGAAATACTACCCGGAGTAAAAAAGAATCCGAAGTACTTTCAAAAGAAAAAATACGGAGTATTTGACTTTAAGGGGAATGAGATAAATCCTGATTCGGTGGATTGGACAAAATTTAAAAACTCAATTCCATATCATGTTATTCAGGGAAGCGGAGATGCCAATGCACTAGGTGTTATGAAATTTAATTTTAATAACAAATATGCCGTTTACCTGCATGATACCAATGAACGTTATTTATTTAGCCGAAATGACAGAGCAATGAGCCATGGTTGCATTCGGGTTCAGGATTGGCATACCCTTGCCAATTTTGTAATTGACAATGATGATGCAGACGGGAAAGCAGGGATGAGAATTGACTCAATTCAGCGGTGGCTTAATAAAAAGGAAAAGCGCAGCCTTGCTATAAAGACCAAACTGCCCCTGTTTATCAGGTACTTTACCTGCGAAGGGAAAAATGGCACAATTCAGTTTTATAACGATATTTATGGGGAAGATAAAAGACTGGCTGAAAAATATTTTACAGGCAAATAATACTTGTATGTTTTTTTTTCATTAACTGTTCTAAATTGATATCTAAAAAAATCAGCAGTTAAGGTAATATAGGAATTATAGCTATATAAGAGGGTGAATATTAGCTAAATAATTTATTTCAGGATATAGAACTTACCCGTTACTTTTGTTGTGTCTTTTTATAAATAAAACTAACATTTTTATGAAGAAATTACTATCTGTTTTGCTTTCCTTTTCTATTCTGATTTCCGCTGCATACGGTCAGGATGACGAAATAAGACCGGCCGCCTTTGGAATCAATGTTACAATGACTGATTATGCAACACCTCGTATTATAAGGTCCCATTCCATGAGTTATGTTTTTTCAAACAAACTGTGGACTAAGTTCAAAAATATGTCACCGGGTATTGGTCTTTCATACTATAAGGGATTGAGAAAGCATATTGATCTTGCTGCAACCCTGGGAGGTGTTTTTTCTGCTGACCCGATTCCAAATAAGAGTTTTTCAGGTGATAATATTTTGCTTACGGCAGATGCACAATTGAATTTCAAATTGACGACTGAAAAATATTGGGTGCAGCCTTACCTTACTGCAGGTATCGGCGCTCAGACTTTTGAAGGATATTATGGAGCCTATATTCCAATGGGTGTGGGAATTAAATTAAACCTGGCCGATGAAGTTCATATAAATCTTACATCCCAATATCGTGTTCCGGTCACAACTGAAACTGCTGACTATAATTTATTTTACAGCCTGGGTATTGCCCAGTCATTAGGAAAAAAGAAAGAACCTAAAATAATTCCTCCACCGCCTCCGCCCCCTCTGCCACCGGCAGACACAGATAAGGATGGTATCACTGACGATAAAGATAAATGTCCTACTGTTCCGGGAGTTGCAAAATATGATGGTTGCCCGGTTCCGGATACTGACAAGGACGGAATCAATGATGAGGAAGACAAATGCCCTACAGTTGCAGGTTTAGCCCGTTACCAGGGTTGCCCGATTCCGGATACTGACAAAGATGGAATCAATGATGAAGAAGATAAATGTCCTACGGTTGCAGGTTTAGCCCGTTACCAGGGTTGTCCTATTCCGGATTCTGATGGCGATGGAGTAAATGATGAAGAAGATAAATGCCCGAATCTAGCCGGTGTAAAAGAAAACCAGGGATGCCCATTGGTTAAAGCAGAAGTGAAGAAAAAAGTTGACTATGCTGCTCAGAATATATTGTTTGTAACTGGTAGTTATAAACTGGCATCCAAATCCTTCAAAGGTTTGAATGAAGTAGTAAAGATCATGGAAGAAAATCCTGAAATCAAATTATCTGTTGATGGTTTTACCGATAACGTTGGAAAAGATGAGCTGAATCAAAAATTAAGTGAAAACCGTGCAAATGCTGTTAAGCAATACTTTGTCAGCAAAGGAGTTTCCGGAGACCGCATTACATCGGAAGGACATGGTGAGAATTCACCTATTGCCGATAATAAAACTGCTGCAGGCCGCCAGAAAAATCGCAGGGTAGAGTTGAATTTGAGTTATTATTAATAACAGGAGTTTTCATAATTAAATCAAAAAATTACACCAACCGCTCGGTTGGTGTAATTTTTTATAGGCCGCTAAGTAAAACTTTTTATTGTAAATTCTCAGCAGAGAGAAAGCAGCATACCCGTTGCATTTCATAGGGTGAATTAGGTACGGTGGTCAAAAATGGCTGGTGATTATTCTGATTTCATACCGGCAACCGGTGTATTACACGTTAAATCTGAAATGCATTACATCGCCATCTTTCACCGTGTAATCTTTTCCTTCAATCCTTAATCTACCGGCTTCACGACAGGCAGCTTCAGAACCGTATTGGATGAAATCATTGTATGAGATCACTTCAGCTTTAATAAAACCTTTTTCAAAATCAGTATGTATTACTCCGGCAGCTTGTGGCGCTTTCCAGCCTTCATGAATAGTCCATGCCCTGACTTCCTGAACTCCGGCAGTAAAATAGGTTTGAAGATTCAGTAGTTTATAAGCAGAACGGATCAGCCGGTTCAATGCAGGTTCCTGCATTTTATATTCGTCCATAAACATTGCCTTATCATCCGGGTTTTCCATTTCACTGATCTGGGCTTCAATGGAATTATTCATTATGATGACTTCGGCTTTCTCATTCCGGATGGCTTCAGTGAGTCTTTGTGAATATTTATTCCCTGTGTGCATGGATGTTTCATCCACGTTGGCAACATATAAAACCGGTTTATCTGTCAGCAGAAAAAGATCTGCAATAGCTGTTTTTTCTTCCTTATATAAATCCAGTTCCCTGATATTTTTTCCTTTGTCTAATTGCTGCTTACATCTTAGTAAAATATCATACTCGTATTTCAGTTTTGCATCTCCTGATTTCGCCAGTTTTTCTACTCTTGCTATTTTTTTCTCAACACTGTCCAGATCTTTCAGCTGGAGTTCAGTTTCTATGATCTCTTTATCGCTTACGGGATCAATTGCACCTTCTTCTCTTAAGATATTTTCATCTTCAAAGCAACGGATGACATGAATAATGGCATCCACTTCACGAATGTTCGCAAGAAATTTGTTTCCCAGGCCTTCACCTTTGCTGGCACCTCGTACTAATCCTGCTATATCAACGATTTCAATTTGAGTAGGGACAATCCGGTTAGGATTCACCAGTTCAGCCAGCCTTGCCAGCCGTTCATCCGGTACGTCAACTAAACCAACATTGGGTTCGATGGTGCAAAAGCGATAATTGCTTGCCTGTGCTTTAGCACTATTACTGACTGCATTGAAAAGGGTTGATTTTCCCACATTCGGTAAACCGACAATTCCTGCCTGTAATGCCATTTTGTATTTTCAATTTTTGAGGCGCAAAGATAAGCCTTGCGGTTTTAATTGCAGATGTGCAAAGAAGGTTTTGGAGATACGGTAAAAATCTTCAATCTTTCCACACCGGTTTTTGATAATAACTAATTTCAAATTTATGGCGCTAAGCAGGATATGGTCGGCATTTATCATCATTGCCATTACAGTAGCAGGAATCAAATTTTTTTTCGTGGATGGGGAAAATCAGATTTTCACTTCCATGGTGATTGGGAAAAACGGCGATTCGTTAAAAGTGAAGGAAATGGATAGCAAAAACACAGAACCTGCTATACTGCATGCGTTGGATTCCACCGCCCGTTTTAAGCAAGGTAACCTGGTTTATAAAAAAGAGGGGACTCAAGTTGTTGCTTTAAAACCTCAATCAGCAAATGGTATTATAGAAACATGCAAGGATGCAGTGAATATCTGTATTGGTTTAATTGGTATTATGACTCTCTTTATGGGGTTAATGTCTGTTGCAGAAAAGGCCGGGGGCATCCGTTTTTTATCTAGAATTATAGGACCTTTTTTTTCAAAATTATTTCCCGGAGTTCCTAAAGATCATCCTGCACACGGGCACATGATGATGAATTTTTCTGCAAATTTTTTAGGATTGGATAATGCAGCCACTCCATTTGGAATTAAAGCCATGGAAAGCTTACAGGAATTAAATCCGGATAAAGAAAAAGCGTCGAATGCACAAATCATGTTTTTATGTCTTCATGCTTCCGGATTGACTTTAATTCCGATCAGTATTATAGCGTTAAGGGCGGGAGCCGGAGCAAAAAGTGCAACTGATATTTTCATCCCCTGCATGATTGCCACATTTGCAGCTACCATTGCTGCCATGTTTATTGTTTCTGTGCGGCAACGTATCAACTTACTTCAACCTGTTATACTTGCATGGATAGCCGGGCTATCAGCGCTGATAGCAGGCTTTGTTTGGTATTTAACATCCTTAGATAAAAGTAACCTGGAATTTTTTTCAGGCGCATTTGGAAACGGACTTTTGTTAATCATTATTTTGGCGATAATAGCCGGAGCCGTGTATAAGAAAATTGACATCTTCAGCTCATTTATTGATGGTGCAAAAGGAGGTTTTGAAATTGCTGTTCGCATTATTCCTTATTTAGTTGGAATGTTAGTGGCTATCAGTATGCTTCGGACAAGTGGAACATTTGATTATTTGATTGACGGGATTAAAAACCTGGTTATATCATTAGGGATGGATTCCCGGTTTGTCAATGGGCTGCCGACAGCATTAGTTAAACCTTTTAGCGGAAGCGCAGCCAGGGGAATGATGGTGGATGCAATGAGAGCATACGGAGCAGATTCTTTTGCAGGCAGGCTATCCTGCATCCTCCAGGGATCTTCAGATACCACTTTTTATGTAATAGCTGTTTATTTCGGTGCCGTGGGTGTTAAAAACACCAGGTATTCTATCGGCTCCATGTTGTTAGCAGATTTAGTGGGTATCATCACTTCAATAATTCTTTGCTATTTATTTTTTGGAGCATCTATATAAAAGAAAAAACTGCAACAAGTGCAGTTTTTTCAAATTCTCAAATTCAGATTCTTAATTATCCCACCAGAGGCGTTGATCTAATCCGCTGATATCCGGAACATTTGCACCATTTGTTGAAGTCTCATCAATCGGGTAACTCATTCTTCGGATAAATGTGTTTATTACAGCATTAAACGGGAGAGCGAAATCCTTATATAAATAATTCATTCTTCGCATATCATCCCAGGTTACCGGGCTGAGGAAGCAGGCAACATATTTTTCTTTCATGATTAACGCAAGTGTAAGGTTTGATGCTCCTACTGCAACAGATGGCTCATTGATATAACGTTGAATTGCAGTATCCGGCACACCCATTTTTTGCATGTTAGATTGTATGCCTGCCAGGTAGGCGGCATAAGCATTTGTGGGTTGTGATGATCTGTAGCTTGCTTCGGCTTCAATAAACTTACATTCCGGGTAGGTAATAATCTGCAAAGGTGAATTGTCACTTGAATACCATTTTCCCACATCAAGATAACACTCTTCGTGTTGAGTACCTGTGCCTATGCGACCCTTACGATTCGGTGTGCCACGATAGTCACCGTATTTGGTTTTTAAAGTAATCAATGGCAATCTTGGATCAAACACTCCGTAGGTGGCACCATTCATGGCATTTACGAAATAAGACGATAACCATCCATCCAGGTTTAAGCCGGCATTGTTAACTGCTACCTGAGCCCATGGATTTCGAACCTGGTAAGACGTTACCTGTGCGTCATCACCGTTGCCGGAATAGGCCTGTGATAATTCAGATAATATAGCAGTGGCACTGTATTTATTTGTTTTTGACAATTGGTTCAACATTCTTGCTTTCAAGGCATGTGCTGTTTTTATCCATGCATCAGCATCACCCCCATGTATAAAATCGCTGGCAGCATCCAGTTCACCATCGGCACCGGGTTTTTGCAGTTCAGCTATTCCTTTATCCAGCAAGGCAATGCATGTGTCAAATAAGCTCTGTTGATTATCAAAAGCCGGTGTTATTTTATTCACCCCGAGAAAAGATTGCGAGTAGGGTATATCTCCCCATAAATTAGTTGCCATATTAATATGCAGTGACATTAAAATATCGGCAACACCTTCATAAGCGTCTTGTCCTTTTTCAATTGCAAATTTTCGCAGATCGTAGAGATCTGTCATAACATTATAAAATCCATCCCAGGTTCCAGATGGATCTACCTCATCATAGGTATCTCCTGCACTTCCTGCGTTTGATGATGCAAGATATTGTGTGTAGTAAGAAGTCCAGTCTGAGGCATTGAAAACGTCAAACGCTGTTCTATAGGTTGTGTTTGCCAACAGCCCGTTTATCGGAGGCTCTTCTGCTGCATTCGGATTCTGGTTTATATCCAGGTATTTTTTGCAACTACTGAATAATACCAGCGAAGCAGTCAGAAAAGTTGTATAAAAAATAATTTTCTTCATAATAGTAATTTTTTAGAGTCCAACATTTATTGTAAAAATAAAACTGCGTAATGCAGGATAAGTAAAGCCGGCGAAACCATTAGCATTACTTCCCGCATACGTTGAACTGGATTCAGGATCGAAACATTTGTATTTTGTAAATAAAAGCAAGTTGTTTCCAGTAAACCCAACGTTGATATTTTTGATAAATGATTTTCCCAGAATCTTATCTGGAAGAGTGTAGGAGAGAGTCAGTGTTCTTAATCTCACCCAGGAGGCATCCTCCACAAAATTTTCTGCTATGCCTCTATAAACATTTCTGTAATAACCCTGGCCATAATTGACATTGTCCGGTCCAACAGCCTGGCCCAGCCAAACCGGCTTTGTATTTCTTGAGCCATCTGCCAATACACCATCAAATACGATTGTCTGATCTCTGTTTAACGTAATTTCAGACTCGCCAAATGCGGCTAAGAAATTGGAGAACTGGTCAAACTTCTGAACTTTCTGACGGGTATCCCAAAGGAAATACAGGTTCCAATGTTTATATGTGAATGTATTTCCAATACTTCCGATCCATTTCGGATAAGAATTGCCTAATATTTTTTGATTGGAAAAAGATGTAAGAACCGGGAAGCCATTACTCCCGATCAGTATGGGCAGTTTTTTATCTGAATAAAATGGATCTTTTGTATCCTGGTAACGGGTCCATGGTGTTCCATAGATGTCTCCAACAGATTTCCCTGGAACATATTTCATAGTAACAGTTGACCGGGAATAGCCAAACTGATCACCTATTACTATTTGTTGCAACCCGGGATAGATGGACAATATCTTATTTCTATTTGCAGAATAGTTAACAGAAACTTCCCAATTAAATTCTTTCATTTTAACAGGTGTCCCTTTCAGGGTCAGCTCAACTCCTTTGTTTTGAATTTCTCCTGAATTCAATGTAATAGTTGAAAACCCGGATGAGGGGGGAGTTGAAACAGGGATGATTTGTTGTTTACTGTTTGATTTATACCAGGTAAAATTGATGCCGAGCCGATCGTTATAGAAACTAAGGTCTGTACCTACTTCAAAAGATGTAGTTTTTTCAGGCTCAAGATAGGATACACCGGCATTAGGATCACGGCTCCATCCGATTACGCCGTTTACAGGTGCATCAAAGGATGGAGAATAGGTGATACTTGTACTGTAGGGTAATGCATCTTTGCCGATTCCGGCAAGTGAAGCCCGGAGTTTTCCATAGGTAACCCAGTTGGGTAAATTTAGATTCTGTGAAAATATATAACTCAAACTTGCAGAAGGATAGAAGAATGAACGGTTATTTGCTTCAAGCGAAGATGTCCAGTCGTTTCTGCCGGTTATGTTCAAATATAGAAAATTATTATAGCCTACCGTCAAATCAGCATATGCGCCAACAATACGATAGTTTTGTTTGTATTGTGAAATACTTACCTGTTTAGCATTACTGAGATTAAACAAGTTGTAAACGTCTAATTCATCTCCTTCAGCGCTTACACGATTTAATTTCCTGTCAAGAACATCGTTTCCCAGCCTTAGTGTTGTCTGAATTTTTCCTAACCATGTATGATCCAAGGTCAACAGAAGATTTGAATTGAGTTGCCTGTAATTAAGCCTGTATTCGTGTATAAATCCAAGCCCGTTATCTTCTGCAACTATTTCATCAGGAACTCCTTTTGGACCGGGTGCTGTAGCGGTTCTTGCATCACCATATTCATCCAGTCCAAGAAGATAGCTTGCTGTTAACCATTTTAACGGGGAGTATGTGAAATTGATATTTCCGATTACATGGTCAACCTGCGATCTGAACTTATTAGTTGATGCATAATATATAGGGTTGCCATTGCCGTAAGTTTTTTGTGTACCGTCCGGTTTTACATAATCTTTTACATCCCATCTTGGCGCCCAATAAATCAATTCTTCATTAAACCTGTCAGCATCATAAAAGTTTCCATCTGTATTTGCATAGTAAAGAGAAGTTCCCATTTTAAACCGGTCACTGAATTTCAATTGACCATTTACTCTTGCAGTAATGTCCCGGTACCAGGTAAAGGGAATAGTGCCATCCTGTTTCATATAGGATAATGAGGAAGAAAAAGTTGCTTTATCTGTTCCACCGGAAAAATTTATTGCGTTTTTATATTGATGACCCGTCTGGTATGCTCTTTTCCAGTTATTAAATAGTTGAGCAGGATGATTCGGGTCTATTACTCTTGCCTGTTCAACAGTTGGCCCCCAGGTTGGCCAGAAACTTAGAGAATCATAATCACCTAAATATCCTTGTGTGTATTTTAATTGCAGATCCGGGTACTTATTTACAACATCCGTGCTGTAGGAAGAAGAAAAGTTTACTTTCAATGCACCTGCTTTTCCGGATTTGGTAGTAATTACTACAACTCCATTTGCACCACGCAAACCATATAAGGCAGTTGCAGCTCCGCCTCTGAGAATATTTATGCTTTCAATATCATCCGGGCTTACATCAGAAATACGGTTTGGCATTTGAACGCCACGTCCACCTGTGGTGCCTGTTGTGAATGTGCTATTATCAACCGGCATCCCATCAATAACAAAAAGCGGTTGATTATCCTTGTCAGGATTCAATGAATTAACACCACGGATTAAAATGGATGCACTTTGACCCGGGCCTCCCCCGGTACTGGAAATAGTAACTCCTGCTACTTTTCCCTGTAATGCATTGATCAGGTTAGGTTGCTTTGATTGAATAATCTGTTCTGCATTTACACCCTGGGCGGAGTAGCCGAGAGCTCTCACTTCACGTTTAATGCCCAATGCAGTAACAACAACCTCTGACATCATTCCTGATTTTTGCAGTGTAACCGTAATGTTGGTTTGACTACCGACAGATATTTCTTTTGTTTGAAAACCGACAAAAGAAATACTAATTACAGGATTTTTGCCGGTAAGGTGTAAAGTGAATACACCTTGTTCGTTTGTGGTTGTACCATTTGTTGTGCCTTTTTCAACAACATTGGCAGAAACCACCGGACTCCCCTCATCGTTTGTAACCTTACCGGTTACCTGTCTTTGTGAAAAGACAAACAGCGGAAAAAGCCCCAGTAGCAATAAGCATAGTTTTCGCATAATAGTAATTGTTTTGGTTAAAAAATTCAATATTAATACAGTGCGGATTTTTTTGCTTTCACCGGGTCAGGAAATTATAAGAGCTTTTAAAAAATGATTTTTTTGGGTATCCGGTATTAAAAAATTTTCAGTCGGAAACAGGATTGTATGTTCTGATCTTCAATATTTTTAAAAAGCGTCAACAACAAATCTCATAAGTGTGCCGTTAATTGTCCTTTCCTGGGCAAGCAGGATAGGAGATGAGAAAAGCAGCACCATTAGAAAAGCAAAAGACATTCGATAAATCTTACTCATAATTGCTGTTCTTATTATTAATAAGCAATTGACAACTTGAAACTATAACACCTCTATGCCTGCATCCACATAAGGTTTCAAAAGCGGGTCATCCGGATGTAATTCTGTAATCAGGGTATCGATTTTATTTAATTCACAGATCTGTATAGGTTGAAAAGAGTTGATTTTTTCAGATATAGCCAGGCATACTACTTTTTGAGAGGATTCTATCATGGCTTTCTTCAATTGCACTACATCCCAATCATTTTCCGTTACTCCATGTTTTATGTCAATAGCATTGATGCCCAGAAAGCAAATGTTAGCTTGTATTTGTTGTATTTTTGCAATTGCTTCCAGTCCGACTGTGATTTTTGAATTTTTTGAAATCCTGTCACCTACTAAGATGATCTCGATATTGGGATGATTCATGTATTCAAGAATAGCAGGAATGCTTCCGGAAACAAATGTTGCTCTTAGTTGCGGAGGTAATGACCGGGCCATTTCCAGGATTGTAGTTCCTCCGCTTGTTAATACAAACATTCCATTGTGGATCATCTGGATCGCCTTTTGTGCTATTTTCTTTTTATTTTCCTGTGAATACACACCTTTAGAAGGAAAGTGAACTTCGTTGAAAGAGTGAGAAAGAGCTCCACCATGCACCTTTATAAGTTTTCCTTCATCGGCCAATTCATATAAATCACGGCGGATTGTGTCTTCGGATACATTGATCTCGGTACTCAGAGATGATGATAACACTTTATTGTGCAAATTCACCTGATGCAATATATAAGATTGCCTCTCTTTCTTAAGCATTAGTTTGGTTTACTATGTCTAAGATAGGACTAATTCTTGCAAAAATGCGCAGGAACCTGAAATAATTCGCAATTTTAAGTATTTGATTATCAGTAACATAAATTTTAGCTATTCCAATTTGTAATGGTTTCTATCCTTATTTAATAGAATTGAGTATGCTAATGTTCTTTTATTTTCGGCATGTCACCTGACTAAAAAATTTCAAAAATTATCAAGGCTCGTATCAGTTGATTTATTAATATAAATTAATTCAGGCTGATTAATGAAATATGTTTCATGGTTTAATTGATATTAATAATGTTTATACCAGGTTCAATTCTGCACTGAATGGATAATAAAAAAGCTGTTCAGAATTATCTGAACAGCTTTTGGATATAATATTGAAATATTGTTAAGCTATAAGCTTTTTAATACACTTTCTATGGTTTAAGATAAGCGTAATATTCGGCGTCTGTAGCACAATCCCACCAAACAGGCATGCTCCAGATATTAGGATCAGCTGCATGGGCATTTAATGCAAGAGTATTTATTGAGTTGTAATTTATTTCATAGGTTGGTGGCAACATCCAACGACGCATCCAATACCGGGCATCTGCAGGTGTACCACCTGTCAGTTGTGCTGTACCTGTAAATAAAGGACCTCTCTGGTAACCCGGATAAACAATACCAAAACTTCCAACATTACCGGCGCTGAAATTAAACCGGCGCATGTCATTATAGTTTTCGATACTGCAACCCATAGCAACATATTTCTGCAACATAATATCTGACATTGTCAATGAACCTGCACTTTGAGCAACTGCATTACTTGTCATATATGCAGCAATATCAGCCGGATTCATAGGAGCCATATCAGGATTGTTAGCTGCATAACCTGAAGCCTGCCATTCGGTTAATTTTGTTTGCATCTTATCCAAATTTGCCTGGATACCTGCCCTGTAAGCAGTATATGCATTCCCAGCATCACCTTTTCTCATATACACCTCAGCTTTTATAAAACACATTTCATAATAAGTCAGGATATCCTGATCGGATACAGGTCGAATCTGGAAAGAGCCTGTAGAGCCAACAACCCCGGCATTAAAAGCTGCAATGGAAGGATACCAGCAAAGATCTGTTGCAGGCTGAGCGGGATTGCCTGACGTTGCAAGAGCATTGCTGCGTAAATTAACATACACTGTATCTCCGGCATTTATGTAGTTAGTGCTGTTTATATAGATAGAACCGGGAGGATAGGTAACCGTTACATTATTACCATTGACAGAATAAGTTCGGCCGGAAGAAATCTGGGCATTGATAAAATTAGTTCTGTCAGTGGCATTGGTGATAGCATAGGTCTTATTGGTATTTGAGGTAGCATAACTCTGTAAAGCAATAGAAGTAGCACCCCCTTTAACCAGGCGATTTGCCGCACTTAAAGGATCTGATAAATTTTGAGGATTGTAAGAGTCAACACCTATTGAGCGATTCCATGTGTAAGATATAACCTTACCGTTGACATCCAATTTTACATTGGACATAGATGCCGGAACAATTTTAGTCATGCGTGGATCTATAACACCTGAGCCACGCATATTTGTCAATAAATTATAATAATACTGTGAAGTCCGTTGCGTACTTCCATAACCGGCATAATTGAAATTACCATTAGTAACAACAGGATCTCCAAGCAGGAAATCAGTTACGGTACTGTTGTTATAGCAGGGTACTACTGTATTGTCTGCATTAGATTGCGGACCCTTGGATAAACAATATAAAATTGAATCCGCATTATACAGATCAGCTTTTTTGGATAGCTTAAGCATATAACGGGCTTTTAATCCCCAGCATAATTTTATCCATTTGCTGACATCACCGTTATTCACGTAATCACCGGCAGAAAGTGCAGGTGCGCCGGCTTCCTGTGTTTTACTGAACAGATTAATGGCATCATTCAATTTTGCCATACAGCCATTATAAATGGTTTTTCCATCGTCAGGTTTCGGACTTGGATTTCCTGTTGCTGCCTCGGTGTACGGCATTTCGCCATAAATGTCCAGCATTTGCATAAAGCCTAAGGCATGATATACATTTGCTGCAGCCATATAATGATAAGCCCCCAGTTTTTGTGCTGAATTATACATATCAACCACATTGGAAGATACTGCTACAAACCAGGTTTGATAGGGAGTTGTAGAATTTCCCGAGGAGCATTGCCATGTTGTAGTAAATGTATTAGGATTACCTGAGTAGCTGTAAAAGACTCCTGCCTGGCATGCAGTTCGGTAGTTAGCCACACCGGAAGAGTACATATAAAAGTGTTCAATCCAGGGTAGCCTGTTTTGAATTTGCGCACTTTGATTGTTTGGGCTATTCGGGTCTGTATTAACATCCAGCCACTTTTTACAAGATGTTGTCCCCGCCACAAGGAAGCAACCCAAAATGATATATTTTAAATTTTTCATAATTAGTTTTTTTCAATGATTAAAATTTAAGGTTTACTCCAAATGTAAAGCTTGCTACTGCAGGTACACCCAGGTAGTCAATACCTACTGAACCTGATCCCCCGGTTCCGCCCGCTGCACTTACTTCAGGATCCATTCCTTTATAATTCGTCCAGGTAAATAAATTTGTTCCCACTGCAGTTGCAGTAATACCTTTTATAATCTTTTGATTCTTGAGCATACTCGTGAAGTCATAAGTTAAAGACAATGAACGAAGCTTCACCCAATTCACTGATGTAATAAAATTCATTGAATTAGCTGCGTAGTTATCCCAATACCGTTGAATCATGTTTGTGCCTGCAATTGTTGTATTACCTATTACATAAGACTGGCTGGCATCATAAGTTTGATTAAAATCATTTCCGTTTTGACTGTTGACACCCATTACAGTTACTGATTGCCTGTCATTCATTAAAGTCCTTTTACTTAACCCATTTATCACCATCGCATATTCTGTACCGTTAAATACATCTCCACCTTTGCGGATATCGAACAGGGCGGATACAGTAAATTTTTTGTATTGAAGCGTATTGTTAATGCCACCGATGAAATCCGGCTCACGGTTACCAACAACGGGGTTAAGAGTGTTCATTTTATACAGTCCGGTAGTAGGATCTACCTGGTAGCGACCAGTTGGAATCTCCTTGCCATTAGCATCATTTTCACGTAAATAAGGGCTCCCGGTCATGCCAAGAAAATATCCTCCGTTGGGAATTGATGCGGCTTTAACAGTACCGAATTGGGCATCTGTCGGATAAAAATAAGCTACACCCGCTAAGAAAGTTCCCAGCCTTCCTTTATTATAAGAGTAATTAATTGTGATGTCCCAGGTAAGATCTTTATTAGAAATCGCCTTACCGGTCAAAGCTATTTCCATACCCTTATTAATAACTGATCCGGTATTAAGAGAACTAAAAATAAATCCTCCTGATTGAGCTAAACGGGGTTGTGCAATTTGATTCTTTGTTTGACTATGATAATAAGTATAGTCCAACCCAATTCGTCCATTCAGGAATCTAAACTCACCTCCAACTTCCCATGAATCCTGTATTTCGGGTTTTAAAATCGGGTTACCTGCAGCCCATTGATTACCTACCAGGATATAAGAACCGATATTGTACGGAGGCCATAAATATGTATTGGTAGCATATGGATTTGCATCTTTACCAACCTGCGCCCAACTGGCTCTGACTTTTCCAAAAGATAAAATATTATTTCTCGGTATCAGTTCTGTAAATACCAGAGAACCGCTTATGGAAGGATAGAAATAAGACCTGTTCTCAAGGGGTAATGTGGAGGACCAGTCATTGCGACCTGTGGCAGTTATGAAAGCAATATTTTTATAAGAGGCTCCTATTTCTCCATAAGCGCCAACGAGTCGTTTCCGCCCGGTTCCGTCAGTAAAGAATTTATTTTCTGTTCCAATATTATTGAAACTGATAGTACCCGCAGTTACAAAGTCGTATCCCCAAAGATTTTGACCGCTTGTGCTTGTATTTTCTGAAGTGGTTCCCAGCATTAAATGTGTATCAAAATCACCAATTGTTTTATGAAAATTACTCATTACAGTAGTAGTAATGTAGGTGTAGCTGAAAATGTCTTTACTCAATCTCCCATTTTGATAAATGGGACTCACGGCAGACCCGGGAGCGATATAGGTATAATCATTGGTAGTGTATTGGTCGTAGCCCAATCGTGTAATAATATCCCACCAGTTGGCAATTTTATAATTACCACTCACTCCACCGGTGAAACGTTTGGTTTGAGATGTTAATTCATCCTGGTTAATTATCCAGTAAGGGTTATCAATATCACTTTCTAAAGGAAGGGAGCCATCGAATCTCCGATA
This sequence comes from Bacteroidota bacterium, assembly GCA_018267515.1. Classification (GTDB taxonomy): domain Bacteria; phylum Bacteroidota; class Bacteroidia; order Chitinophagales; family Chitinophagaceae; genus UTBCD1. The sequence continues at coordinate 17,794 of JAFDYJ010000051.1, read as the reverse complement.
CTGGGATCCATCTTCATTGATATAATTCTTTATATTAAATATTTGAGGCCAGTTGTACAAAGCTCTCATACTACCAACACCGTTATAACCGCCACCGGACCATAATCCCGCTGTCGTCAATGTTCTGTTTGTTTTGGCAACAGAGTATGCAACAGTTGCATTTAATGTCAGGCGCCCATACTTCTGCTCGCCATTGAAGCGAAAAGTAGTTTTATCATAACTGGTATTGGGAACAATTCCGGATTGATTAAAATTGGATCCTGATAAGTAAAAGGAACTGTTTTTTGTTCCGCCGGAAACGTTAACATTATTGTCATATACGATTCCGTTTTGAAAGAAATTACCAATATTGTCGTAAAGTGTATCTGAAGATGTAATCGGTTTTCCCCAGGAACTATATGAGTTCATATCACTAAATACACCATTGGAAGCATAAGAACCGGTTCCGAATTTGGTTTGAGGCTGAGGCAGTTTGTTAGCCCATGATGTACTAATCTTACTGGTGACATCAACTTTGGTAACACCCTCTGACCCTTTTTTTGTAGTAATAACAATAACACCGTCTGCAGCACGTGATCCATACAAAGCCGCTGCTGCCGCACCTTTTAAAACCGATAAGCTTTCGACGTCTTCCGGGTTAATGTCCATTACACGGTTTGAGTAGCTGGTGTTACTCCGGGAGAGGCCATCTGTTCCCGTGCTTCCTGTAACAGTAGTTGAGTTATCATAAATAATTCCATCAATGACAAACAAGGGTTGATTTTGCCTGCTTTCTGATGTTGAGTTACCTCCACGAATTGTTATTGATGCACCTGCTCCTGCAGAACCACTGAACTGAGTTACATTTACACCAGGAGCTTTGCCCGCTAAGGAATTTATGATATTCGTATTTTTATTTTTCATTAATTCCTTTGCACTCAGGTCTGTGACTGAATAACCTAAAGCCTTTCTTTCCTTTTTTATTCCAAGGGCTGTTATGACCACTTCACCCATAGTTTCATCCGCCCGTTTTAAACTAACCTGTAGGTTACCGCTTCCTGCTCTGACTTCTGTAGCCTGATAGCCTACGTATGAAAATTGGAGGGTGGCATTGGCACCGGCCTGGATGCTAAACGCACCCTGTGCATCAGTTTGTGTTGCACGATCAGTTCCCTTCACTTTTACTGTGACTCCTTGTAAAGGAGCTTTACTGTCTTCAGCTATAACGGTGCCGTTAATTGTCCTTTCCTGGGCAAACAGGATCGAAGATGAGAAAAGCAGCACCATTAGAAAAGCAAAAGACATTCGATAAATCTTACTCATAATAGCTGTTTTTATTGTTAATAAGCAATTGACAAATTAAAACTATAACACCTCTATACCTGCATCCACATAAGGTTTCAAAAGCGGATCCTCAGGATGCAATTCTGTAATCAGGGTATCGATTTTATTTAATTCACAGATCTGGATGGGTTGAAAAGAGTTTATCTTTTCAGCAATAGCCAGGCATACCACCTTTTGTGAAGACTCTATCATTGCCCTCTTTAGCTGCACCACGTCCCAGTCATTTTCTGTGACTCCATGTTTAATATCAAGAGCATTGGTACCCAGAAAACAAATGTCTGCCTGTATCTGCTGGATTTTGGCAATAGCCTCAAGGCCCACTGTAATCTTTGAGTTTTTTGAAATTCTATCGCCAACTAATATGATCTCAATATTGGGATGATGCATATATTCGAGAACGGCTGGTATGCTACCGGAAATAAATGTTGCCCTCAATTGCGGAGGTAAGGACCGGGCCATTTCCAGGATAGTAGTTCCTCCGCTTGTTAATACAAACATTCCATTGTGGATCAACTGGATTGCCTTTTGTGCTATTTTCTTTTTATTTCCCTGGGAATAAACACCACTTGAAGGAAAGTGAACTTCATTGAAAGAGTGTGAAAGAGCACCCCCATGTACTTTGATGAGTTTACCTTCATCCGCCAGTTCATATAAATCACGACGGATTGTGTCTTCGGAAACATTGATCTCGGTACTCAGAGATGATGATAACACCTTATTGTGCAAATTCACCTGGTGTAATATATAAGCTTGTCTCTCTTTCTTAAGCATTAGTCGGTTTTCAGATACTAAAGTAAGGAAAATCCTGCACAAAAGCGCAGAAGTACAAAAAAAAATGCAATCTGTCAGAATTTTGCCAGGGCCTGATAAAAAAAAATCCCGGCTTTTGCCGGGAGGATTTCATTCAGTACAGGAATTAAATATTTGTATTATTTCCCAAATGTAAAGCGGGCAGAAAACCCGATTGCCGAAGGTTCAAAATTGATATCGCTGACAATATTCAGTTCCGGCTTCCAGTCTAATGAAAGATTTAAGGGAAGATTGGCAAACTTGTAATCAAGTCCAATAACACCCTGGGCTCCGAAATTGGTATTCGTTTCATTTTTCCCTTTATTCGGATTGTAGGTTTTGATAAATGCAAGGTATCCGCCACCACCGTAATACCAGTTAATTCCGCTTCCGGAAATGGGTTGATTAATTTCAATTAATGCTCCTAATGCCAACGGATCTCCAAACGAAAAAAGAGCTTCAGCTGCTGCTTTATCATTGAAAAAATGTTTGAGTGAAATAGAATTATTAACCATAGCGCCACTACTGCTTAGCCGGACTCCCAATGCTGTTTTATAATTCTGTGCGGAAATGTTATTTAGTAAGCCAAAACCTGCTAAAAGCAGAAATGAAAGGAATATTTTTTTCATGATGACTGAGTTTATTGTGGTTTAACGAAAATGGTGCCAGCAAATTTTAAATAAAATGTAAAAGCTTTTCATTCATATCCCGGGATAATGGGGCTTGTGTAGTATTTTTATCAAAATCATAAGAATGGAATGGATGATTGTATTGGTTTTTGTTTTAGGTTATGCCGCAATTGCAATGGAGCAGTCCGTCCGTATTAATAAAGCTGCTACAGCCCTGATCACAGGAGTATTATGCTGGACCCTGTATATTGCTGGTGCCAATGATAAGCCGGGTGTTTCTTTACAGCTTTCGGCTCATTTGGGTGATTTGTCACAGGTTCTGTTCTTTTTGATGGGAGCAATGACAATTGTTGAATTAATAGATGCTCACGATGGGTTTGATGTTATTACTCAAAGAATAAAGACAACTGAGAAAAGCCGCCTGCTATGGATAATCGGCACATTAAGTTTCTTTCTTTCCGCTATACTTGACAACCTGACTACAACAATTGTAATGCTGTCTTTGATCCGCAAATTTGTTGCAAACGAGAAAGATCGCTGGATGCTTGCCGGCATTATAATTATTGCTGCCAATTCCGGGGGAGTCTGGTCTCCTATAGGTGATGTAACTACCACGATGCTCTGGATCGGAGGCCAGATAACTGCAGCAAATATTATCATTAAATTATTTATTCCGGCAGTAATCAGCTTATTGATACCTGTTTTATTGATAGGTTTCATTTTTAAAGGAAAAATTCAGAAGCCCGGAAATGCATCAGATAATGATGATACCCGGATCCCTGATAAAAGAGAAAGCATTTTTGTCTTTACGACCGGTATTATTTTATTACTGTTAGTTCCTGTTTTTAAAACTGTAACTCATTTGCCTCCGTTTATGGGGATGTTAATTAGCCTGGGCATCTTTTGGATTATAATCGAAAGGATACACAGGAGAAAAGAGGAAGAATACCGGAAAAAATATACAGTAGCAAATGCATTACGGAGGATTGATACTCCCAGTATTCTTTTTTTCCTGGGGATCCTTCTGGCAATTTCTGCTTTGGAATCTTCTCATCTTTTAAAACTGGCTTCTGACTGGATGGATACTCATCTGAAAGATCAGAGTGTAATAGCAATGAGCATCGGAATTCTTTCTTCTATTGTGGACAATGTGCCATTGGTAGCAGCTACCCAGGGCATGTATGATCTGAATACTTTTCCTGCAGATCATTTCTTTTGGGAATTCCTGGCATACTGTACCGGAACGGGGGGGAGTATTCTGATTATTGGATCTGCAGCAGGAGTGGTGGCTATGGGTTTGGAAAAAATTAATTTCTTTTGGTATTTAAAACGAATTGGCTGGCTGGCATTGGTGGGATATTTTTCAGGTGCAGTAGTCTATATTCTTCAATCAAAACTTTTAGGGTAATCCGTCAAATTAATAAATGAGATCTTAAATAACTCCACTGATTATTTATTTATCAGATCTTCTTTTCTTTTCGGTCTTATTTTGTCAAGCCATTTGAAGTTTGTTAGTTTCATTTCGGAAGGGTTTTTTTGTTTCATAGGCCAGATGGTACCTTTTACCTCACTGCGGAATGCAACTTTTTCAAGTTCCTGCCCGGAAAAGTATATGTCAATGATATCGCATTGGGATTGATTAATGCCTGTAAATGCGCTGTCTTCGTCCTGCATGTAATAAATGCATTCTGCAAATCCTTTGGCTCTAACCGAATCAATAGATCCGTCTTTAAAATACCCATCCATTCTTGAAGATTTAATCTGGTTGTATATTCCATCTTCCACTTTGTTTATCAGGAAACTGTTGTCAATGACTTTTAAATGATCCGCCTTTTTGTTTTTTGTAAAAAGCAGAATTGTGTCTCCTGTAATCTGGCTTTCTTTTGACCACACTACCGGATTGGTAAATAACCGGAAAACAGAATCTTCGAACGAATAGAATAAGCTATCACATACAGCTTGCAGTGAGTCAGAAAAAATACGAACATGATGAAATGCCTGGAAATAGCGATTCGTGCTGTCTTTATTGTTTGAATTATTAATGCTTAGCACTTTTGAATCCTGGATAGTATCTATTGTTAAAGAATCTTTTTTTCCATAAAGATCACTTAGTCGTGCAGAAAAAAGAGTGTCACCTGTTATATAAACGGAATCATTTTCCTGTTTAATAATTATCAATGGTTTTTGAGTCGCCAGGAATGTATTGGCTTTTTTGTTGATTGTAATTTCATCGCCAAAAACGGAACGGCCTGCAACCGTGTCTATCATAATGCCCTTACCTGTGATATGAATGATCCCGGTACTGTCATCATTATTTACGTTTTCGCCGGTTACAAACAAGTTTCCATCCCTGATTTTTGGGTTATTCCCAAATTCTGCTTTTCCCGAACTGAGATTATAATATCCATCAGTGGCTTCTATAATACGGCCGGTACTGTCTTTTATATATGTATATGCAATGAACCGTGCTGTTTCATTTTCAGTATTAAAAAGAAGTGAATCTGTTTTCAGGTGATAAGCCGGGTCATCCAGCACTACGTTTTGTTTGAAGTATGCATCTTTAAGATCGGTATAGTAATAGCCTTCTTTGCTGGTTAATATTGTCTTTTTATTGGTCACCAGCTTACCGCCATGTGTATAGATGCCGATTTTTGTTTCTACATCATATTCGAGGTCGGGAGTGGTTAATACCCCTTTTCCGCTTACCAGTTTTACATTTCCTTTCAGGTACGCTACTTTTTTGTTGGAAAGATATTGCAGGTAATCAGACCAGATGTCCGATGTATCAGCATTAATAATATGAACGTGGCCAAAAGCTTCTAAAACTCCGGTTCTGTTGTTGATTACACAACTGTCACTGTAAAACAGAGTTTTACCCTGCCGTAGTTTTACATTTCCGGCCAGGATCTGAAGGCTGGTTGAATCATCTACTCTTCTCAGCTCTAAGGATTTTACCCCGGGCAAAATTTCCACAATTTGAACACTGTCTTTTTTGCTGTTGTTTTCTGAATCGGGAGTTCTGGAAATTGCTTGCGCAAATGAAAAACAGGGGAGGCTCCCTGCTATTGTAAAAATTAAAGAATAAAAGAAGTTTTTATAACGCATCAATTTCCCTTTGAAGAAACGGTATCTTTTTTCGCAGGTGAAGTTAATGGACCTGTTTTGTCTTTTCTGTTAAAAATCAAATTGCCAAGATAACGTTTGGGATGCACCCGCAGATCATCCATCAGTATTTCAGCCGATAAAACAGCAGCATTTATTTTATTGTAAAGCTCTTTATCCTGAATCAGTGCGCCAATGGTTCCATCTTTACTGGTGATTTTATTCATAGCGGATTTTAATTGCGATAATGTGCTTTGAATAGAATCAATGGTTTGTTGCAGATCCAGGTTAGCCAGTTTCTCAGTCAGCCTTTTTGCATTACTTATAGTTGAAGTGATGCTGTCATTGTTGTTTTTTAAATTTTCAGAAATGGAACTGAAATTATTTAATGATTTCACCAGTGAGCTGTTTTCGCTTCCCAACAATGTTTTTATGGAATTACTGGCATCATGCAAGTTGGCGATAGCTTCCTGCAGATTGCCTTTTGTTTCTGAATCGAAAAGTTTATTGATATTTTTAAATACCACTGTCAGGGAGTCAATAGCTGAGCGAATTTTTACAAGAGTGGGATTCACCTGGGCTTTCATATCGCCCAGCAAACCATTGTCAATCTTTGTTTGTAGTGTATCACCGGCTTTAATGGATTGGGTGGAATTTCCTTTCTCAATAATAATATAAGGAGTTCCTAACAGGGGTGCTGAAATATAGGCCTGTGAGTTGTCAGGGATATTTACATCTTTGGTAAGAGTAATGGTAACTACGATGCCTGATACATCTTTATCCATTGCATTGAAATCATATACCTTTCCAATGGGAAGACCATTAATTTTAACGTCGTTTGATTTTTCCAGGGAACTCAGGTCTGTGAAAACGGCATAAATTTTTTTATGGTTATTAAAAACATCTTTCCCTTTCAGGAAATTAAACCCGATTATCAGGAGTGTAACTGCTACTACGGTTAATACACCGACTTTTGTTTCATTGCTGATCTTCATCCGATTGTTTTTCTGAAGCCGTTTCTGATAATCAGGTAAATGCCGGAATCATATTCAGGCTGATCGGCTATCAGCTGCCAAATTAATTAATTATTTTGATACTTGAAGGCAATAGCGATTATCAGTTAATTTGAGAATCGGCTCCTTTTGATTCAACTTTTTGTTTGTAGGTTCTGAAAGCATTTACAATATTGGAAACTATTTCAGTTTGCCCCTTTTCACTGTTGAGGTACTTTTCTTCATCTGGGTTTGAAATAAAACCGATCTCTATCAATACGCTGGGCATACCTGCAGCCTGTAAAACCCATATGCCTTTATCGTTTCTTTGTTTTACGCCTCCACGATCTACTCTTCCCTGAGCTTTGAAACCTTGTTCAACGAGATCCCCAAACATCAGGCTTTTTCTGAAATAATTTTGTGCATAAATAAGCATTCTTGCTTTTTCTGCCGGATCCGACGGATCAGGTAAAGCAACATTGGATGTAGAATCAATTTCCCCGTAATAATCGTTGTTTTGAGAAATTGAATTAATTTTTGCTTCATCTTTATTGACGGCCCATATATAGGTTTCTGTTCCCTTTGCAAGACCGGGAGTTGTCCAGTAGCGATATTGAGGAATTTTTCGGGTAACCTTTCTTCTCTTTTTTCCTTTACCTACCCAAACAGTTCCTGTCTTGTAACCGGTCAGTTGTTTATGAGTAACCGGCCTGGTAGAATTACAATGGATTGAAATAAACAGATCGCCTCCTGAGGAATTAGCCAGGTCGGCCCTGTAATGTAAATCATCTAAAAGGGATGTTTTATTACCTGCATTTGCATCTGTAGTTCTGGTGTAAACGATTTTCAAATCCGGAAATTCGGCCTGCAATTCTTTTCCCAATTTCAGGCTAACCTTTAGACTTACATCTGCTTCCCACGAAAAGGAACCTCTTGCTCCCGGAAAATCACCGCCATGCCCAGGATCAATAATAATAGTTTTAATAAGTGAACGTTGTTTCTCCCTGGATTTCCGGCTGCCGGTAAAAGAGAGTAAGAATAAGGATATGGAAACGGAAAATAATAACAATAATGTTCGTTTCATCATACTGGATTTCTTTAACGGGTTATAGTAATCTGTGAAGACACTTTTTTTAGTGTCTAAAGAATTATTTTTGCTCCATACCTCATGAAGCAACAGAGCAAATTTAGACCAAAATACCTGTATACAGGAATATTCTTAATTGCTATATTATGCACTTTAACGTGGAAATCAGAGGCACATCACTTGTCGCATCTGTTTTTTTGCAATTCATTAACTTCTTACGTTGATACTATTCCGCCAACCGGTAAGTTGCCTGGCAACATACAGAGAAAAGTGATGGAGTCAGATACTATTCCGGCAAATGATACTACTCCGGCTCGTCAGAGGATAGATACATTTTCCATAAAACTTTCTAAAGATTCCCTGGATGCACCTGTTAATTATGAAGCTTCGGATTCGGTTATTGTTCTTATGAAGAACAAAAAAATTTATTTATTCGGCAAAACGAAAACAGAATACAGAACGATCGTGTTGACGGCTCCCAAAGTCGAATTGGATCAGCAAACACAGATGGTGATGGCCACGAATCAAAAAGACAGCACCGGAGCCGAAATTGAAGCTGCCCATTTTAAAGATGGAGAAAATGAATTCAGCTTTGATACGATTTGGTATAATTTCAAATCTCAAAAAGGAATTACCCGAAACACTGTCACTCAACAGGGAGAGCTTTTTGTACATGGCCAGGTCATTAAAAAAGAAAATGACAGTATCATTTACGTACGCAAAGGCATGTTTACCACCTGCAACCTGGATGATCCGCATTTTGCATTTATGACTAATAAATTAAAAGTGGTAAATAAAAAATTAGCTGTTTCAGGGCCGGCTCACCCGGAATTTGAAGGAGTGCCTATACCTATTTATATTCCATTTGGATTTTATCCGCTGAGCCAGGGACGTCATTCGGGATTTCTGCCACCACAGTTCACTACTAATGATAGCTATGGTTTGGGATTGGAAGGTCTCGGTTATTATAAGGTGATCAATGATTATTGGGATGCAAGATTATATGGTAATATATATTCTTACGGAGGTTGGTCGGCAAATTTAAACCCGACTTACAGGAAAAGATATCGCTATAATGGTTCTTTCAACCTGAGTATGCAAAGCACAAAAAGTAATTTTAAAGGTGATCCGGATTATTTTAAGACCAACACATTTAATATCAGTTGGTCGCATTCAGTAGATAGCAAAGCCCGGCCGGGAACTTCATTCTCTGCCAATGTAAATGCAGGTTCTACAAAATTCAACCAGCTTGTTCCTAATGATCCTCAACGAAATTTTCAAAACCAGTTAGGATCTTCCATTTCTTATTCCAAAACCTGGAAAGATAAACCCTTCAATCTGACCCTGAGTGCTAATCATAGCCAGAATAATTTTACACACCTGATAAATGTGAGTCTGCCGAATGCAGGTTTTACTGTAAACACCATTTATCCTTTCCAGAAAAAAGAAGTGGTGGGGGCGCCCAGGTGGTATGAAAAACTGGGAGTAGCTTATAATGGAACACTCAGAAACCAGGTTTCATTTTACGATACGGCATTTAGTTTCAAACAACTTTTGGATACTTTGCAATGGGGAGCACAACATAATTTTCCAATTTCATTATCATTACCACCTATACTCGGAGGCGCCATTATTGTTTCACCATCTGTTTCCTACAGCCAGATATGGATTGCCCAGAAATTTCGCCGCAACTGGAATAATGTTACCAAAAAACTGGATACTTCAGTAACAAAAGGACTGTTTATGGATCATTCAACTTCTTTTGGATTATCGCTTAGCTCTGCACTTTACGGAACCTATCAATTCCGGAATTCCAGGATCACCAAAATGCGGCATGTGATAAGACCATCGTTGAGTTTTAGCTACAAGCCGGATCTTTCTAAAAATAATTTTTATACTACCCAGGTGGACACTTCCGGTTATAAAATGCGCTTTTCACAATACCAGGGAAGCCTTTACGGATATTATTCTGAAGGAAAATATGGAGGCATGACATTTCAATTGGATAATAACCTGGAGATGAAAGTGAAAACTAAAAAAGATACAGCTAATGGCGGCGAAAAGAAAGTGACTTTGGTAGATGGTTATGGTTTTTCTACCAGCTATAATTTCTTTGCGGATTCAATGAAACTGGCGCCTGTACAATTTTATTTCAGAACCAATCTGTTTAATAAAATCAATATTTCCGCAACTACCACGCTGGATCCATACCAGGTTAATTCAAGAGGCCAGGATATTGGTAAGTATGCCTGGCAGGGTGCCAAAAAATTCGCTTTGGGCAGGTTGACTTCAGGAAGTATTTCTATGAGCAGTAGTTTTAGCAGTAAGCCCAAAGATCCTAAGAAGGATGAAGAACGGAAGAAACAGGTACAACAGCGATTGAATGACCCGACATTGATTGCAGATCAGCAGCGGTTACTTGATTATATGCAACAAAATCCTTCAGAGTTTGTTGATTTCAATATTCCCTGGCAACTGAGTTTCTCTTATTCATTATACTTTTCTGAACAATTCAAGCCTGACTACAGTGGGTTTACCAAAAAGGTAAGTTCAAATGTAAGTTTCAACGGAAGTTTCAGCCTGACGCCAAAATGGAATTTCAGTACCAGCGGCTATTATGATTTTTCAACTCACAAAATTCAAACTTTCCAAATGTCAATTTCGAGAGATATGCATTGCTGGCAAATGTCAATTAATGTGACACCGGTGGGATTATACCGCTTCTTCAGTTTTACAATCAGCCCGAAAGCTTCAGTGCTTCAGGATTTACGTATCAACCGTTCCCGCTACTTCTCGGGTCTTTAATGAGAATGCTGAGTGTAATAGTTTTTCATCAATTCAAAAATATTTTCTTTCAGTTGTACTGTCGTTTGCTCACCCGGTTCTACAGCCGGTAAAAAATGCATTTCAACTTTCCCGGGCAAAAAGTAAAACGTCTTATTATTCGGAAACAGTTTATTGGTATTAAAAATGAGCGAAGGAATTATGGGATGTTTAGTATCTGTTGCCAATTGAAAAGCGCCATTATGGAATCGTTGTAACGGATCATTGGTTTTATTTCGGGTTCCTTCAGGATAAATGCACATGTGAATGCCGTGATGAAGCACTTCTTTCATTTTTATATAACTGGCTTTCCGGCTGGCTTCATTTTTTCGATCCACTAAAACAGATCCGCCTTTATAAATCAATCCGAAAATCGGGATACGGGACATTTCAATTTTTGCAATTGTTTTGTTAGCCCCGGGAATAGAAGGGGTGGAGACCGGTACATCCAGTAACGTGTTATGATTGCAGATCACAATGTAGGTTTGCCCCCTTTTAAAATTTTCCAATCCTTTTTTTCTTAAACGTACCCCGATAATAAAAAGAAAGTAGCCCATCCATATCCTGAATAATTTATAAGTCAAAAAAGTTCTTTTGGGCTCAGGCCACAGGCGGAGAAACCAAATCGGAATAACGACAATAAACATGGTGGCTACAAACCAAATGAGGGTCCACAAAGCACATATCCTCCCTGTAATTTCTTTCAGTATTTTCATTTGTGATAACTAAAACTTTGAATTTCTTTAAATATGGAATTCCGGATACTGTCCCATTCATTGCTGATAATGCTGAAATAAACGGAGTCCCTTCTCCGGTTCATTGGCATTTGCATATGATTTCGCAGGATGCCTTCTTGCCGGGCGCCAATTTTTATCAGTGCTTGTTTTGATCGCTCATTCAGATTATCAGTTTTTATTTCCACTCTTTCCCATTTCAGCACATCAAATACAAAACTCAATAAACAAAATTTTGCATGAAAATTTATTCCCAGCCCCTGGTATTGTTTTCCGAGCCAGCTCCATCCAATTTCAATCCGTTTGTCAAAATAAGAAATATTGCCAAAACTGGTGCTGCCGCAAATAGCGCCTGATGATTTCTCGATAATGGTAAATGGAATTCGTTTTCTTTCCTCCCGCTCATTTAAAGCTATTTCCACCCATTGTTGCAGTTGAACCGGGTCGTTCAGTAATAAGGTAAAATAACACCAAAGTGATGGATCGTTATTGATTGCAGAAAATGGCACTATGTCAAGATGTTGTAATGGGCGCAGCAATACTTTGTCAGTTTCTAATCTAAGTTCAGGTGAAATCATTTTGTTAAATTAAAAAGCCGAAAAAAACCGGTAAAGAATCTTTCTACTTCAGTTTTCCTGGTAATTGCTATCCCGGAAAATAATCTATTCACCAACAAGATTCGAGTGCAAAATAAAGAGATGTGCTTTTATCTTCTGAACTTTAAATTTAAATTTAAACCATCCAGTCAACCGGATCAATACCTTTTCTGACAAGATATTCATTTGTCTTTGAAAAATGACGGCAACCCAAAAATCCGGCATGCGCCGAGAGGGGAGAGGGATGTGCTGCTTTCAGTACAAGATGTCTTGATTCATCTATTAAAAATCTTTTTTCCTGCGCAAATTTTCCCCATAGAAGAAATACAACATGTTCTTTCAAATCAGAAATTTTCCGGATTACGGTGTCAGTAAATTCAGCCCAACCGATTCTGGAATGGCTCATCGGCTCGCCGGCCCGAACCGTCAATGAAGCGTTTAATAAAAATACTCCCTGTTCTGCCCAATGACTGAGGTCACCATGGTGTGGTATTGGAATTCCAATATCATCATGCAGTTCTTTAAATAAATTGACAAGGGATGGTGGTGGTGCCACTCCTTTTTGAACTGAAAAGCAAAGACCATGTGCCTGGTGTAGTCCGTGGTAGGGGTCTTGACCCAGAATTACTACTTTAAGATTATCAAAGGGAGTTGAATTAAAAGCATTAAAGATCAGAGAACCGGGAGGATAAATGATTTTCCCTTGTGATTTTTCAGTTTTTAAATGCAAAACAATCTGCTCGAAATAAGGCTTATTAAATTCTGTTTTCAGGATTTCATTCCACGAAGATTCTATCTTTACTTGCATCGGTATCTATACTTTGGGAGCAAACATAAAAAACTTATTTTTGCCGGCGACTCATTTTTCAAAGGTCCGGTAGCTCAGTGAATAGAGCAACTGCCTTCTAAGCAGTAGGTCATTGGTTTGAATCCAATCCGGATCACAGATTTGGTTGTGTAATTAAAAAATGATTAAATTAGTTTAAATTTTTTTATGGGTCCGAATATTCCACCTCCGCCGCCTCCTACGCATCAATCATCTGCCACAGGTCAATGTTCATGGTGCAATCAACCGATAAATAGTGATGCTATTCGATGCAATAGCTGCGGAAAACTTAAAAAGGATATTTATGGAAATAAAATCAAATCCTATATTTTTTGCATCATTGGCGGCTTGGGATTGGGGATTGGACTTGAATTGATAGACAAACCGGATAATTCTGCCGGTATCATACTGTTGGTAATTGGAATCCTATCGGCCCTGGTTGGCATTTATTTTTATGTTAAGGTAAGTCAGCGTATGAAAAGCTGGTGGTGGGTGTAATTTCATTCCGGTAAACGAAAGCCATTCAGCAAAGCATCAATTTTTGTTTCAGGTAGTACCTACGGCTATATAGATAGTATACCAATCTACTTCTCTTTCTTCCAGGCTTTAACTTTCCCAGTGTTATTTAAATTATCCATCCGGTAGTCAGTCACGCCACAAATGCATCCACGACAAATAAGAAGATTTCCCCTTCCTTAGCCAATTGTTGATTTATTGATAAGATTTTCTTTCAGAAAATCTAAGTAAAATAGTGCCGGCAATTCTGCGACATTAAAAATTTCTGCTGCTTCCTGTAATTGCAGAAAAATAACTCCGTAATGAGGCGATTCTATTATAAAATGCTGAAAATACTAAAGAAGAATCCCGGGTATAAGATTGATTAAAAAGTTGTGATTGCAAAACATATAATCTGAACAGCCCGATTTGTTGATTTCAAAATTTTTACTAACTGATCTCTTACATGGTAAAGCAGTATAGCATAAAAACGGTTAACAGTCGGGTTTGTACATAAAAGATTTTCATTACATATGGGATATTTAATCGGGATGAAAATTTCAGAGTTCCAGATTCTTAATTCTAATTCATAATTCTTCACTTACTTTGAGTCTTCAATAAATATTTATGCCGGCAGACTTTCAATATGGAACCGATAATTTGTCAATAGGGAAAACAATTGCTATCGCAACAGGTAAGTTGAAAGCTGTATTAAGTGATAATGCGATAAAGAAAATAAAGGCCGGAGAGCAATTTGTATCTTCTATTGTAGAAAACAAAAAGACAGTTTATGGAGTGAATACCGGTTTTGGCATTTTAGCTAATACCAAAATCTCAGAAGCTGATACAGTGACACTGCAACATAAAATACTGCAAAGTCATAGTGTTGGGGTGGGAGATGCAATCCCTTCGGATATAGCGAAGATCATGCTCATTACAAAAGTGCATGCACTGGCAAAAGGATTTTCGGGAGTGAAGTTGGAAACCCTGGAACGGATTATCTGGCATATTGAGAATAATGTGATACCGGTAGTGCCTGAAAGAGGAAGTGTAGGCGCAAGTGGAGACCTGGCTCCGCTTGCTCATTTGTTTTTACCGTTAATCGGACTGGGAAAAGTTTTTTATAAAAACAAGGAACAGGAAACAAGTAGTGTCTTAAAACTATTTTCTGTCTCTCCCATTCAACTTGGGCCCAAGGAAGGGTTAGCCCTGATTAATGGTACGCAATTCATTTTATCTTATGCAGTGAAATGTATTCAGCGGATGCACAATTGCCTGGAAGCGGCAGATATAATCGGTGCAATGAGTCTTGAAGCTTTAACCGGTACAAAAGCTCCCTTTGATGAACGTTTGCATGAGCTGCGCCCTTTTACCGGCAGTAAATTGGTCGCACAGCGATTGAGAATCCTGCTGAAAGATTCGGCAATTATGCAATCGCATGTGGATTGCGGTAGGGTGCAGGATCCTTATTCTTTACGATGTATGCCACAAGTGCATGGCGCTTCCCGTAATGCATGGTTACATTTGAAAGATTTGGCTGAGACAGAATTGAATTCTGTTACTGACAACCCGATAATTTTTTCTGCAGAGGACACAATCAGCGGCGGTAATTTTCATGGACAACCCTTAGCCCTGCCATTGGATTATTGTTGTTTTGCAGCGGCAGAAATCGGAAATATCAGTGATCGCCGTTGCTACCTATTGCTGGAAGGTAAATGGGGATTACCATTGTTGCTGATGAAGAATGTAGGATTGAACAGTGGCTTTATGATTCCACAGTACACAACAGCAGCCTTGGTGACGGAAAATAAAACACTTTGTTTTCCTGCCAGTGCAGATAGCATACCAACATCTTTGGGACAGGAAGACCATGTTAGTATGGGAAGTATAAGTGGTAGAAAATTGCATAAAGTTCTGGATAACCTCGAATTCATTCTTGCCATTGAGTTGATGACAGCATGCCAGGCTATTGAATTCCGGCACCCATTTAAAAGCAGCCCCATTTTAGAATTTGCGCATGAACATGTGCGGAAATTTGTTTCTTTCGCTGAAGAAGACCGCATCTTTGCTGATGATATTAATAAAGTGAATTCAATGATTCATGATTTCTCTTTTGTAGAAAAGCTAAATGAATATGCCGGGATTAATAACTATAATTTGAACCGGGGGTACGAAAATTTATTCTGCCTTTAGCTATAGTTTGGTATTTATTTTTTTCTGTTAAGAAGGCTGGTTCATTCGATGTCTTAAGGATTATTCATGGATCCCGGATTTTTAATTTTAGTGAGACTGCATAAAATTTATCGAACTTTGCCAAAAGGTATTTTGAGGAAAGGGTGGTAACTTGAATTTTAAATAAACCCTTCTTCAAAATTGTTTGTCTTAAACTTAAAGTTCTATACAGAATCAATTATAGATTATGAAAACGGCAATCCATTCAAAATATGACCCGGTTAAATATAAAACACCTACCGGAAATAAACTCAGTTGTAAAGGTTGGATTCAGGAAGCTGCATTGAGAATGCTGCTAAATAACCTCAATCCTGATGTAGCAGAAAAGCCGGATGAGCTGATCGTTTATGGCGGGAGAGGTAAAGCTGCAAGAAATTTTGAAGCATTGGATAATATTATTAGGGCATTAAAAATTTTGGAGAATGACGAATCATTGCTGATTCAGTCCGGAAAGCCTGTTGGAATTTTAAAGACACATAAAGATGCACCCAGAGTACTTATAAGCAATTCTCAGCTCGTTCCTAAATGGGCTACCTGGGAACATTTTGATGAATTGGAAAAAAAGGGGCTGATGATGTATGGACAGATGACTGCCGGCAGTTGGATATATATAGGAAGCCAGGGAATTGTTCAGGGTACCTATGAAACGTATGCTGCATTAGCAAACAAACATTTTCAGGGTACAATGAAAGGTACTTTGAATGTAACAGCCGGGCTGGGAGGAATGGGTGGTGCACAACCATTAGCTATAACAATGAATGATGGTGTGGCTTTGATTGCTGAAGTAGAAGAATGGAGAATTGATAAACGTATTGAGACGAAATATCTCGATGAGAAGTTTACCAATATTGATGAAGCTATAGATACTGCAGTCCGCTATAAAAAATCCGGTTTTGCCAGGAGTATTGGCGTTTTATGTAATGCGGTTCATTTATTGGAACGGCTTGTTAAGC
Organism: Bacteroidota bacterium; assembly: GCA_018267515.1. Classification (GTDB taxonomy): domain Bacteria; phylum Bacteroidota; class Bacteroidia; order Chitinophagales; family Chitinophagaceae; genus UTBCD1. The sequence continues at coordinate 1,213 of JAFDYJ010000051.1, read as the reverse complement.
GAAAAATTATTCCGGACACTTTAACTGATCAGACCAGTGCTCATGATCCACTGATTGGTTATGTTCCACATATCTTGAATAATGAACAGGCTAATGTACTTCGAAGCAGCAATCCGGAAGAGTATACCCGGTTGAGTTATGAAAGCATGTACCTGCATGTGCAATTAATGCTGCAATTAATGGATGAAGGTTCGATAACCTTTGATTATGGAAATAATATCAGGGCAAGAGCCTCTGAATATGAAGATATAGCCAATAGCCGGGTGACTATAATTAATAATGATGGCGGTAATTCCGGGCTTTCGGTTTTAAGATTTCCGAAAGGTCGTTGTTTTGATTTTCCGGGATTTGTTCCTGCATACATTCGGCCACTGTTTTGTGAGGGTAAGGGGCCATTTCGCTGGGCAGCCCTTAGTGGCAACCCTGACGATATTGCTGCCACTGATGATGTGATTAAAAGTTTGTTTCCGGAGAACCTATCATTAATGCGTTGGTTAAAACTGGCCAAAGAAAAAATTGCATTCCAGGGATTGCCGGCCCGGATATGCTGGTTAGGTCAGGGTGAAAGGGAAAAAGCGGGGTTGGCATTTAATGAACTGGTTCGTAATGGTAAAGTGAAAGCGCCGATCGTAATTGGAAGAGATCATTTAGACACGGGTAGTGTTGCCAGTCCTAACCGTGAAACAGAATCAATGATGGATGGAAGTGATGCAGTTGCTGACTGGCCGTTATTAAATGCATTGGTAAATACTGCAGGTGGCGCCAGCTGGGTATCCTTACATCATGGTGGTGGTGTAGGTATTGGTTACAGTATTCATGCGGGCATGGTGATCGTTTGTGATGGAACTGCCGAAGCAGACGAACGTTTAAAAAGAGTATTAAGAAATGATCCGGGTATGGGAGTCATCAGGCATGCTGACGCCGGATATGAACTTGCGAAACAGACGGCTAAGACTAATGGGTTGGATATAGCCGATCGTTTAAAATAAAACCTAAAGATTTTAATATAGTAAGAGTCTAAAAACAAAAGGCTGCCCTTTTAAGACAGCCTTTTGCGGACCGGACGGGTCTAATTTGATTACTCCCATTCTCACCGCTATACTCCGAAATGCACTGTTATCAAGGGTTTCAGCGTTTTCATTGTTTTTTCTAATGCAGAAAAAAGCAGTGAAATGTGGATAATGTTTACCCCATTGTTTACCCCACTTTGCAC
>JAFDYJ010000050.1 GCA_018267515.1 Bacteroidota bacterium | reverse complement strand
AGAGTTTTATGTAGGCAATGCCAAACAAGCGGCTCATTATTATATGAGTGCTTTCGGTTTCAAGGCGCTGGCTTATGCCGGCCCCGAAACCGGGATGAAGGATATTGTGAGTTATGCGGTCAGGCAAAATAAACTCACATTTGTTTTGACTACTGCTTTACGGATTGATAATCCCATAGCCGAGCATGTGTATCAACATGGTGATGGCGTGAAGGCTCTTGCCCTGAAGGTGGAGGATGCCGAAACTGCATGGAAAGAAACAACAAAAAGAGGAGCCAAAAGTTATTTGAAACCGCAGCATCAGGAAGATGAAAATGGTGAAGTGGTAATCAGCGGCATTCATACCTATGGTGATACGGTGCATTTANNTTTATTTATTGAAAGAAAAAATTACCGGGGAGCATTTATGCCCGGTTACCGTCCCTGGGGAAACCCTCATTTTCAGCCGGCAGATACCGGGCTTCTGTATGTAGATCATTGCGTAGGAAATGTTGGCTGGAACCAGATGAACCCAAGAGTGAAATTTTATGAAGATGTAATGGGCTTCCGGAATATTCTTTCTTTTGATGATAAGGATATTTCCACTGAATATTCGGCGCTGATGAGCAAAGTGATGAGCAACGGGAATGGGTATGTAAAATTTCCGATAAATGAACCTGCTGAAGGAAAGAAAAAATCACAGGTGGAAGAATTCCTGGAGTTTTATAATGGTGAAGGTGTTCAGCATGTGGCTATGGCAACGCACAATATTGTTCAGACGGTATCTGAATTGCAAAACCGGGGAGTTGAATTTTTGAAAGTACCCACTTCTTATTATGATTCCTTACCGGAACGTATCGGGAAAATTGATGAAGACCTGGCTCCCTTAAAAGAACTGGGAATCCTGGTAGACAGGGATGAAGAAGGTTATTTACTGCAGGTTTTCAGCAAGCCGGTACAGGACAGGCCTACCTTGTTTTTTGAAATCATCCAGAGAAAAGGGGCAAAGAGTTTTGGTAAAGGAAATTTCAAAGCATTATTTGAAGCCCTGGAAAGAGAGCAGGCCGCAAGAGGGAATTTGTGATAGTCATAAAGTGAGAGGAAAAGATCTGATTACAAATCCAACGGTTCGTATTATTGCCCGTGAATTTATCGCTGCCGTATGATGTTTTTCCTCATTTAATTATAAGAATTCAAATTGTACCTTTACAAATCATTCACTTTTTTGCTGAAATAAATTTGCGGATTATTTGTTATAAACAGAAAATGTAAAAATGAAAAACCTTTTCTTAGTGTTTTTGATTTGTTGGATGGGGGCCGTGCCTTCAGAGGCACAACCGGCATTACAGAAAAGCGGTCCTTCCTATACATCGTTTATAAATTATCAGAAAAGCTTTCCCCGTGTCAATGAAGCCTGGCAACGGAAAATTGATACTTTGCAAAAGCAGTTTAAGGCTAAAGACCTGGAATGGCCGGCAAAATATATTTATATCCGTTCTTTCAAATACGACAGTCAGCTGGAGGTATGGGTAAAAAATGAATTGAAAGAACCATTCCGCTTATTCAAAACGTATAAAGTTTGTGCACTCGCCGGCACCTTAGGCCCGAAAAGAATGGAAGGAGATTACCAGGTTCCGGAAGGGTTTTATTATATCAATGAGTTTAATCCTAAAAGCTCTTATTACCTGTCATTAGGAATTAATTACCCCAATGCATCCGACCGGATTCTCAGTGATTCATTACAACCCGGCGGTGAAATATACATTCATGGCAGTTGCGTGACAGTGGGCTGCATTCCTGTTACCGATAAACAAATTGATGAAATTTATATCCTGGCGGCAAATGCCAAGGATCTCGGGCAGGACTTTATTCCCGTTCATATTTTCCCGATACGATATGATGTTCCAAAAAGTGTGGATTACCTGGCTAACATCACAAAAGATGATGCGTCACTGAAAAAATTTTCTGCAAAACTGGAAGGAGCATTTGATTACTTTGAAAAATATCATCAGCTACCGGTGGTTATGATTGATGATGATGGCGGATATATGATTGATGGCGCTCCGGCAAAAAAAGCGGTGGCCGACAAGAACAAATCTGTAAAGAAAATCAAAGTGCCTGTGAAGCATCGGGTAAGAACTATCAACCACATGCCTCAAGCTGTTGATCAGTGGCCGCAATATCCCGGGGGAAATGAAGCTTTCATGAAGTATCTTGACAACCTGGGAAAAGAAATGGTTCCCTTTTTACCCAAAGGGTTGAGCAAAGCCTATGTCCTGGTTGAATTTATCATAGACAGTGATGGGGTACCTGTGAATTTCAAAGTAGTCAGGGGCATGAATGATGAAGATTTCAATGATGAATTGATTTCCCGGATGGAAAAAATGCCCGACTGGCAACCTGCCGTTTTGGATAAAAAACCGGTTCCCAAAAAAATGGCGCAAACCGTAACGGTGGAAGACTTTTAATAAGGGTTTAGTACATTAAAACCTGTACGGTTTCCGGAGTCTGTTGCTGTAAAATTATTTTCTTGCCGGCGCTTAGTTTTTCAAATAGTTCAGGAGTGTAATGACGAATCGTCAAAAGAGTCAATCCTTTTGTTACCTGTACGTCAAACAAATCTGCAGCTTTCAATGATAATATTTCAATTTTTTCAGGACGATCATCTAAAACTGCAATACAACTGATAGCTGCATTTTGTGTGAGGTTAGGTTTTATTTTCAGCTTCTCAAAAATTTGATTTAATTCAATAAGATGATGTTCGCCGATAAAAGAAAAATCTTTAGTCTTTAATTGAAGCATTACCTGTTTTTCTTTCAGCACAATAATAGGAGGCAGGTTTTTCAGCGAATGGTTATGAATGAAGGTTCCGGGTAAAGATGGATTGAGAAAACATTTTACATATAGGGGGATGTTTTTATTTTGTAAGGGTTTAATCGTTTTGGGGTGAATGACCTGTGCTCCGTAAAAAGCCATTTCAATGAGCTCGGCATAATTTAATTCCGAAATGGGTTTGGCATCGGAAAATTGTTTGGGATCGGCATTCATTACGGCTTCTACATCTTTCCAGATGGACACCTGTTCCGCCGCTAACAGGTTTGCAAAAACGGCAGCGGTATAATCACTGCCTTCTCTTCCCAGTGTTGTACTTTCATTTTCGTCTGTAGAGCTGATGAATCCCTGGGTGACAATTTTATCAGTATCTCTGAAAAGAGGAACAATAACAGATTCAACTTTAGACCGGGAAAAATTCCAATCAATAGATGCATCACGGAAATTATTGTCGGTATGAAGTATATCTCTTACATCAATCCATTTATTTTGTATTCCGGTTTCATTGAGATAAGCGCTGATAATGGTTGTAGAAAGTAATTCGCCGATACATACCACCTGGTCATAATAAAAATCAAAATCACGGACCGGGCTGCCATGCAGCAGCCATTCTGCTTCAGTGAAAAAATCCTTTAATTGTTTTTCACAATCCAGATAATGGGTGACAAGCAGATATTTTGCAGTGTTAAGATGCTGCATCCTGACTTGTTCGAATAGTTCAAGTGCGATTTTATTCTCACCATTAAAAAATGATTCAGCCACTTTTTCCAGGGCATTGGTGGTTTTGCCCATTGCTGAAATAACCACCATGATCTTTTCACCGGGAAATTGTTTGAGAATGGTGCCCATGTTTTTGATCCGTTCCACACTGTTAACTGAAGCACCACCGAATTTAAAAACCTTCATTCAATGAAAATGATTTGTTGATTTTTAGAATGGGGTAAAGATACGCAGAGTTTGAAAGCTTCAAACTGCCGGGTATAAAGTTTAGAAGCTGGTATAAATTACTTGTGATTCCAGGCTTGCTTAAAAATTTCAGAATCGCAAAAAGGGAAATCTTTTACGACAATCTCTTTTAATAATGTCTTCTATAAATTTCTGGCCCGCAATTACAATTCTCTCAGCCATATATTTTTGAAACTGATCGGTTTGCTGTCGTCTCCATGTGCCTGCAATTTTATAGAAGATGCTCCGTGAGATTTATAAGAAGGTTTCCCGATGTATAATGTAGGCCCTTTCAACTCCACATTATTTTGCACCAGTATGCCATTATGAAATGCAGTTACACGGGCGGGGCTTTTTAAACTTCCGTCTTCATTGAACCGGGGTGCTGTCCAGATGATATCATACGCCTGCCATTCGCCGGGTTTTTTACAGGCATTCACCAGGGGAGGATATTGCTTATAAACACTGGCTGCCTGACCGTTCACATAGGTTTCATTATTGTAGTTGTCTAATATCTGGATTTCATAGCCTGCATCACCGGCACCGGTGGAAGCAAGAAACACGCCGCTGTTTCCCCGGCCCTGGCCGGAACCCGTTATACCTAACGGAATACGATATTCAAGGTGTAACTGGTAATCCAGGAATTTTTTCCTCGTCTGAATATTACCGGCATTTTTATTAACCGTCATAATGCCATCAGCAACATCCCATCCGGCAGCTTTTGTTGTATCTCTTACCGACTCCCATTGATCCAGGTTTTTGCCGCCAAATAAAACGAGAGCATCTGAAGGAGCAGCACTGCAAATTTTTCCCGGAGTTACAATTTTTGGAACCGGGCTCCACACTTCAGTAAGCTTGGGATCTCCCTGTTGTGCCACCATTTGTTGAGTAACCAATAGTGATGCAGCAAAAACTATTTTTTTCATATACGTTGTTTAAAATCTGACAATACTGAATTGAATAAACTCCTGTAAAGGTAAATGCTTAATTTCTGTTCTGTTTACAATGGCTTTTGGCGGGCCTTGCTTACACCACCGGGCTAATTGATCCAGTTGTTCTGCTGTACCGGTAGCAATAATTTCCACAGTTCCGTCTCGCAGGTTTTTCACTTCTCCCGTAATATTCAATTGTTGTGCAATTTCTTTTGTGCTTTGTCTGAAGTAAACGCCTTGCACTTTACCAAAGACAATAATTGAAATGGTTTGTAACATACGTTAAAAAGAGATGAATGAAACTATTTCTTCGAGAAATTGCTGATCCGTTTTGTCAAATTGATTTGTTTGCAGGCTGTCTGCATCCAACACTCCCACTACGAGGTGATTCCGGATAATGGGAACTACAATCTCTGACCGGGATAAGCTGCTGCAGGCAATATGCCCCGGAAATTTTTCTACATCCGGCACAATCAATGTTTCAGCTTTTTGCCAGCTGGTACCGCAAACACCTCTTCCTTTTTTTATTCTTGTGCAGGCTACCGGGCCCTGGAAAGGTCCCAACACCAACTCATCCTTTTTAACAAGATAAAATCCAATCCATAGCCAGTTGAATTGTTCTTTCAATGCACCGCAGATATTGGCAAGGTTGGCTATCAGGTCCGGTTCTCCATCCAGCAAACCTTTTATTTGCGGAATCAGCGATTGATATTGTTCTGTCTTATTACCTATAATAATTTTTAAATCTTCTGACATGGAGCAAAGGTATGTTGAAATGCAGGATGCTTTAAAAAATTGAACCACTAAGGGGCAAAGTCACGAAGGTTGCACGAAGAAAATCTTGTGATACTTAAAGCCTTTGAGCCTTTGTGGTTATAATAAGAAATAACGGCTGCCTAAATTTCCATCGCCATTGCCGGATCGCTTACACTATGTTTCCCGGTTTCCACCCTGCCTGCAAAGCGGTGCAGAAATCCTGATTTCATTTTCACTGAAAAATCATACCAGTTTCCACTGGGTTCCAGGTTGCGATACAATTTTATATTCTTACCGGGTTCAATGGAAATGATTTCTTTTTTTGCGTAGCTATAAGCGTTGGATAAAATTTCTGCTTTTAACTTTACCCCGGTGTTATTGTTGATGGATATATAAATACCGCCCTTTCCGGAATCATATTCAGGAGCAACAGTAGGTTCATTCTTATTAATGTTTCCGGAAAATTTTTGAAAATAGCCATTGGGTCCGTACACTTCCAGTTCATATGATCCTTTATTTTCTGAAACATTCCATTCATCCTGTAAGGATTTACCTGCCTCTACTGTATAGCGCCGGGGAATCATATCGAGCCGGTGCATATTATACACATGATATACTGCTCCTTTGCTGCCTTTGTTTTCAAATATCAATTGAACTTGTTTTTCGTTTCTGAGATATTTTATGCTGCAATGTAAACGGTATGCTAATGCCCTCGAAAAACGGCTTCCCTTTTCCTGGAATAATTTTGATGGTTTTTCAGGAGCTGTTGCCTTAGGAAGTTTTTTTGATTTTTCGTCCAGTATTTCAAAATTGGAAGTATCCGGCAAGGATGGGAATTTAGGATCGTTTGGATTTTCAAAATCAAATGCTGAAGTAAGATCGCTGCTGATAGCACGATGCCAGGGTGAAATAGCCGGAACTATAACACCAAATCTTTTTTCTATAAACTGAGCCACGGAAGTGTGATCTGCAATTTCAGAATGGATCCATCCGCCCTTGCTCCAGGGAGAGATGATATACATCGGGACCCGTGGGCCTAAGCCCCAGGGACGAATGTTTCCTGAAATAGTATCCCGTTTATCCTGGTAAATACGGGTGTTGTTAGGTTTGCCCAGGTTGTATGGAAATACAGAAGTTCCTTTATCATTATTAAAATACATTCCATCCAGTTTCAATGTTGATTTACCCGCAAGCGAACCATCAATGTTGTAAGAAGGAACCGCAGGGGCAGGCAAATGATCGAAGAGCCCGTCGTTTTCATCAAAGGTTAAAAAGAAAACAGTTTTACTCCATACTTCAGGATTAGATGTAATAGCTGCTAAAACATGATGAGTAAAATCGGAAGCACGGTAAGGACTAGAAGGTGCACTGGGATGTTCTGAATTTATTTGTGATGGCAAGACCCAACTTACCTGGGGCAGTTTATTATTTTTTACATCGTTGGCTAAATCATTTATTGACCAGTGACGCATTCCGTTTTCATAAATGGGAGAACCTTTTTTTGCATTGCGGAAACTTTCAAAAGCGAGACAGCCATGCATGGCTCCTGTCCAGTTATCATTAGGATCCTGGTAAATACGCCAGCTGATGCCTGCATCCTGCAAAACGTCAGGAATGGTGGGCCACTTAAAAGCATTTCCCCGGTATGTGTAACCCGGTTCGGGCATTGTACCTGTAATCCAGCAACGCAGATTTACAGGCTCCGAGTCTTCATCGGTGCAATTAATTCCTGCTGCTCTTTTCTCCGGGTTAAAATTGGAACCGGACCAAAACATAATTCTATTGGGATCGGTACCGGTTGCAATGGAACAATGATAGGCATCACTAATGGTAAACGCTTCAGCCATGGCATATTGATAAGGAATTTCCTCACGGGTATAATAGGCCATGGAATAAGGTGTTTTAAATAAAGGCCAGAAACCGTATTTGCCCTGGTTCCAGGCAGCTTGTGTATCCTGGAAATCATGTGGTGTACCATTAATCAATGCTGCATTTGTTTTTTTACCATTGGCCCTGTAAGGAGTGATAATTCTTTTTCCATCAGATTGGTCAAACATTCTTCTACCACTTTCTAAAGGAATCGGAAAACGATCCCCGAAACCACGAACTCCTCTCATGGCGCCAAAGTAATGATCGAAAGAGCGGTTTTCCTGCATCAGGATTACGATATGTTGAACGTCGTTAATAGAACGGGATACATTATATGCTTCTACAGCCAGCGCTTTTTCCAACAACGATCCCCAAAGGGCAGCAATGCCGGCGCCTGCAGATATTTTTATAAATTTTCTTCTTTGAAGTTTTGACATGGCAGTTTGATTAATTGGAATATAAATGGTGAGTCAGGATATTTTATCCCTCTACTAAGTTAAAGGATCTTAAGAGTTTTTGTTTCAGAATTTCAGTGATTGTACATTTCTGATGCTCTACAAATATTGATGTTAGACAATTAAGCAGGCTGGCTATTTATATTCAGAATGGTATCTTTTTCCGGCATGTCAGGATATAACTAATTGTCATCAGTGTATTTGATCTAAAAATGAGAATTAGTCTCTGGAATTTCCGTAAGACGGTATTTGTTCTTTTGAGTGAGTATCATGGTGAATAAATAGTTCAATACGATTTTTTCACAAAATCCGGGTTTGGGAAAAAGTCATAATCACGTATTATTATTTTTCGGTATCTTTTCAAAAATTGATATATGAAAAAGTATTTTATACTTGCTGTTTCTGCATTATTTCTCCTGTCTTGTAATTCAGGAAATGATAAAAAAGCTGCAACTGATAGTGTTGGGCAAAAGGAAAATAATGTTGCTGCTTCCAATGCGGACAACCGGATTTTGTTTAAAGTAGATGGTGCTGAAGTAAGTTCTGATGGTTGGATTGTGCAACGATTTGTGTGGGATGAAAAAACACCTGCTCCCTGGCTGAATATCACCAGCAATATGCACAAGGATAAAAGAACCATCAATGTGAATCTGAATAGTACAAAGCCGGCTACCTATACACTGTTTGAATCCGGTATGTTAACTAATTCACATGGCGCTTATTTTCCCGATTTTTCTAATCCCATGGAAAGCTATTCCTTTACGAGCGGGAATTTCATAATAACAGGTGTTGATACTGTTAAGAATGTTTTAAATGGCACTTTTTCCGGTGTGGCAAAAAACAGTGACGGAAAAATAGTAACAATCACTGACGGGCAACTTATAAATGTTTCTATGAAACCCGGAGTGAACAATCTTCAGGCCGAGTTGGATAAACTCGGTAATTAAATTCTTTAAGGATTATTTGATATAAATATATTATTCTCATAACCGGATCGGAGAAATGTTTTAAAATCTTCTTGTCTGCACATATATAATATTACCTTTTCGGGTAAACATTTTCCCGGGCATAGTAATTAAATTTGCTTTTAATCATTATTGAGGCCTATGTACTCACTAAAAATAATTATTGCAAGTACCCGCCCGGGGAGAAGGGGAATTGCGGTTGCTGAATGGTTTATTGAAATAGCTAAACAAAACCCTGATTTTTCTATTGAAGTTCTGGACCTGGAAAAGATCAACCTTCCTTTTATTGATGAGCCTAACCATCCCAAATTGCAGCAATATACACAGGAGCATACCCGCCAATGGAGTAAGACTATTAATGAAGCAGATGCTTTCATCTTTGTAATCCCGGAATATAATTATGCAATGCCTCCCACATTATCAAATGCCATTGATTTTCTTTTTAATGAATGGAATTATAAGCCGGTGGGCTTAGTGAGTTATGGTGGCATTTCCGGCGGACTTCGTTCTGCACAAATGTGTAAACAGCAGATCACAACCGTAAAAATGATGCCTATGTCTGAAGGGGTGGCTATTCCTTTTATTGAAAAATTTATAAATGAAGAGGGACGATTCATTAGCACTGATCAGATAGATCGCTCTGCAGAAATTTTGTTGAGAGAATTATTAAAATGGACAATAGCATTGAAGACCATGCGTATTTGAAAGTTGCCGGGAAAGCTAAATTTTTAATTGCCTTTCCTTTTTTTGTCAGCAAATAATCTTCAAATTTCAAAATACAAGGTTTCTGGTTGATTCATGATCCCTCTTGTTGCACTGTATATGTTTTCGTGAATTAAAATCGCTTAATGCATTCTTCTGTTCAATCCTTATATTTTACTTGTTAAAAAAGAATTATATAAAAGAGTTGAGAAAAAAATAATAGCGATCCGGTTTTAAAATTGTAAACTTGCTGAAACCAAACTGCTCATGTATAAACATATAGTCCTTCTGCCGGCAATCCTTCTCAGTATTTCAGTGAATGCTCAAAAGACTGGGAAAAATATTTCTACAGCAAACTATGAACTTGCTTCTCGTTTTTCGCCGGGGAAAACCGGGAAAATGGTTTTTTCTACCAGCGTTACACCAAACTGGCTAAAAACCAGTGGCAGGTTCTGGTACACATATAGTACACCCGACTCAAAACGATGGGTTATTGTAGATCCGGTGAAACGGACAAAAACCGATTTGTTTGACAATGCTGACCTGGCAGCTAAATTGAGTGTAATAACGGAGGATCCCCACGAGTCAAAGCACCTGGAGCTTACCAATATTAAATTTGCTGATGATGAAAGAACAATGCGTTTCCAGGTTGCCAGTAAAAAGGAAGTTGTGAAGAGTGATAAAGAACGAAAGAAACTGACTAACAAATCAGACACTTTAAAGAAGAAAACATTTTATCTCGAATATAACTTTGCAACAAGACAATTGACAGAATTGGCTGATTCGTTAATGCCAAAGAAAGATTTATCCTGGGCTTCGTTTTCTCCTGATACTTCTGTAATTGTTTTCGCCAAAGGATTTAATTTGTTCTGGATGGATCGGGTCAATTATCGTAAAGCACAGGAAGATGATAAAGATTCTACCATTGTTGAACATGCACTTACATCCGACGGAGTAAAATTTTATGAATGGGGCGGCGGTTATAGCAGCACAGCAGATACTACTGATGAGTCAAGGGTAATGAAAGAAAGAAGGCCTGCAAGAATTCTGTGGTCACCCAATGGACGCTATTTTGTTTTAACCCGTCGTGATAAAAGAGATTTAAAAAACTTATGGGTTATTGATAATGTGGGAGGCAAAAGACCTATTCTCGAAACCTATAAATACCAGATGCCGGGTGAACCTGACAGTGCAAGAGATGAGTTGTATATATTCGACTTCAGGGATAAAAGCCATAAACAAATAGATGTAAGTGCATTCAAAAATCAAACAGTTCAGGGTTGGTCGGCAAAAATGCCTAAAGCAGTTTGGGAGGATGAACCCCGCTTATTAAAATGGATTGGAGATGATGAATCTTTTTATGCTTACCGGGAAAGCAGGGACGAAAAACGAATAGACTTTTTGAGAATACACGTAGATGGCAGGGTGGAAGTATTAGTTGAAGAGAGAAGTAATGTTTACCTGGATGTAAAACGTCCTGAAATAATTGATAAAACGGGAGAGATTGTCTGGTGGAGTGAACGGGATGGCTGGGGACATCTCTACTTATTAGATAAAAGCGGGAAATTAAAAAATCAAATTACACGGGGAGAATATTTTGTATCCGGAATTGAAGGAATTACCGGCCGCACATTATATTTTGTTGCCAATGGAAAAGAGAAAGATCAGGATCCTTATTATGATCATATCTATAGTGTGAGCCTGGACGGAGGTACGCCGAAACTTCTGAACCCCGGAAATTTTGACAACCAGGTTTCAACCAATGATGCAGTTACCTTTTATGTAAATAATTTTTCAAGAGTCAATACAATACCCGCCAGTGATCTTTATGATGTTAATGGGAATAAATTAATGAACCTTGAAACAGCTGACCTCAGCCAGTTATTTGCGGCAGGATATAAATTTCCCGAACCATTTAAGGTTAAAGCAGATGATGGAATTACTGACTTGTACGGGGTCATGTATAAGCCTTTTGATTTTGATTCAACAAAAGTTTATCCATTGGTTGAATATGTATATCCGGGCCCGCAAACAGAGGAGGTGAATAGTACATTCTCTGCATGGATGGATAGAACTGATCGTCTTGCCCAGGTTGGTTTTATTGTGATAACAGTGGGCAATCGGGGAGGACATCCAAACCGGTCGAAATGGTATCATACTTTTGGTTATGGCAACTTGCGGGATTATGGCCTGGCAGATAAAAAAGCTGCTGCTGAGCAATTGGCAGACAGGTATTCATTTATAGATAAAGACAAAATTGGAATTACAGGCCATTCGGGTGGTGGCTTTATGTCCACTGCTGCCATGCTGGTATACCCGGATTTTTTTAAAGTAGCTGTTTCCAGTTCAGGCAATCATGAAAACCAGATTTATAATCGCTGGTGGAGTGAAAGACACAACGGGGTTGCCGAGAAAATAAGTTCAAAAGGGGATACCACTTTTTCTTATGCTATTGACAAAAACACTTCGATAGCAGGCAACCTGAAAGGCCACCTGATGCTGACCACCGGGGATATTGATAATAATGTGCATCCTGCAAATACCATTCGCATGGCAGATGCATTTATAAAAGCCAATAAGCGGTTTGATTTTGTCTTATTCCCGGGACAAAGGCACGGCTATGGAAATATGACTGAATATTTCTTCTGGAAAATGGCTGAATATTTTGCAGAATATTTATTGGGCGACAGCCGGAGAAATGAAGTAGATATTATGGAGATGAACAGGGAGATACCACAGAAAAAATAAAGTTGTATCCTGCGAAAGATTTAGTAGCGAAATATTTTTATGGCTGGGGCATACCGGCCATTTGTTTTTTATGAATAATAAATTCACTGAATTCTTTTTCTCAAATCAAGTTGGCTTTTATAGTTTTGGAATTAATTGTAAAGACCCATTCCAAATATCTTATAAAGCACCGATGCTTTATGAAACTCACTGTGGTTATAAATATTTTTTTCATTACAACTTCCTTATTCTTAGGAAATCATCGGGCTTGCGCACAGACAAATGAATATATCTCTGATTCAACTGCAATTTTCGATCTGATAGATAAAGCAGAATATTATTATGAAGCATCTAACTACGATTCTGCTATTTTTTATGTGACCAATGCAATTCAGCTTGGGCAAAATATGAAATACCTTCACGGCGAAGGGTGGGCTTTAATAAAATATACGGATATACTGATTGATAAAGCTGATTATAAAACTGCAGATGGTAACCCCTTAAGAGAGGAAAATATCGGGAGCGTACTAAATGACTCACTGATTATAGCAATTTCCTATCTGCATTCTGCACAGCTAAAAATGTATAACGAAAAACCGGATGAAGCTATTCCGCTTTTTCAAAAAGCGCTGAAAACTAGGTTGGCGAAAATTAATTCACCCTATTCGGCACTTGCGTATAATGATTTAGGATTTACTTACGGACAAAAAGCGGAGTACCAGCTGGAGATTGAAAATTTATTAAAAGCACTGAACATTTATGAAAAGATAAAGGATGATGCAGGCGCAGCCATGTCACTTAGTAATATTGCCGGCATGTATTATAGCCTTGGGGATAAACAAAAGGCAATTGAGTATCAAAAAAAATCTCTTGAAAAAAGAAAAAGCTCAGATGTGGAAGGACTGGCAATAGGGTATTGTAATATATGTCAGATGTATCTGCAGGCAGGTGATTTGACTGAAGCAGAACGATATCAGCAATTATGTTTAAAATATTCCAACCAGTCAAAGTTTACCTCAAGAGTGGTGATGGGGTTTATTACCTCAGGATTACTGGCAAATGCAAAAGGAGATAATAAAGAAGCGTTTGATCTGGAGAAAAAGGCAATTAGTACTTTGGAAAAATCTCATAGCGATAGTGTGATGTTGGCAACCCGCTATATCTCCGCGGCAATTTTGGCAAATAATTTAAAAGAAGATTCCCTGCTTACTCTCGGGTATTTTCAAAAGGCAATGACACTTTCCAAAGAATTGAATATCCGGGAAAATTTAAAATCAATTTATTATTATCAGACAATATTTTTTAAAGACAGGAAAGATTTTTACCATGCCTATGAAAACTACAAAAAATATGTTGTTTACCGGGACAGCCTGAACTCAGAAGAGACTAAGAGAAACATTGCGGAATTGGAAACAAAATATCAAACGGAGAAAAAGGATAATGAGATAGTAAAGCTAAATGCGGATCAAAAAATAAAACAACTGGAGATTGAAAAGCAAAAAGCTATTATTGCAGGAGATCTGCTGCAGGCACAAAAGAAGCAAAATGAAATTGATCTGTTGGGCAAATCAAAAGAGTTGTTAGACATTAAAATAAAACAGCAGGACGAACAGTTAGAGAAAAATCTACTCATTGCTAAAAACAATGAACAGCAGCTTCAACTTGCTGAGCAGGATAAAAAACTCCGGGAAAAGAAGATAGAGGAACAAAAGCAACTCCGAAACATAATGATTTCCGGAATTATTATTTTATCTATTTTGGGGTTTGTATTATTTAATCGTTACCAACTGAAAAGAAAGCTGCAACAGCAGAAAGCCTTATTGGACGTCAGAAATAATATTGCAAGGGATCTTCATGATGAAATCGGCTCTACACTTACCAGCATTAAAATCCTTTCGGAAGTTTCTAAAAATAATTTGCAAAAGGATCAGCAAAAAGCCACAGCGTTACTTCAAAAAATTACGGAACAGTCCTCAGCAATGCAACAAAGCATGAGTGATATTGTCTGGGCCATAAAACCCGAAAATGACAAACTGGAAAACATGGTAATACGAATGCGGGAATATATAAGCCATACACTTGAACCTAAAAATATCCGCACCTTGTTTACTATTGATGAAAAAGTGCTGGATAAAAGTATCAATATGGAGCAACGCAGGGATTTTTTCCTGATTTTCAAAGAAGCTATTAATAACGTGGCTAAATATTCTGAATGTGGGCAGGTAAAAATTGACCTGAATTCCGATAACGGAAACATTAAGATGACAATTACGGATGATGGCGTTGGATTTGACACTCAAAGGATCACTTCCTCAAACGGGTTGAAAAATATGCAATCAAGGGCAAACGCTCTAAAAGGATATTGTTCTATCCATTCTATTGTGGGAAAAGGAACAACCGTGATGGTGGAAGTACCCGCTACATGATTATGTAGAGTGCTTTCAAAAAATTATTTTTATATTGTTAATATGCCTGTCAGAATATTATTGTACGATGATAACGAAGCACTGCGTGCCAGCATGGAAGCATTGATCGGTGAAGAGCCCGATTTTGAATTGTTAGCCGCTATGCCTGATGCTGAAACGATTGAAGAAGACATCAGGGAATTAAAACCTGATGTGGTGCTGATGGATATTGATATGCCTAAGGTGAATGGTGTGCAGGCAGTTCGAACCATCAGGAATATAAATGAGCAGCTTCCGGTTATCATGCTTACCGTCTTTGATGACAATGAGAATATTTTTAAAGCTATTTGCGCAGGAGCATCGGGTTATATTTTGAAACGATACGCTACGGAAGAAATTCCTACAGCTATCCGGAATGTTTTAACCGGCGGCGCACCTATGACAGGAACGGTTGCAAGGAAAGTATTGCAAATGGTTCCGCAGGCTAAAACCAATGAGGGAGAAAAAAATGATCTTTCCAAAAGAGAAACGGAGATACTTCAGTTTCTTGTGAATGGTTTCAGTTATAAAATGATCGCATCAAAATTGGAAATTAGTATAGATACGGTACGCTTTCATATCAAAAAGATTTATGACAAACTTCATGTCCACTCTGCTACCGAGGCAGTTTCAAAAGCGTTAAAAGATAAACTCATCAGTTTCCTTCTTTTTTAATCCTGTTCTACCACATGATTATGTAGTTGTAGTACCCATAGCGCCTTAGTAGTTTGCATTGAAATTAATCGTCACCCATGACTAAGGTATTTATCCTGACTTTTTTGATTTCTTTTTCCCTCGCTACAAAAGCACAAATCAACCCGTTGACAGGGAAACCATTTCCTGTTTCAAAACATACTTCGAAAGGCTCCATGTCTTTCAAGTTCAACGGTCAGCCATACGAAGCGGACCCTGCACATGCAAAAGGATATGCAATGGTGCAAACAGGATTGGGTTATATAAATGGAGCCAATAGCTCAAAAGGAATTCTGATCGGATTGGAATTGTTTGTCAAAGGAAAAGGAGCCATTTCTATTAAAGGAGATAAAGACGGGAAAGTAAATTTCACCATTAATAATGTAATGTATTGGGTAAAAAGTCCTGGTGATTTTTTGAATGTTGAAATAACCAATGTGAAAAAAATGGGTCAATTGCTTTTATTAAGCGGAACATTTGAAGGCGTAGTGCAGGACAAGGAGGGTCATAAAGCAAAAATCACTGAAGGAAAATTTTCGACTGAAAGTCTATAATTGACATGTACGGGCTGAATTTTATTAGCTCATCCGTACCCTATAATAAAATTTTAAATAAAATATCATGAAACAACTTCCTCTTTATTTACTTTTTTTAGTATTTGCCAATTGCAATAATAACAGCAGTTCAAAGCAAACTACAGATAATAGTAAGAAACGAGCATCAACAACCGGTACTGTTGCAGATAATGTTTCATCCGGCGGTTGCGGTTCATTAATCTATTTTCAAAAAGGAGCAGTTATTGAGGCAGCTACTTATGACGCTACCGGAAAAGAAACCGGAAAACAAACTACAACAGTTGTGGATGTAAAAGATGAGGGTGCTGAAAAGATTAGTGATCTGAAAATGGACATGAATTCTTCCCTGGGGACTAGCAGTCTGAGTACAGAGTATAAATGTAATGGCGCCAGCGTCTTTCTGGATATGAAATCCACGATGTCAAATTTTGCAATGATGAAAAATGCTACTGTGGAGTCTTCTTCTCTGGAATTTCCCGTCCAGCTTTCGGTTGGTGAAAATTTACCGGATGCCACCATAAGTATCGCAATGGAGAGGGGAAACATTAAAACAAAAACAATTGCCACTCATACAGAACGGAAAGTGGAAAAAGCTGAGAAAATTACAACCCCTGCCGGTTCCTGGAATTGTTTTAAAGTAGTTTCTACCGTTAAAACTTCTATGGTAATGAGCGGCATGAACCGAAGCATGCCGACACAAAAAATTATTTCCTGGTTTGCACCGGATTTTGGTATTGTTCAAACTGAAATGTACAGCAACGATCAACTGGCTAGCCGGTCTTATGTAATTTCTGTAAAAAAATAATTATGCAAAAGAAGACAAAGAGATTAAAGGCATTTGTAATCATCTGTTTACTTTTTTCAGGATCAATACTGAAAGCCCAGCCATTTAATTTGAACGACAACATTCAACCTGTTGAACTCAACCTGGTAGATTATAAAAAAGATGATGCGAAAGCAAAGGGAAGGATTAACATAACAGAAGTAACACAAGTGAAAGACACCCTTTATTTTTTTGCAAAAGGATTCAGTATGTATTCTCCTGCTTATTTCTGCATTACAGCTACAGATGCTACAGCTCCTATTCAGGTTACTTTGAATAAAGAAAATTGGCACCAGTCAAATACTGCAGGAGAAACCAATGAGAAAGGGTTTTGGGAAACTTCATTTAAAACCGAAGGAGATTTTGGCATCATGGTAGTGCCGAAAACGAAACCTGTAAAATATACATTGCTTATCTGGAATGGTGCCGAAGCAAAAGATGTGGGAATCACTTCAGCATTTTCAGATAAAGCCCCGGCAGCATCAACCAACGGGTTTTTGAAAAACAACCTTATCTACATCATAATAGGTGCAGTTTTATTATTAGTTATTACTTTTGTTGTAATTAAACGGAAAAAATCAAACGCATGAAAAAGACATTGCTTTTCATCCTGTTTGCAACTCTTGTCCTCATTGGCAAGTCGCAACCGTCCGTCACAGATGCACAGGTGGATGCCATCAATCAAATGGGGCAAGATCAGGTTGATAACATACAGCAGCAGACAAGTTCTGATGAGACTGTTAACAGCAGTATCGGGGAAGCCTTGGAGCATTTGAATACTTTTCTAAGTATTGCACAAAGTGCACAGGACCTTTATAACAGTTCCCGTTCGCTTAGTAATGGAGAATGTGCGCCGGACTTCAGTACCAGCGCCAATGATATGATGCCTTCAAGTTGTGCCTCTGCCGATTGCCAGGATTGTTATGCAAAGGCGGTTAACGAATTGACCTTTGTGCGCAGGCAATTGGGAAGATTAAGTTGTATTTACAGAAACACCAGGAATTTTAACCAGAGCGCCATTGCATTTGGAGATAATGCCAGTGGCATTCATGCAGTAACGGGACTTGCCTGGCAAAATGCCCGTGCAGAAATTGTAGCTGAATATGAAAATTTCAAAAGAGCTTATGATGAAAAATACCAGGGCATGATGGGCTCATTGGAAAAAGCATTGAAAGCAATAGGAGAATGTGAAAATCAGTATGGAGGTCAGAGGGACTGGTATCAGCGGTTTGGGTTTATTTATTTTCAGATGATGCAGGATAAATACAAACGTACTGATTAGATTTTTATGTTATGCGGGTTAAAGTAAGCAACACGAAGATTTTAAAATTTCTATTATGAGATTTTTTAGCGCTGCTTTGTTTTTCCTGCTTTCAATACAAAGCACATGGTCGCAAGGGGACTATGCACCCACACTAAAAAGATTAATCGGAAAAAAATTTACTGATGAAAAAAATATTCCTGGTTTGAAAGGCTATAGTTTTCGTGAAGGTTCCCTGATTACAGATGTTGATGACCCGGAGCCACAGTTTATTACTCTGTTATTAAAAGGAACGAAGGGGGCAGTTGTTTATAGTGTAATGCCGGACACATCTCAAAAAATTTGTCACATTCTTGATGTGATTGAGATTCGAAATATTCCAACCGGATGGGAAATCAGGACCGTAGGATGCCAGGAAGGTGAAACAGAAGATCAAATTATTGTTGCGTTGGTAAAACCGGGAAAGGGAGAATATGTGAAAGCGATAAAGCAGGCATGGCTCTGTCTCAGGGATAAATTAAGATTTACAGGAATCAGCAGTAAAGACATTAAATGTATCAATGAAGGACAGGAGTAAATTTTTTAGTCATTCAAAACCTTAAAACATACAACATGAAAAAAATGATTTTTATCTCGATGATTACTGTTTTTGCAGCAGTCGCAAATGCACAAATCAATCCGCAAAAGAATAAACAGATTTACAAGCCCATTAAGCCCTTGATTGTGAAACTTGATTCAGCTATACAAGTTATACCCGCAACGGTAGGGCCTTATTGTCCTACAAAACTATTGGGTGGCGATAGAGAATTTGGTGGACATGGTCCCGAAATATGGGCGAATATTGACATTACAATAGAAAACGGCAACCAGCTTTTTGCAACAGTATATATGCATGCCAGGGAAACTGAAAGCGATTGGAGCGAAACAGAAGGTACCTGGAAAAAATTAATTTATAGTGCGCCTGCCGGATACAATATCAGCCAGATTCAAAGTGGAAAACATTCGGAAGTACATTATATCAGCAAGCCGGGTATAGGTATTTTTTCAAAAGGAGCAGCGCAGGAGTTATTTTCAGGCGCAAAGGGAAATAATGTAGCTTTTCAGGACGACGGCTTAGTCACCCGCTGGAATATTGTTGGTGATACCATGGGAGATGATATCAGTACTGATCGTAATTGTAAAGATGACACCCAGGTTGCGATTCAGTTGAACCCTGTAAAGCTTCTGCTTAGAAGAAAATAAGAATTAAAATAATTTCAGAAATAAAACCGCCCTGAAGATTGAGGCGGTTTTGTTTTTTCAGGAAACCTTTCTTGAAAAATCATTTTTGTCTTAACGATTATTTTATTTTCTAAATATTTCTTAAGTGATATACCTGTTAGACAGGTCCGGCCTTCGGCAAAATTTTATTTGGCAAAAATCCTTGTTCGTTGTTTTGGGGAACGTCTCCAACCCTTTATAAGTGAGGTCCCATTTTGTTGTTGCTGCTTCTTCAAATAATTCAAATGTGATAAATGAGATGCCTTCATACCCTTCATAAGGCCAACTGTACCGAAGATTTTTTATTTTGTATCGCATAGGTGACCTTGCAGCAATGCAAAAACGTTTCACCAGTTTTCCTTTTACCATAAAATTGGAACTCATATCCGGGTTCCGGTTTAAATTTCCCCGGCAATTTCTTTACAGGGTCACAGGCTAACCCGCAGTGTCTTAGAGCAGGCATTGTGAGAGACGTAAGATAAGATCTCCTTATAAGTGGTGTTGCTATATTTTACAGAAGAACAAAAGACATTTTATTCAAACAGCAACAATGACGTAGAATTAATATAAATGGTTGAAGCTTGTCTTTTAGAGCAAGCTTTTTCTTTTTAAAACCGGGAAAAATAATTTTAAAACGATTTACAAACTACACCATCTTTCATCACAAGTTTGACTTTCCTTATATTTTTTATATCTGCCGAGGGGTCATTATCCACTGCAATAACATCAGCAAGCAGCCCTTTTTTTATTCTTCCGATTTTATTTCCATATCCAAATACATCAGCATTTATGGATGTTGCCGACCGTAAAACGTCAATAGGTTTCATACCATATTCTACCATCATTTCCATTTCTCTTGCATTTTCACCATGAGAGAAAACACCCACATCGCCACCCATGCAAATTGTAACTCCTGCAGCTAATGCCATTTGAAAACTTTTTCTTTTATTAACTATATTTTCAGGTTCTGGGTCAATACCTTTTTTCCAACCCCGGTATTGTAATATAGCATCCCCTGCTGCAAGAGTGGGACATAAGGCTACTCCTTTTTCTTTCATCATTTTAAAAACTTCTTCAGTGCCGCCATCTCCGTGTTCGATGGAATGAACGCCAGCCATTATTGCTCTTTTCATTCCTTCAGCAGTTCCGGAATGAACCGTGACAAATCTACCGCTACTGGAAGCAATTTTTACAGCCACAGCAATTTCTTCTGTAGTAAAAGTTGGCTCGGATTCTCCGTTTACTCCCCAGCGATAGTCTGCATAAATTTTTATAACATCAGCTCCTTTGCCAATTTCAGTTCTAACTTCATCAGCCATTTCATCAATATTACTTACTTCAGCAGCTCCTTGTGGAAGTACTACATCGGCAGATGGAGATTTTGGGCCATAAGTTCCTTTTGCAACAATGGCTCGTGTAGCACAGATCATTCTTGGCCCGGGTATAACTCCTTTTTCAATTGCTCTTTTCAAACCTACATCATCATACAGGGCGCCTTCTGTTCCCAGGTCTCTTACGGTTGTAAAGCCTGCCATCAACGTGGAATCAGCATGAGTTACAGCTCTTGCAGTCCGTTCTGCCCTTGATTCTTTTAATACCTGGTCGTCCCAGCTTGTTTCATTATAGGGATGAAGAAATAAATGCGAATGACCTTCAATTAAGCCCGGGAGCAATGTCATTCCTTTCAGCTCTATAATTTGTGAACCGGGAGGAAGTTTGAAGTTCATTGGGCCGGCTGCTTCAATGATATTGTTTTTTACCAATACCACCCAGCCTGTTTGCATTTGCTCACCATCAAAAACTTTTTCGGGTTTCAGCAAAATGTATTTGTCAGGTTTTTGAGCTTCACAAAGAAATAACAGGAAAAGGGAAATTAGCAAGAGTAAATATTTTTTCATATACAATAATTTTTTATGAATAATAACATTGTATCCGGGTTTTAATAAGACACCCCGCTGTCTCTATGTAATCAAAAATTACATTGGATTTATTAAATTAAGGATGGACTGATCTTTCTTCATTATTAGCTCATACTCAATTTCGGAGAATCGCAATGTTAAATTCCTGCTTCAAAGCCGGGTGATTGAATACTTCAACTTCATTTTTCATTCCTGTTACTGAAAGAAGACTTCTGGCGGATAAAATTTAATTTTTTGGCAGCCCTGTTTAATTTAATGCCTTACTAAAAGATCTGAAATATTGTTCAGTGAAAATGGGGTTGAGTTTTCCGTAAAAATTTATCAGTAATCTTACTTTATTTCCAACCCTGGGATACTTATCTGTAATTTTCCAAAAGTCAGGATAGGGTCTAAAGAGATTTTGTGCTAACGTGTTAATGTCATTTTCCAGGCTTGACATAGCGTACTGAGTCAACATCCCCTTTTCAGCCAGGCGGGCATTCAACCCCTGCGAAGATTCGTTATTTTTAATTGCACCGACACCACTTGCCGGATCGTTGTAATTAAATCCCGGCTCATTCTGTTTCTTCCATGAAAGAGTATCAATCAGAGAAGGATAATCCCGGTAAAGAATACTTGAAAACTCATGATGAAAAGTTTGTTCAATATAAATATCCGTATAACCGTTGGATTCACCATTGCTGGAAATAAAAACAGCATCAGTGGAATTAGTGCCACCGAAATTTACATTAAAAAAAGATATGCTTTTGACAAGATAAACAGCTTTAAGTGTTGCATTCAGCAGGGCCTCAGGATATTTCTTAAGGGATTTTATTATTATCAGTTCGGCTCTTTTTGATTCCAGGGAGTTAATGGGTTCGCCTTTAGCATTAATGGGATCTGTTCGCCATTTTTCCGGGAAATTTTTCGGGCTGTATTCAGAAATAACCGATACTCCATTTACAAGGGTAGTGTCAGAATTGGATGCGGTTAAAGATAAAGGGAAAAATAAGAAAAGGGTGAGGTAATATGTATTTTTCATCAAGTAAATTTAAAAAAATATTTGTGTATAAAATTTTAGCTGTTATATTTGTGTTTCAATGAAGTTACAAATTACAAATAAATCATGGTGGTGGCATACAACTCTCAGGGGTCTGTAATGCTATTACTGTATTTATTTTATAATAGTGGGCCCCGGTTTCCGGGGTTTTTTATTTTCTGAAAGAGTTAAAGAGTATGAAAAAGATTGAACTAAAAACATATGTAAAAAAAATGCTGGCGGATGTATATACGCCTGTGGGAATTTACCTGCGGCTTCGTGACCGGTTCCGGGATACTATTCTCCTCGAAAGCACCGACCATCATGTCGCCGAAAACAGTTATTCTTTTATCTGCATTAATGCCATTGCCGGCATTGAAATCCGGTCTACCCGTGATATTGAGTTCAAATTGCCCAATCATAAACCCGAAAAAGTTAAAATTGATGATGTGATGAAAATACCGGGTTCGCTGTGGGAATTTATGCAGCGATTTAATGTTCACACAGGAAATAAGAAAGAGGCAAAGTTTTCACAGGGCTTATTTGGTTATACGACCTATGATGCTGTGCAATTCTTTGACAGTATAAAATTGAAGTCATCTGTTACTGATTTGGTGCCGGCAATTCCGCTGATGCGATACAGGTTATATCAATATGTTATTGCTATAAAT
This sequence comes from Bacteroidota bacterium, assembly GCA_018267515.1. GTDB lineage: Bacteria > Bacteroidota > Bacteroidia > Chitinophagales > Chitinophagaceae > UTBCD1. The sequence goes on along the minus strand of JAFDYJ010000050.1, from coordinate 8,734 downwards.
CATTTCAAAGATGAGTTATTCCTTTGCGAAAACCAGGTACCGGGCCTGGAAAGCGAAGCAGTGGTAGTTGAATCACTTATAAAGGGAAAAGATGTGCCCGTTTATCCTTTTTGTCCGAAAGGAGAAGAAATTTCCAACATGGATGATGAGGGTTATAAAGACAGCGTGAAAAAAGGAATTCAGAGCTGTCGCCGCGGCGATGTATTCCAGATTGTTTTAAGCCGGAAATACGAACAAAGTTTTATGGGAGATGAATTTAATGTCTATCGGGCTTTACGGAATATTAATCCGTCACCATACCTGTTTTTCTTTGATTACGGTGATTATAAGCTGATGGGCTCTTCTCCGGAAGCACAATTGGTTATTCATAATTCTAAAGCAACTGTACATCCTATTGCCGGGACTTATAAACGCACCGGGGATGACGAGGTGGATGAAAAGGAAACTGAGAAATTGTTGAATGATGCAAAGGAAAATGCAGAGCATGTGATGCTGGTGGATCTTGCCCGTAATGATTTGAGCCGGGTTTGTGAAGATGTTAAGGTGGAACATTACAGGCAGGTGCAATATTACTCACATGTGATCCATTTGGTTAGTGAAGTAACCGGTAAAGTAAGAGAAGGAAGTAATCCGTTTGAATTGCTGGCTAAAACATTTCCTGCCGGTACGTTGAGCGGCGCACCTAAATTCAAGGCCATGGAATTAATAGACGAATATGAGCCTACGGCAAGAAGTTATTATGGCGGCTGCATCGGCTTTATGGGTTTTGATGGCAGTTGTAATCATGCAATAATGATACGGACATTTATGAGTAAGAACAATACGTTGACTTATCAGGCAGGGGCCGGCATAGTTGTCGCCAGCAAACCCGAAAATGAGTTGGAAGAAGTAAAAAATAAACTGGGAGCGCTGAAGAAAGCAGTTGAAATGGCTGGACAGATTTGAGCAATAAATATTGTGATTTAAGATTATTGAATGGTTGAATAGTTTGATTGTTGATTTTTAGTTATAAAAAATATTAGAAAAAAAATAAAGAAGGCATGAAGATTCTTGTGTTTGACAACTATGATTCTTTTACCTACAACCTGGTGCATTTGGTAGAAAAAATTTTGCATCAGAAAGTAGCTGTTTTCCGGAATGATCAGATTCCATTGGAGAACGTCAAGGAGTATGATAAGATTATTTTATCTCCCGGTCCGGGAATTCCCGAAGAGGCAGGACTGTTATTACCGCTGATAATGGAATATGCAGCTACCAAATCAATTCTTGGTGTTTGTTTAGGACAGCAGGCAATCGGTGAAGCATTTGGCGGTAAACTGGAAAATCTGAGTACAGTATATCATGGAGTGGCTACAGCAATAAAAATAAAGAAGGAAAAATTAAGAAAGGAATCTCACTTGTTTGATGGGATGCCTTCTGAATTTGAAGCCGGCCGATATCATAGCTGGATAGTGAGTAAAGAAAATTTTCCGGATGAATTGGAAATAACTGCCGAAGATGATAATGGATACATCATGGGTTTACAACATAAGAAATATGATGTACAGGGAGTGCAGTTTCATCCGGAGAGTGTTTTGACACCGATGGGGGAGATGATTATGAAAAACTGGCTCAACAATTAATTATCCGATTTGAAAACTCAAAAAAAGCATAATGAAAAAAATTCTTCAATATTTATTCGAACACAAAACACTTAGCCGTGAAATGGCAAAAGAAGTGTTGGTAAATATCGGGAAAGGAATGTATAATGAACATGAAGTGACAGCATTCATGACCATCTATCTGATGCGAAGCATTACAATTGAAGAATTACAGGGTTTCCGGGATGCATTATTGGAATTGTGTGTGCCGGTGGATTTGAATGGTTGCGAAGTAATTGATATTGTCGGTACCGGTGGGGATGGAAAAAATACTTTTAATATCTCAACACTCAGTTGTTTTATTGTAGCTGGTACCGGGCAAAAGGTAGCGAAGCATGGAAACTATGGCGCTTCGTCCATCAGTGGTGCCAGCAACGTAATGGAACAATTGGGGTATAAATTCAAAAATCAAAATGATAAATTAAAAAAGGAAATAGAGGCAGCGAATATTTGTTTCTTGCATGCGCCCTTGTTTCATCCTGCATTAAAAACTGTGGGACCTATTCGTAAAAACCTGGGTATGCGAACCTTTTTCAATATGCTGGGGCCTATGGTGAATCCGGCAAGCCCGAAGTTTCAATTGGTGGGTGTGTTCAGCCTGGAGATGGCAAGGATTTATAATTACTTACTACAGCAATCCGATACTGCATTTACAATAATTCATAGTTTGGATGGTTATGATGAAATTTCACTAACAAATGATACCAAGGTCATCACCAATAAAGGGGAGAGTGTTTTAACAGCAGAACAATTAGGGAAACGAATGGTAACTGCTTCCGACATCAGTGGTGGCGCCTCTGTGGAAGAAGCTGCAAAAATATTTATGAATATTTTAAAAGGTGAAGGAACCTGGGCGCAGAATGCGGTGGTGTTAGCGAATGCAGCTATGGCATTGAACAGTGTGGGACATTATAAAAATTATGATGAAGCGTACAATGCTGCCGTGGAAAGCCTGGAAAGCGGCAAAGCAAAAATGAGTTTGGATAAATTAATATCCTTGCAGTAAAAATTGAATTGGAAAATGAACATCCTCGATAAAATAATTGACGCTAAAAGGAAATCTGTAAAACAGCAAAAGAGTGATGCAAGCATTCATGAGTTGATGAACTCTGTTTATTTCAAAAGAAATTCGCTTTCATTGGTAGAAAGATTAAATAGCGGAGTAGCGAATGGTATCATTGCGGAATTCAAAAGGAAGTCTCCGTCAAAAGGGATTATTAATAATCAATCAGGGGTGGTTGATGTGGTTAGCAGTTATGAAAAGTATGGTGCTTCAGGTATCTCTGTGTTAACGGATGAAGAATTTTTTGGAGGAAGTAGTGAAGATTTGAAAGAGGCGAGAGAAGCAGTCTCTATCCCGATACTGAGAAAAGATTTTATTATTGATGAATACCAGTTAATAGAAGCAAAGGCAATTGGTGCAGATGTGATTTTGCTGATTGCGGCTTGCTTGTCGCCGGGAGAAGTAAGAAGGCTTGCTGCTATTGCGAAGAATCTTGGATTGGAAATTTTACTCGAACTTCATGATGAGAAAGAATTAGACCATATTTGTGATGAGACAAAAATTATTGGAATTAATAACAGGAATTTAAAGACTTTTGAAGTGGATATTGAAAAAAGTTTGAAAATGGCTGAAAAAATACCGGGGGATAAAATAAAAATTGCTGAAAGTGGTATTAACTCGGCTGAAAATATCAGGTTATTTAAAGAAAACGGGTTTAAAGGCTTTTTAATCGGAGAAAATTTTATGAAAGAAGCTAATCCCGGCAAAGCATTTGAAAAATTTGTAAATAAATTAAAATAAATTCTCCCAAAAGGGGAGCTAAGGAGGAACTTTATGAATATTAAGGTATGCGGTATTACCACGATGAAACAGTTACAGCAGTTAGACGGATTGGAAATTGATTTTGTCGGCTTGAATTTTTACAAAGGTTCAGTACGATATATTGGCGATAAAATAACGGGTAAAGAGATTCAAAACGCAGATTTTGATATTAAGAAAGTGGGAGTATTTGTGAATACCGGTTATGATGAAATCATGAGAACAGTGGAGGAATATAGTTTGGATATTGTTCAGTTGCATGGCAATGAGAAGCCGGATTTGTGCAGTGCATTGTCAGAGGATATTGAAGTGATCAAAGTATTCCGTATTGATGCCACTACTAAAAATGTTGATGAATTGCTGAAAGATTTTGACGATGTGTGTGATTATTATCTTTTTGATGCTGGCGGACAAAAAGAGACATTGGGTGGATCCGGAGTGAAATTTGATTGGGACCTTTTAGTGAAGGCAAAAATCGAAAAACCTTTTTTCCTCAGTGGAGGTATCGGTCCGGATGATACAGCAAAGATCAAAGCTTTTAAACATCCAGATTTTTTTGCAATAGATATTAACAGCAAATTTGAAACTGCTCCCGGTGTGAAGGATATGGGGAAGATTTTAAAGTTTGTAAAAGACTTACGATAAACGGCCCGAATCCGGAGATTTTGCTAAGTTGAATTGAAACAGATGTGATTTTTCAAAAATATAATATCACATGATCAGTCGAAATATTTTGCTAAATAAAGGAACTTATAAACAACCGAACATTTTTGGTTATTACGGAAATTTTGGCGGTGCCTACATTCCTGAAATGCTGCATAGAAATGTCGAAGAACTGAAGGAAAAGTATTTGGCGATAATCGGAGATGCGGATTTTCAAAAGGAATATCATGAACTGTTGAAAGATTATGCAGGACGGCCTACGCCATTATATTTTGCAAAACGATTAAGTGAACAGTATAAGACAAAAATATTTCTCAAAAGAGAAGACCTCTGCCATACCGGGGCTCATAAAATCAATAACACTATCGGACAAATTTTATTGGCTCAACGATTAGGGAAAAAAAGAATAATTGCAGAGACGGGAGCAGGTCAACATGGCGTAGCCAGTGCAACGGTATGTGCTTTGAAGGGTATGCCTTGCATTGTTTACATGGGAGAAAAAGATATAGAACGCCAGGCTCCGAACGTGGCAAGAATGAAAATGCTTGGAGCTACGGTGATACCGGCTACCAGTGGCAGCAAAACATTGAAAGACGCAACTAATGAAGCTATCCGTGATTGGATCAATCATCCTGAGGATACGCATTATATAATCGGCAGCGTTGTCGGGCCTCATCCTTATCCGGATATAGTGGCACGATTTCAAAGTGTGATCAGCGAAGAGATGCGTTGGCAGTTAAAAGAAAAAACAGGAAGTGAATTGCCCACGCATGTTATTGCCTGCGTAGGTGGTGGAAGTAATGCGGCAGGAGCATTCTACCATTTTCTTGATGAAGTGTCGGTTCAGTTATTTGCGGTGGAAGCAGCAGGCATGGGAGTAAAGAGTGGTCACAGCGCTGCGACTACACAATTAGGCAAACCGGGAATTTTACACGGCAGTAAAAGCCTTGTGATGCAAACGGAAGATGGACAGGTTGTCGAACCACATAGTATTTCTGCAGGCCTGGATTATCCCGGCATTGGACCGATGCATGCCTATTTGTTTGAAACCGGCAGGGCTACATTTTTAAATGCTACCGATGATGAAGCAATGAATGCTGCATTTGAATTGGCAAAATCAGAAGGGATCATTCCGGCGTTGGAAAGTGCTCATGCTATTGCAGCATTAAAGCAATTGCGATTTAACAGAAATGATGTGGTGACTATTTGTCTTAGCGGCAGGGGAGATAAGGATATGAATACATACATGAAATCAATGAGCAATGATTAAGATAATGTTTTGCTTATTGTTGATTTTAATTTTAGCTTCCTGCTCGAACCCGCCGTACCTGCATCATAAATTGCAGTTTGAGAGAGTTGCCGACAATTGCATTTCTGTTTCCCAAAAATTTGAAATGAATTCCAATATCAACGGTGAACGATATGAATTCAATAAATGCCTGCCGGAAAACTTTTCAAAAGATAATGTGGAGTTTAGCCGGCAGGGAGATACAGTGGTAGTGAAATTTGAGAAAAATGTAAATGCGAAAAAATCGGAATTTCATGTCATAATTGATATTGATACCTACCCGAGGTATCATTTTCTGACTATTGATGGTGATACATTCATAATTGTTCCAACAGGAGGATAAACATGAGCAGGATAACAGAATTGTTTGCTAGAAAATCACAGAACGTTCTCAATGTGTATTGCACAGCAGGATTTCCGCATTTGAATTCCACCCTGGAAGTGATGAAAGCATTGCAGGAAAGTGGTGCTGATATGATTGAATTAGGAATTCCTTACAGCGATCCGCTGGCAGACGGTCCGGTGATTCAGCAGAGCGGAAGTATTGCTTTAAAGAATGGGATGACAATAAAAAGACTTTTTGAACAATTGAAAGATTTCAGAAAAGAAATTTCTCTTCCTGTTTTGTTAATGGGATATATGAATCCCGTACTTCAATATGGATTTGAGAAATTTTGTGCTGATGCGTCAGCAGTCGGAATTGATGGATTGATTTTCCCCGATCTCCCCGAATTTGAATATGAAAACGAATATGGAGCGATTATAAAAAAATACGGATTGGATTTTGTTTTCCTTGTAACACCTGAAACTTCAACTGAGCGTATTAAAAAATTGGATGAACTCAGCACCGGGTTTTTATATGCCGTGTCATCATCATCTACAACGGGTAGTGAAAAAAACATGAATAATGTGGAGCAATACCTGCAAAAACTCCAATCCCTTCAACTTAAAAACCCAATCTTAGTAGGCTTTGGTATAAAAGACAAGCCTACATTCGAAGCTGCCTGCAGGTATGCAAACGGTGCCATCATTGGCAGCGCCTATATTAAAACATTGGAAAATTGCAGTAATATTTCGATATCCACCCGGCATTTTCTAACATCCCTTTTACAATGAAAGGCTTTCATTCATGCTTTCAGTTTAGTAAATTTGCGTTTGATTTAATATTATGTATGAAAATAATGAAGCAACTTCTTCTTTTATTCCTGGTACCCGTGTTTTCATATGCACAAACGGTAAATAGTAGTTTTGAGATCACGGGGAAAGTGAGTAATCTCAACAATGGTGCTGAAGTGAAGATTATAAACGGAAACACTAAAGCTGATTTAGCAAAAACAACTGTGAATAACGGTGAGTTTACGCTGAAAGGTTCTGTAATCGAGCCGGGTTTGTATGCTTTATCTCTGGGGAATAATTCTCAATTCCAATTTTACCTGGAAAACAGTAAGATTCAAATTTCCGGAGATGCCAATCAAGTCGAAAAATTAAACGTTACTGGTTCAGTATCTCAAAATGATTTCAGGAAATTTCAGTCCATATTTGACCCTTTGGTGCGTCAGCAAAATGCACTGGCCTCGACAATCAATTCCTTGCCGGGAGGAGCCGAACGGGATTCATTGCTGGCTATTTATTATGCAACACAAAACAGGATCAACCTGGAGGTAGATAGTTATATTAAGGATAAGCCACATTCCATCGTTTCTCCTTTTGTCTTATTTGTAACAACTCAGTTTTTTGACGATATTTCATTACTGGAAAAAAGATTTAAAAGCCTGGATAGTTCCGTTCGTCATTCGGATATCGGTACATCCCTGGCTGAGTATATTGCCTATAATAAAGTGGGAGCCATCGGAACTGATGCATTGGATTTTACCCAACCGGATACCAGCGGCTCACCGGTTTCCTTATCTTCCTTCAGGGGCAAATATGTATTAGTGGATTTTTGGGCAAGCTGGTGCCGGCCTTGCCGTTTGGAAAATCCGAATGTAGTGGCAAGCTTCAATAAATTCAGGAATAAAAATTTTACAGTATTGGGTGTTTCCCTGGACAGGCCCAATGATAAGGAAAAATGGATGGAAGCAATTCACAGTGATAAGCTGACCTGGACACATGTAAGCGATCTGAAATTCTGGAATAATGCTGCAGCAGTACTGTATCATGTAAGTCAGATTCCACAGAATATGTTGGTTGACCCTAATGGCAAAATTGTTGCCCGTGATCTCCGCGGTCCTGCTCTTGAAACAAAACTTTGTGAGCTATTAGGGTGCGACTGAGCTCACTTTTTTAAATTTTTGCTCAAAAGCTTAAATTCAATTTCCCCGTTTCCGGCATAATGCTCCACACATATTTCAACATTGTGTTGGTTGCAGGATACCAGCCATATTGTTTTTCCCCAATTACTTATATTTCTTTGTCCTGTTTAGAAAGTCGAGAGTACATTAAACTACTACGTAAGTTTCTGTGTTAATATTACGCAGGTGGACCGGACTTGAGGCGGCTGATAAAAATAAAAACGAGCATTAATCGTTTGAAGAAAGGCCGAGTCAAAACCGGGCTGACCTATTCATAATTCAGGCGAATTTTCATAATTTCATTCCTTGCAGATACGTGTAGCTTATGGTGCAAAAACTGAAGATATATCTCGTATATGTTGCAATGATTAGTATTGCAATTCCTGCCTTTCCTCAACTTCAGAATTGTCCTGCAAATATCAATTTTTCTTCCGGTAGTATTTCTTCCTGGTCTGCTACAACAGGGTTGATAAATGGCCCTAACCAGCTTTATCCTGCTCCCAATACCGGAATCACCTCGCTTTCTGAATACAGTATTACAACTACCGGTATTCAAATGATCACAACATCTTCCAGTGATTTATATGGAGATTTTCCAACAATTCCTGTTATTAACGGATATTCATACGGGTATTCTGTTAAATTAGGATCAACAGCCACTTCCTGGGATCTTCATTCTTCTTCTCCTAACCCGGGAGGGTTTACCCGATCCATTACTTACTCAATTAATGTTCCGGCCGGCCCTTCAACTGTTCCGTATACGATGACTTATGCTTATGCAATGGTTTTGGAAAACGGGACACATAATACTAATATACAGCCTTTGTTTAAAGCAACATTAAGTACTCCCGATAGTGTAGTTACCTGTGCATCTCCGGAATATTTTATTCCAACCAAAAATGATGCTACAGGAGGGGGTGGGGGTGGGGGCAATACCGGTGCTACATTGGACACTGCCGCAGCCATTGCAAGCGGATTTACCTTAAGTCCTGTTTTATTTTTATCACATTCAGGTCAGTCCGGAAATGCA
>JAFDYJ010000004.1 GCA_018267515.1 Bacteroidota bacterium | reverse complement strand
GCATCTACGCCGGTTGGCTGGGGGCAAACCATCAGCATCAGCCTATGAAATTCTGCAAGTGTAGCATTGATCTCTTTTGAATTAGTTGTGCTTGGATCTTTCGTCTTCACCCACCTGCCTTTTGCATTTTGTGCCATGGAATCGGTGCAGGGCTTTAGTGAAATAGTACTTGTTTGGCAAAAACAAGATAAGCTGATTAAAAAAAATAAAGATGTTATTGTATGCCGCATCCAAAAGAATTTAATTTTCATTATGTGCAATATTTGTTATAAGCGATCACCTCGGTGCGTGGACGATACGTATCGTTATCTTCCCTTTTATTTCGGTTCCAAACTTTATGTTGTCCTCATCAGCCGAATTGTCTAGTGTTACCTCCGGGTTAAACAAGAGCGTTGGTACTTGTATTGTTTTTACTAAGGGAATAACAGTGTTTGAAGTATGAGTAATGTTTGTAGCGCTAAACTGCAGGTCTGCTTTTTTTCTGTTCATGGTGTGTTCAAATTTCATACGATCATAAGCAGGGCCATTTCCGGTTTGTGTCATTTGCTGGTTACTCATATTCATCATCTCCAAAGCTTTGCTCATAAGTTCGGGAGCATTTATTTGAGTTTTTCTCGCACCTATAAACATCTGATTCGCATATCGTAACATTTGTGTGGTGTATACTTTAGTGATGTCATCATTTTCATGAGCTTTTAAATCTGCGGCTACATAACTCAAAACATCCAGCATTGCCACAGATTGGTTGCCGCATAAATTGATCTTAAAAGTGGGAAACACCATTTTCATATAAGCAGGTCCACTGTATTGAAAATATTTTCTGGGCGTCGACCAAATAGTTTGTGTGCCCCCATCTATCTTTATAGGGATTCGATATTCTTCGCCGCCGGTATTTCGTGAACGATGATTCAGATCCGTCATGTAAAGCTCCCAATTACATTCCCAGCGTCCAAGACTAACATAAATATCTTCAGAGTGCATCACACCGGATGCTGAGAGCTCTAACCTATCGTTATCATTTCTGTCCACTTGGTTATACTCAAAATCAATATCTATATTCAGCTTAAAGCGGTTAAACTTTTCTATACCCTTCATCCAGGTATCATATAATTTCTTATTCACCTGGTAGTTGGGCTCCACCCGGCCTTTATTCAATTCATGTGCAGTATAAAGTCCAAAATCAAAAACCTTATTGTAATTCTTCAGCCTCTTCTGATCTTCTATATAGTTGTCGAAAATGTCTGACAATACTAAAGTCTTCACTCTGAATAAAGTTCCTTTGTAAGCTCCTAATGCAGCCCTGGCTCTTGGTGATGCTTGCCAAAGATCCATGTAGGTTAAAAATTTAGTGAATGAAGAGAAGATCAGCACCATTCCATCTTCAATAAGCACATCAGTTGGATATTGGTCGGCTAAATCAGATAATTTAGCTTTTAGTCGTTCCAGAACGTAAGTATAATACCGATCACGCATTTCTTGTAATGCTCCTGCATTTACGGGTAGAGAATAATTATTTCGTTTGAAGTATTCTACAAGTGAATAGACCATTTGCAGTTCATCAATGATTTTATTCTCTTCAGCAAGAAATTTAGTTTTCCAATCATTTAAATCATTTTCATAACGTCTTCTCGCCGTGGCATAATCACATAAACAAAGGTTATTAGCCCTTTTCGGTGGAGGAATAGACCTAGGCGGCGGTAAACTCTGGACATAATTTGCCAGGTTATTTATGTATTGCTCCAATGATGATACATTTCCCTGTGGCGTGCTAATTTGAATTGTGTTTTCCGCCATCTTAAAATACCGTTCTTTAAAAAATTCATATTCATTATAAGCATCTTCAATTAATGGGAACATGAAAAAACTGTTCATCATACCGTCCATTCTACTGGTATAATCTAATCGCATTTGCCGGACTTGCCCGAGTATACTGACAAGGTTGTAATAAGGTGTGTCCGGTTTAGCAGGTTGAAAAGTAAGTGCATGTCTTTGCCAATCATATCGTGCAATCAAACCCGATGGAGTAATAATGGTATTGGCATTTATTTTTCTTCCCCGGTACCAAAGTAACTGGTCTGTGGCCTGAGCCGGGGTTGGCTTAGATACCGGTTGTTTTAATTTGATAGGGGTAAAAGGAGAAACATAAGCAGGCTCTTTTTTATTTGGAACAGCTACAGGCTTTGTACTTGATTTTTCAAAAGGATTTGATTTTTCCAGCATGGAAATCATTTGGTTTATAGTCGTGAGCTGTTTCTGCATCTCACTTATAGATTCAACATTTTCATTATTCTTTTTGGCCTCTGCTATTTGAGCAATCAATTCGTCTCTTTGTTGTTTTGCTTCCCTGATAGACTGTTCAAAATCTGCCTTCATCTCCTCCTTTGTCGGAGGTTTTTCCTGTGCAATTATAGGGTAATGTATTAAGCAACCAAGCAGTATATAAAATATGTAACGCATAGTTTTGAGTTATTGTATTTTTATAAATTCAACCCTCCGGTTATTCGCTTTCCCCGCAGGATTATCATTCTTATCAATCGGTTCGCTTTCACCCTTGCCATCTGTTTCCATCCGGCTTTCTTCTATTCCAAATTCTTTTGCCAATGCAGCTTTTACTGAAGCGGCTCTTCGTTTGGAGAGATCAAGATTGTCTGTATCTTTTCCATCGGCATCGGTATGCCCAACAATTTTTACTTTTAAATCTGTGTATTCCTTCAGCACATTAGCCATTTCTTTCAATGTGCCATAGGACTCAGGTTTAATGGTAGCTTTATTTACATCGAATAAAATCCCGTGGGTTACCCATTTGTTTTGTTCCATTATTTTCTTTCTTGTATCCGGGGCGCCGATAGCCAGCCTGAGATTACCGATATAATTCCTGCTGTTTTCATCCGTAGAAAAAACCGGGAAGAAGATGGCATTTAATTTAGCTTCTGCCGAGATCGCTCTTGGAATATCCCAGAGTTTTTCCTGGTTTACATAAACCCGTACTCTTTCTTTTTGCCGCCAGATGGAGACGTGAACCGGGTTGTATTTATCGCTCAATAATTCTGTATAGATCTGGTTGGCCGGTTGACTTGTTGAACTTTTTCTTATTTCAGAGGACACTGCGCCTTCTTTCTGATTCGAACTTGTGTTGTGGAAACCAATCCTGAGTATATGTGGTGAGGTGTTCCAACCTTGCAATGCATTAGTATTCGTTAATTCGCCTAGTACGATGTTCAATGTTGCGCCAGTGGTGGGAACGCCATGCAACAGATCAAATTCAAAAGTGAAATCATCAGGATATTTATCGGTGAATTCAGGAAGATACACACCGGGTTTTGTAATCACTAACCATCGGCCTTCTTTGCCTTCAATCGTTACGATCTCTCCTGAACCATTCGTATTCCACCCGGCAGGAAAATCGCCGATATTACCCGTGGAGAAATCTTCAAAGCCAATCACTTTTTCACCGGGGACAAAATCGTATTTGCTGTAAACCTTTAAAGAGGCGGGCTGAGCAGGAGTAGTCTCGTTCTTACCTGTAGTATCTTTTACTTCAGTGTTTTTGTTTTCAGTTGTTTTATTATTTGTATCCTCATCGCTTTTTTTCTTTTCAATACTCTCATCTGCTTTCTTATTTGCTTTTTCTTCTGCTTTTTGTTTTGCCTTGTCAGCTATTTTTTTTAATATCTGTCCCTGTGCCTGCACCAACACAAAAAGGCTGATGAACAAAAAAATCTTTTTCATGAGTATAAATGATTTTAATTAAGATAGAAATAAGAATTACCACTTATGAAGGTAGAAGACTCCTCTTGTGCCAGCAATAGAAATAAAATCAGTTTGGAGTATAACGAATGTTATAGAGCGAAGCTCAGTTTCGTTCAAAGTATTTGTTTACCGCTTCAGTTCGGTTGGTAACATGAAGTTTTTCATAAATGTTGTGGATATGCTGCCGCACGGTGCCATGAACGATATGCAGCCGCTCGGCAATTTCCTTATATAAAAGACCGTCGGCCAATAATTGTAAAACAGTGTTTTCTCTTTCAGATAAAATTTCCTTTTTATTTATTTTCTTTTTATCCAGGAAAACATTCAGCAGTTTCCGGGCTATATTGCTGCTCATGGGCGAACCGCCCTGGTTCAGTTCTTTAATACTTTCAAGTATTCGTTCGGGTTTAGTTCTTTTTAATAAATAACCCGAAGCGCCTGCTTGTAAAGCCTGCAACACTTTTTCATCATTTTCATAGACGGTGAACATCATGAACTGGGTATCGGGGCATTTTTCTTTTATTTGTTTGATACAATCAATACCGCTCATGCCGGGAAGATTAATATCCATGACCACAATATCCGCCTGCAGGCCGGGCAATTTTTCTGCAGCAGATTCTGCATTTTCAAAACTCTCTGCCAGCAACAACTCTTTATCTGATTTTATCAGTTCAGCAAGTCCTTCTCTTACTTCACCGAGGTCTTCGACTATGGCAACTCTGATTGGCATTGTTTTTTAAAAGTAAAAAGGTTTCATTCTGTTTTCAATAGAACAAACGTTATAAATTAATAGGGATGGTCAGCATCACTTTTGTGCCAGCATCATTTGTATAGATCACCGTGCCATTGATTTCTTTCATTCTTTTTTCAATATTCTGAACTCCGTTTCTGAATAACTTTTGAAAATCTGTATTGAAGCCTTTACCGTTATCATGTACGATGATTTGCATGGCAGCGTTCAGGTGAACTGAAAATAAAACCTTTGTGGCGCCTGAATGTTTCACCACATTATGCAGACATTCTTTTACAGACAGAAAAATATTTCTTCGCATTTCGCCGGTCAAAAAAGTGACTGGTAAATTCATTGGTGTATCGGCTTCACATTGAATATTGTGGCTTGCCAAATATTCCATGGTATAGGAGCGGGTAAATGCTACCAGGTCTGCAAGGGTATCATTTTTTTCATTCAATGCCCAGATGATTTCTCCCATTTTTTCTGACATCTCATCTGAGAAAGCAGATATTTTTTCCAATTCGGGATTGATCATGTCATCTTTCTTTTTATTGAGCAGCGACTGGGTAAGAAATTTAATACGGGATAAGCCGGCTCCCAAATCGTCATGCATATCGGTAGCAATTCTTGTTCTTTCTTTTTCGATTGCCTGTTGCTTTTCCAGAAAGCTTGTTTTTATTTCTAATTTTCTTCTGTAATAAATTTTAAAACCAATAATTATTAATCCAATAATCAATAAACTCATCATTGCCCTGAACCACCAGGTTTGCCACCAGGGCGGATTGATTTCAAATGGGTAAGAAAGTTCAGCCGGTAAATAGGAGGTGGAAAGAAAGAATGCTTTCGCTTTCAAATTGTATTTTCCCGGGGAAAGATTGGTGAGATTGATGACTGCATTGGCTGCAGAGGTGTCACTCCATTGCTTGTTTCCCGAACCTTCCAATAAATAAGTGTACACTATTTGTTTTTCGTCTATAAAGCTTGGTGCGGCTACAAGAAAACTAATATTATTTTCTTTGTGTTTGAACGTTTTTTTTCCGGTGGCAATAGATTGAGTATTTACTTTCATTTCCTCCAACAGCAATTGAGGATTGTTGCTTCTTACATCCTGTGAAGGAGCAGAAATCTCTAATAAAAAACCGGAAAAGCTGAGGGCATAAGACCGTTTTGAATCACTCCATGTTTTATTTATTTTGACAAAAAAATTACTGCTTTTGCTAAGGTTTTCTACCCGGTAAGAGTTTTTGTTAAGACGAAGAATCCGGTCAAGCCCTGTTTGTGTTCCTACGATGATATTATTCATGGAGTCGCATGCAAGCGTGGTGATAAAATTATCAGTGAGTCCATTGCTTGCATCGAATTGGAGTAACGGAACGAGGTTATTATCTTCTCTTTGGTAACAAACGAGTCCATCATCCCTTGTGCCAACCCATATCAGCCCGGTTTTATCAATCACGAGACTTCTTGGAGATCCTCTTATTTTGTCTTTGGGGAAATTACAAGCAAGTTCAAGGTATTTTGAATCGCTTTCGGGGTGAAGACGAAAGACATCAATTCCTGAATACCGTTTTATTGCCCAGAGTAAGTTGTCTTTATCAATCAAAAAATCGTCAATAATATCCGGCTTTTCCAGAGGTAAATAGAATACCTGTTTATTATTTCTCCATACAGCCATACCTAAGCCCTGCACGGCAATCAAATTGCCATTGGGATCAGATAAAAGCTTTTTCCCCCACATATCAGAACCGGGAACTGAAATTGTTGAATGGAAATTGACAGATTTTTTTTGAGAATTAATGATCCCTTCATAAATCCTTCTGCTATCATGTGCCAGCAATTTTTTTCCATTATCATAAAATACATCAGGCGCAGGGGTTAGGTTACTGGTAAATGCTACCGCTCCCTGTTTTGATTTTTTAAATAATTTGTTTGTGTTAGTGCTATACCAGGTAGTTTCATCAGAATAATAAGCATCGTCAATGAATGTTTTGTTGCTGTTGCCAAACAGATTTTCAAAAATCATGAGTGGTGAGTTCAGCATTTTAAAAACGCCTTCTCCGTCATTTGAGAGCCAGATTGTATTTTCTCTATCTATAAGGATATTCTTTATGAAAGATGAAGTTGCTTTTGAGGGTAGCGGCATTTTTAACAGGCCGCCACTTTCATCAATTCGGCGAATTTCTGTGTTTTTGTATCCCTTATCTCTGTGTACGATCCAAATACAATTTTTTCCAAAAGCAATATTAAATGCCGAGTAATCTTTAGTCTGCAGGTAACCTCCTTTTGGCGGAACAGGTAAGAGTCTCCCTTTTATCAAAGCTGCACTGTCAAGGATAAACAATTTTTCAATCATTGATATCCAAACCCTGTTCCTTCCATCTTTACCGATGAGCAGAACAGGCTTGGAAAGTGAATCACAGATCCTGTTTTTTTCAATATCATACAGGTAGAAGCTTTGATGGTTATTCAATTCGTTGGTAGAAAGGATCAGCCAGTTACCCACACCGGTAATATTGTTAAGATATACCAGATCGGTATTTGTTTGAACTGACAGTGTGGTATTCAGTTTACGGATATTATTTTTTTCCAGGATGAATAAACCATCATCACTGGAAAGATAAATTTTCCCGTTTTCATGACGATAAAAATGATTGATCAGCGGGATATTTGTGGAGGGCAGTTTTAAAAATTTCATTTTCCCTTTCACGAGAACATTTAAAAAATTACCGTTGTTGCTCGCTATCAGTAATGAATCGTCTCCTACTTCGAGGATATCGTTTACCAGGGATACTGCCAGTCCTTCTTTTGTTGTATAGTTTTTGAATCTCACTCCATCATAAACACTCAATCCACCATAAGTAAGAAAATACATTCTGCCTTTACTGTCCTGGTAAGCTTTTTTCACCCTGCTGTTTATTAATCCATCTTTTGGAGTGTAATGGACAAAGGGATATTGTTGTGCAATGATAGTTGTACAAAAGAATAAGTACGCAAGAATGATTACGATTCGTTGCATACTTAAATTTACTTAGAAAAATAGTTATCCTAAAATCGTTGAGGAGACAGAAATTTTTCCCCTCATCATTTCCAACACAGCCTGTTTAATGGCTTCCGCATCATAATGACATTCATGCTGTAATTCTTTCGGGGTGCCGTGCTCTATAATTTGGTCGGGTATGCCTAATATTTTGACTTCTGCCTCGTATTTATTCTCGTTCATAAATTCCAAAACGGCTGATCCAAAGCCTCCTTTCACTGTTCCATCTTCCACTGTAATTAGTTTATTGAATTTATGAAATACTTCATGCAGCAATTCTTCATCCAACGGCTTGGCAAAACGCATATCATAGTGTGCAGGATTCAACCCGTCATTTTTCAAATCACGGATAGCAGCCGCAGCAAAATTTCCGGGATGGCCTAAAGAAAGGATGGCAATATCCTGCCCGTCTTTTATTTTTCTCCCGGTTCCGATTTTAATTTCTTTCATTTCTGTTTTCCATTCCGGCATCACACCTTCACCTCTCGGGTAGCGGATAACAAATGGGTTCTTTGTTGATTCCAGTTGTGCAGTGTACATCAGGTTTCTCAATTCACTTTCATTCATCGGGGCGCTGACGATCATATTGGGAATGCAGCGCATAAAGGAAATATCATAACACCCGTGATGGGTAGGGCCGTCATCACCCACCAGTCCGGCACGGTCTAAGCAAAAAACCACCGGCAGGTTTTGAATGGCTACATCATGAATCACCTGGTCGTAAGCTCTTTGCATAAAGGAAGAATATATATTGCAAAACACTTTCATTCCCTGTGTAGCCATACCGGCGCTTAACGTAACGGCATGTTGTTCTGCAATGCCGACATCAAATGCCCTGTCCGGCATTTTTTCCATCATAAACTTTAATGAACATCCGGAAAGCATAGCCGGGGTAATGCCAAATATTTTTTCATTCTTTTCTGCTAATTCAATTATAGTGTGTCCGAAAACGTCCTGGTATTTTGGCGGCTGCGGCAATTCATATTTCTTTTTATAAATCTCACCCGTTACTTTATCAAACAGCCCCGGTGCATGCCATTTGGTTTGATCCTTTTCCGCCTGGGCATATCCTTTGCCTTTGATAGTGATAATGTGCAGGAGTTTGGGCCCCGGGATCTCACGCAGATCTCTTAATGTGTCAACCAGCTTGGCAATATTATGCCCGTCAATAGGACCGAAATATCGGAGCTGTAATGCTTCAAACAGGTTGGCGCTGCTGCTTACCATTCCTTTCATTCCTTCTGCCAGCTTGTGAGCCATAGCCCTGGTAAAATGTTTTCCTACCGGTAATTTGCCCAGCAACTTCCAGATATCATCTTTTACTTTATTATACGTAGGGGAAGTGGTGATATCGGTCAGGTATTCTTTCAGGGCTCCTACATTGGGGTCAATACCAATATGATTATCGTTTAAAATAATAAGCAAATCTGTTTCGGATGTGCCGGCATGATTCATTCCTTCAAAAGCAAGGCCTGCTGTCATCGCTCCATCACCGATTACCGCTACAACTTTCCTGTCTTTTTCACCTTTATATTTTGCTGCCATGGCCATACCCAGCGCTGCCGAAATTGAAGTAGAGGAATGGCCCACTCCGAATGTGTCATATTCGCTTTCACTTCTTTTTGGAAAACCGCTAAGGCCTTTATATTTCCGGTTTGTCATGAAATTATCCCTGCGGCCGGTAAGAATTTTATGGCCGTATGCCTGGTGGCCTACATCCCAGACTATCTGGTCATAGGGAGTTTTGTAGATATAATGTAAAGCGGTTGTCAGTTCCACCACTCCCAGGCTGGCGGCAAAATGGCCACCAAATACACTTACTACGTCAATAATATATTGGCGCAACTCATCACAAACCTGGTGCAATTTTTCCCTGGGAAGTTTTTTAAGATCTTCCGGAGAGTTTATTTTTTTTAAAAGGGGGCCCGGAGTGATTTCCATGAATATTAATTGATGAGCAAAATTAATATTTTCCTGCCAGCTTCCTACCAGGGTGTTATTACAATTTTCCCGTATCTGAGTTGATCTTAATTAAGTGGGAAGTCAATATAGTGAATCAGACTTTCCATTTGTAAAAGTATTCGTCCACTGGTATATTTACACATCTTGCAGCTGCAGGGATTGATTAATTTTGAAAGAATGAAATTCGGGAATTCAAAATATTGGGTATTCCAGTTCGCTGGTTGGGGGCTTTTTGCTCTTATCAATGTTTTTTTTGCATATTCTTTTCAGCGGCTGGATGATGCTCAGTCCCGGTATGCCATCTTTACCAGGCTGGGCATTTTCGTTTGTATCGGTATTATCCTTACCCATCTGATGCGATTTGTTATTATCCGGCTCAATACACTTCAAAAAACAATAGAAAAACAGGTTTTCCAGTTTTTTCTTATAACCGTTATCTTTTCTATTCTCTCTTCTGCTTTTTATATGGAAGCCTGTAACCGGCTTAATTTATTGAATGAGCAGGAAAAGAATTTCTCCGGGCAACCCCTGCTGCTCATTATTAGCGGAGCTTTTTACTTTTTTATAAACCTGCTTATCTGGAACCTGATTTATTTTATTTACCATTATATCACTAAGAGCAGGCGGCAGCAATTAGACACCCTGAGGCTGGAAGCGTTGGTAAAAGAACTGGAATTAAAAACCATCAAATCTCATATCAACCCTCATTTTATTTTCAATTCTTTAAATAGTATCCGGGCATTAGTGGTTGAAAACCCTGAAAGGGCAAGGGAAGCCATTACCGAACTCAGCAATATCCTGCGCAGCAGCATGCAGGCCGACAAATCCGAGACGGTGACCCTGGAAAAAGAACTGAACATTGTAAAAGACTATCTTGCCCTGGAATATATGCGTTTTGAAGACCGGTTGAAGATTGAATATATTATAGATGATGATACGCTGGATCAGCAGGTGCCTCCCATGATGTTGCAAACGCTGGTGGAAAATGCAATCAAGCATGGAATCAGCAGGCAAATCAATGGCGGTATAGTGCGGGTGCAAGCTGATTTTAAAAATAATTTCCTGGAATTAATAGTCCAGAATACCGGCCAACTGAACGGGAAAGAAAATAAAGATGGCTTTGGGCTTTCCAGCACAACGGATCGGCTGAATTTATTATATGGAAATAAAGCTAAGTTTGAAATAAAACAAATTGACTCATCTTTGGTGGAAGCAAAACTCTTATTACCTGCAAACCTAAACTAAATGCAATCCCATGAGAGCAATCATTATTGATGATGAACGATTGGCAAGGGCAGAGTTAAGAAAATTATTATTGGATTTTCCCGAAGTGGAAGTGATAGATGAAGCGGCGAATGCCGATGAAGGTATTTCAAAGATCAGGAACCTGCATCCCGACCTCATCTTTCTCGATATTCAAATGCCGGGAAAGTCCGGGTTTGATTTGCTCTCGGAACTGGAGAGTGCTCCCCAGGTTATTTTTACCACAGCGTATGATGAATTTGCACTAAAAGCATTTGAAGTAAATGCACTTGATTACCTGGTGAAACCTATTGAACCCAAAAGGCTGGCCGACACTATCCAGAAATTGCATTTTTCAGAAATGAAAGAAAATAAATCTTCATCTGAAAACAGCAACAACAGCCTTCTTGCAGAGAATGACCAGGTGTTTGTAAAAGACGGGGAACGGTGCTGGTTTGTGAAGCTGAATGAAATCCGGTTGTTTGAAAGTGTTGGTAATTACGCCAAAGTTTTTTTTGGTCCTCATAAACCTCTTATATTAAAATCATTGAATGCACTGGAGGAAAGACTGGATGAAAAAATGTTTTTCCGGGCCAACCGGAAACATATTGTGAACCTGCGGATGATTGAAAAAATTGAACCATATTTCAACGGAGGGTTATTGCTGGAATTAAAAGGAGGAGAAAAAATTGAAGTCAGCAGGAGGCAGACGGTGAAGTTTAAAGAAATGATGAGCTTATAGTTGGATGGATAAATAGTTAGTTGGTTTGATGGTTATATATCAGCCATCAGACCGTCGGGCAATAAAATACAATAATTACAATGAAATCAATTTTCCTTACAGGACTGTTATCAATCACAGCCTTTTTTGTTTATGGACAGAATATTGATGATATCATCAACGCAAAAGAGGTAGAACGAATAGAAAAGACATTGTCTTCGGATGAAATGAGAGGCAGAAAAGCTTTCACCCCGGATATAGACCGGGCAGCTGATTTTATTGCCGGTGAATTTAAGAATTCGGGAATACAAACCTGGAAAAACAGCGGCTCTTATCTTCAGGAGTTTTTTATGGTTCGTGCAAAAATGATCAGCGCTGCCGCCGAGTTGGATGGTACTGTATTGGATCCTAAAAATATTGCTATCAACAGCAGCCATGAAGAATTGAAGGTAAATGCTTCTTCGGGTTATGAAATAGCAACGATAAAAGCAGGTGGTAATCTTCTCAGGGAAGCTTCTGTCTTCTCCCGGTCAGGAAAAAATTATATCGTTTTGGTGGATACGGCTTATGCCGGAAGTTTTTCAAGATTAGCCGCTGGCAGAAGATCCACTTTCAAAACTGAGAACAGTGTTATTTTCCTGCTGACAAACCGGGTTCCCAAAACCTATTCAATAGAAGCAAAGCAGGAGATAACTGAACAAAGACTTGCCAACGTGGTAGGTGTGATTCCGGGCAAAAGCAGGAAAGATGAATATGTAATTTTTGCAGGCCACTATGATCATTTGGGTGTTGGCAAGCCAGTAAATGGTGATTCCATTTATAATGGCGCCAATGATGATGCAGCCGGAACGACAGCCGTTATCATGCTGGCTAAGTATTTCAGCCAATTGCATAACAATGAAAGAACCCTTGTGTTTGCCGCATTTACGGCAGAAGAAGTGGGAGGCTTTGGCTCGCAATATTTTTCGAAGCAGTTTGACCCGGAAAAAATTGTTGCCATGTTTAATATTGAAATGATCGGCACCGATTCAAAATGGGGAAAAAATTCTGCATACATCACCGGCTATGAAAGAACGGATATGGGAGCCATTTTACAAAAAAACCTGGAAGGAACGCAGTTCACTTTTTATCCCGATCCCTATCCCAAACAAAATTTATTTTTTCGTTCGGATAATGCAACGCTGGCCATGTTAGGAGTGCCGGCACATACCATTTCAACTTCAAAAATGGGCACTCCGCCGGATGAGCCCAGTGAGCCCAATTACCATAAAGTAACGGATGAAATTTCTACCCTTGATATGGAAAATATGGCGATGATTATAAAAGCAGTGGCTTTAAGTTCCAGGGGAATCATTGCCGGGAAAGAAACACCTTCGAGGTTGAAAGAATAAAGCCTCTTTTTATTGGCGGGGACGCCAACAAAAGAAAAAAAAGTGGTGGCTTTAAGTTCCCGGGGAATCATTGCCGGGAAAGAAACACCTTCGAGGGTGAAAGAATAAAGCCTCTTTTTGTTGGCGGGGACGTCAACAAAAGAGAGTTGTAGTTGACGTTCCCCCGTTGTAGTTGGCGTCCTCGCCAACCTCGTTGTAGTTGGCGTCCTCGCCAACTACCAACTACCAAACGATATGTTTATCTGTATATCGTCATTTGTGCTTGACAAATCAGTCGGATTCTCATTGTTGAAGTTTGTGGTTTGTTTGTTGGCGAGGACGCCAACAAAGGAGGCGTTCGTAACTTGTTCATCCCTGAAAATCCCCTTTGAAAACTATTTATTTCGGTGTGCCTTTTGAAAAGGGATATTGTGATTAATCCTGGAGAAATTGAAAAAAGAAGCACAGAAAGCCAAATGGCCAGATAGCCAAATCCAATCATCATCAGGTATAGGTTTCCATAACGCAGCAATTTAGTTTGATGTTCGTAATAGAGATCCCACATTTCGTCATCAGTTCTTTTTTTTTTATGGTGTTTCAAATGACAATGATGATAAAAAGTGAAAGATATAATGAACATGCAGCATAACCATCTGCCTAAAAATAAATTAGTTTTATCAGAAGGATGAAACGTATTATGGGCAGCTTCGTGCATAAGTGAGTAAACCGGTATCATTACAATTCCAAACGCTAACCCAAGCAATACCCTTACCCATAACTGATGAAGATGTGTACCTGTAATAAACAAACCGAAGAATGCAATCGTACAAACAACAATAATAGAAATGTTAAGCCTTGCAGGAATAGGGTAATCCATTGTTTAGCGATTGTTCTTATGAACAGTATAAGCAGCTACTTTTCCATATACAAATGATCGGTCATTCTCATACAACTTCCTGCTAAGTGATTCATCCTTTTTTATGGAAGCCTGCAGGTCATTCGGTATTTCTCTTGGTATCATCAGGTTTCTAAAAATAATTCTTGCACCTTCTTTTGCCGTTCTGTCAACTGCAGTAAATAAAGTATGTGTTTCCTCTTCACTCATCAGTTCACAAATATTAGATAAAGCAAAACAATCTATAGAATGATCCGGCATCGTATCAATCCATTGTTGCGCTTCATTGGTAATGATTTTTATTCTATCAACCCTTGATTTTATTATTCCATAGTTCTCTTCTCTTAAATAAACCGGCACTTCCTCCGGGTTCCTAAATTTGCCTAGCAGATAAAGGGATAGAAAATAATTATTTTCTATAGGAATATCCCTAAATGCTTTTTTGGAACGATTATAGAAACTATCGGCAAAAGATTTACTGCCATCATCAAAAGTAAAATAATCAACTACCAGCCCACGCCTTGCAAGCATTCTTTTATTGAACAATATTTTGAAAAGGTATTTAAACCGCTTTGTATTCCAAACATTGTCAAAGTATGCTGCTTGTTCGGCTTTTGTTTTCTTTTCAAATAAGTCAAGTACTCTTTTTCTACCCTGCAATATTGAAATAAATTTTCCTGCCCGTTTTATAAACCGTTCATATTTGCCGTTCATTATAATGCCCTGCTCAATAATCCTGGTTTGTATATCCCAAAATGTAGCAGCATCACTGCTTAATAGGTACTTTAGCTTACTATACAGCTCTATGCGATTGTTACAATCAGTTAATCCTGCGAATGCAGTAAATTCTTTAAACTCAAATTCTTTAATTGCAGCAATTTTTAATTCAAGTAAATAAGATTGTGCAGGGTTAATATCCACGCTGTATATTATTTTGGGGTCGTGCAGCAAAAAGCCGAGTACATTACATCCACCCGAAGTAATAGCTTGTACAACATCATTGCTTTTTATGCGTAAAGCCGCCACATCGCTTTCGGGGTCTTCCCAGTTATGTGTAAACACCAGTTTAGATATTTGTACCTGTTCTTTCTTTTGTTTCATTTTGATATTTTTTAATCGGGCCATAGTCCGTATGCATTATGAAATGGAGCCAGGGTTATACCATGCTTTAATCCACATGCATATATTTCTTCTATCTTATCAGTTGTAATATTCCCTCTCCCGGTAGAGTAACTTTCAATTTTATTTTCAAAAGCCAGTACCATTGCTTCTAAAATGCAACCGTGGGCTATGCCGGGAACAGGATAGCAATAAATGCTGTTTGAATAATCGGGGTTGAAGCAAAATCCCATACTCACTTGCCCCATTCCTCCATGAAACAGTTGCACTTCGGGGTTATCATGAATTCGTTTGTCCAGGTTCTTTGGATAACCGGCATCACATATCAGAGCGTCTTTTTTACAATCCCTAAAATTCAATCCGGTAGTACTTGCAACACAGATAATAACATCAGCATCCTGCAGCAGTTCATCCACTGAAACACTGAACTTTATATTTACGTTTTCTTCCAATAAAAATTTTGCAAGATTTTCAAGCCTGTTAAGACTCCGTGCACAAAGCAACAGTTGTTTTACTTTATTTTTAAAATAAGTTACACAGGCCATGCCAATATCCCCTGTGGCTCCGACTATTAAAAGTTTTGAATTTGCCAGGTTTATATGAGATTGCCCGGCTGCCGTTTCTACTCCTTTTACAATATATGCCGCAGTTAATGTGTTGCCGGTTGTAAATTTTGTTGCTTTCCTGGCAAAATAATTAAAATTTCCTTCCAGTACAATGGATGTAAACCCGCCCAATGTTGTAATACGGGCACCTTCTTTTTCTGCACAGGAAGCGGCCTGAATTACCTTGCTGCTATTTGCTTTGCTGTATTGTATATCAAGTTTGTCCGGGTCAAAAAAAGTGTCAATATAAATTCCATTTATTTGACTACCGGTAATGGATTTTACCTGTACATTGAAAAGTACACGGGGGGGAATAAAAGGGAAAATACTTTTTATTTTTTCTACTGACAGTTTTCCCTGTTCGGGTGTACGCAATCCATTCACAAACCTTTCAATGCCTTCCCAGTTATCCTGATGGCCTATTACAGCAAAGTCTATGCTGGAAGTTGAGCTAACCATACGGTAGATTTTTCACCGGGAATACCAATATTATCTAATGCATCTGCATAAAGCGCCATTGCATTTCCACGCATTGTTACAATATCAAGTGCTATATGATGCAAAGAACCTTTCATGCAATCGCCATTACAAACTCCGCAATGGCCCCGCAAATCTGTAGTTGCACTGAATTGTGCAAGAATTGTCATACAGTTGAAATGAATTTCCTCAAACTTTTTAATAAATGCAACGGGGTCTTTTTGCAATTCCTTCCGAAGAATATCCGTGGAGTGTTCCAGGTGTTCTTTCTCTTCATCTGCTATGCTTAAAAAAAGTTCACTGGCTTCACCACCTAAAGCATTCCCTACATCGGTGTACATAGATATAGCAAATGATTCAAGCATTACTTCCTGGATGATAAGACAGGCGATAAAATCTTTCTGCTGTGCATATGACAAAAATTGCTTTCTGACATTTCCCCAATATTCACCATTCAAATTGATTTTGACATTTAGTTTTTGTTTTTTAGCGTATGCGGCAAATCCTTCGGCGTGCATCCTTTCGCTGTTGGCATGTTCAACCGCTTCCATCTTTTCATACGGGTCATCAATAGTGTCCGTAAGAGATGCAAAATTGGACATCCCTATTAGTTCTCCGGTAATGGCCTGAGAAAAGACATCAGAGATAACATTAAATTCTTCAACAGTGATAGATTGGTTTGTAGTTGCATTCATTTTAAGTTGATTTAGTGATTTATTTTAAATTATACCAGTGAATAGTCTTCGTACGGGACACCATTTTTTACTTTATCGATAAGTTCCCGGGTGTTTTTTATGCTTAGTAGCATACCTACCGATTTAAAAGTCAATTTTGGAAATCCTGCGAGATTATCATTGAACTTATCTTTTTCATGCAGCCCGATGGAAACAAACGAATATGATTTTTCAAACGCAATGTTTCTTGCATAATTTACAAGTTGCTTCACCAATCGGCTATCGGTAGAGCTTACAGCCATATATTTAACATACAGCATCTTTACAGGCTCATTGAGCATTGGCATTTTTGAGAGGCCAGCAATACTGCTGTATATATTGATAATGCGAAGGACACATTTCATTTTCCACGACAACGCAGTGATTACGTTTTGTTTTACAGCCATGGTATCAATCAGGCTCATGGCTGCAATAATTTTTTTGTCTTCCCTTACTATATAGACCCTTGTAGTGTCAAAATTGCATTCCGTTAAAACTGTGCCTAACTGGTAATTGCAGTAATGCCGGTTGAAAAAATGCAGAACCTCGTCATTCAATGTAGTTTCTTCTATAGAATATTTATTGGTATTTGGTTTTATTCTTTTTCCAATGATTTGGTATATTTTAAAAATGCCGATGTTATCGAAATCAGGCACATTGGGACGGTTTTTAAAAAAGGAAAAAGGCTTTGCATTTCCTTTTGAAACATTCAGAAAAGCCAGATCAGCGTTTTGGGATATTACATAGTTTGCTACTTCATTACATAACTGTAAGCCAATGCCCCGATTTCGGTGTTGCTCCAAAACTTTAAAATCGCCGATATACTGAAGTGGAAAGATTTCGCCACCAACATATACTTTCTGATAAGAAACACAAATGCACCCTATGATTTTATCGTCTTCTTCTGCAACAAATACTCTTGTATCACCCCGCATTTTCAGGAGAGAGAAAAAATTCGGGCTCCTGTCTATTCTTAAGCCAACGTCGCCTGCCATTGCAGAGGAAGCAGTAAGTTGTATCAACTTAACATTATCTTCATCCGTTGCTATTCTATACCTGACCATATTGCAAGTTTTGTATAATGGTAGTGAGAGTATGCTAAGTGCCTGGCATCCAACCGGGTTTAATATGGAAAGAGATGACAGTATTTTTATATTACAATGTAAAGCCCTAAGAGAAAATCCAGTCCTACTGCTTTGCAATTGTTTAATTTGAATTGGTGATTTTCAAATTTCACACAACTATAAATTTCTTTCCCAAATGATCACGGATGAAATCCACAAACTGGTAAGGTCAAACTGATAAATGCACTGTTTAAAAAGATTAGGATTATGTAATTTTAAAGGGATGCCTGTAACAGGAAAAATAGTTACCACGATACTTCTTTTAGTAGTGCATAGTACCTTTTTATCTGCCCAGGATAAAGATATTCCTGTTTTCAAACAGGTTACCCACCCTTTTATGCCTCCCATCACTTCTGAATACTTCTTTTTTTCAGAAGATGGCCTGCTGTGGTTTTCAACGGCACAGGGCCTTACCTCATTTGATGGTTCAGATATTGTATATCATTCTTCTTTGCAGCAATCAAACGGGTTTGGATTCAGCAGAATTTCCGCAATGGTTGAAGACAGCCGGCACAACCTTTATATTGCCGGCCCCTTAGGGGTTTATTATTTTGACAGATATCAGAAGAAGTTTTTTTCCATCATAACAGGGCTGCAGGATACTAAAGAAAACACAGCACTTTATTTAGCCGATTTATTTATTGATAAAGACGGGAAGCTATATGCAGCCTCTGTTTCTCAAGGTTTGTTTATCTATGATCCGTTCAACAAGCACACAACTCATTATAATCTTGATCCTTCAAAACCTGATGGCTGGATAGACCGAAGATATAATACTGCTTACAGCTTTGCTGTACATGCTACTGACAATACAAAACTCTGGGTGGGTACATTTAACGGTATTTACCTTTTTGATAAAATAAAAAAATCATTTACTAATAATTTTGAAATTACCACTCCGCTTACGCACAAGTACGTTCCGGGATCGGATACTGTCCGGCATATTATTGATATTCAGCAGATGGATGTGGCAAACGATAGTACGATCTGGTTTAATTCATGGGCGGGAGGATTTGCCAGGTATAACACAATTACCGGAAAAGCAACTATTGTTTTTGGCAGGGATGCATTGCTTAAGCAAAAAGATTTGTACTATGGGTATATTATTCCAGGTTTTACCCGGCTGTCGGAGGGAAAATATTTACTGGGCATTTACTCAGGTAAAACGGCTATTTATGACACCCGTACTAATGCAGCCGCTTATTTTAATGTAACTCGAAATGATTACACGGAGGAAGAAACAAGATATATTACCAAAGACCGCAATGGAAATATTTGGTTACTGCAAAGGGGGTTCTTGTTTGCAACAGTTCCTGCCAATCGCCGGTTGCAAACAATAAACGTACCTAATCAATCATCGTTTGATTTTTCCAAACCTAAATTGCGGGGAGTTTATTTTGACAAGACCCAACACTTATTCTATTGCGGATTTTTCAGCGCAACCGGGGTACATGTTTATGATACAAACTTTTTTCTTAAGGAAATTATTCCAACTTCTATTATAAATAATTATTACAATTATGGATCAGGCATTGATTCAAAAATTACAAAAGACGGAAGCGGCCGCTTCTGGGTTACCGGTTGGAAAAATCATGTACTGCTGCCAGGTGAAAAGAAATTTGCTCCGGTAGAAAAAAAATTTCCTTCGCTTGCATGGCTGGGAAAAGAAAATCAGTTTTCTGACCTTACAACTACCCGCAGCGGCAATATATTGATCAGAAGTAATAACGGCATTGTTTATCATATTAATCATGAAACACTGGCGACAGACACAATCCGCTGCCCGGAAATTAAAGCAAACGGAGTTGAAATAAAGGAGGCTTCCGCCTGGTATGACGATAAAAGAAATTTTGTTTACCTGACCAGGAAGGAAGGAATAGCGCAGTTTGACTTAAGTAAAAAGCTGATGAAGATTATCCCTCATTCTTCATTGGTTGGAAGTCTTTTGCCATTCCAGGGAGTTTGCGCCCCTGCATTGGATGCCACAGGAAGAATTTGGCTAATGATTCCCAAATATGGTATCCGCATTATCGATCCTGTTTCCTTATTATGTATTGATTCCATTCCATATGGCGATAAAGGACTGATGCGGGGTGATTATACAGCCCTACTGGGAGGCTCAGAAAGTTATATCCTATTTCGTTCGCAAAATGGAATCGTGGTCTATGATTACAATAAAAGGGAATCATTTCTTTTTGACAAGTCTAATGGATTATCAAGTCCGGATAATAAATCATTCCTTGCTGCAAATGGTTATTTTTTTATCGGGCAGGGCAGCAGCCGGTTTGAATATTTTAAACTATCCAACCTGGATAATTATACTGCAGATATCACTCCTTACCTGAATACGATCCGTAATGATACTTTCCAGGTATATACAAGAACCGGATTTGAGAGTGATCATTTAGTGCGCCTTCCTTATTTCCAAAACACACTCAGTTTTTCCTTTTCTGCACCTGAATATTTATTTCCTGAACGAGTCGAATATGCTTACCAGCTTGCACCCCTTGAAAAAGAATGGCATTATACCAACTATTTTAACCGGAATATAAAATATTCAAATTTGTTGCCGGGGAAATATACATTTCTTCTGAAATCACAAAGGCAGGGCGGCAACTGGAAATCCACACCCGTTGAATATACTATTCTTATTGCCCCTGCATGGTGGCAGACAGCCTGGTTTAAATTGCTTTGCACCCTATTGGCTGTAGGGTTGATCATTTATTTAGTGCAACTAAGAATCCGGTTTGTTCGTAAAACAGAACGACAGGCAATAACGCATCAAAAAGAACTGATAGAGCTGGAAGCCAAAGCACTCAGGGCGCAAATGAACCCTCACTTTATTTTCAATAGCCTTAACTCTATAAAATCCCTGATCAACAAAAACGAAAATGAGAAAGCAGCAGCCTACCTGACTACTTTTTCAAAATTGATTCGCACACTTTTTCAAAATTCGGATAAGCGGGAGATCAACCTCTATGAAGAACTGGAAACCTGCCGCCTATATACCGAATTGGAAAAAATGCGATTTGGTAAAAAAGTAAATTTTGAATTCCTTATTGATGAATCGGTTGACCTGAAGGAGATCAAAGTTCCGGCACTTATTTTACAACCTTTTATTGAAAATGCAATCTGGCATGGATTGGTGCCAAAAGAATGCGGGGGGACTGTTAAAGTATCCGTGCAAAAGAGAAACGGTGGAGTGGATTGTACGGTGGAAGATAATGGTATCGGCCGTGAATTATCCCGGCAATATAAAACCCATTATGAAGCCACTCACCAATCCAGGGGTATTGGACTAACCGGATCAAGACTTGAATTAGACAAATTAATGAATAACCGGGAAGACTTGTTAAGCATAACGGATAAAATAGATAAAGAGGGTAAACCTGCCGGAACATCTGTTCTTATCACTTTTAAAGAAAAGGGAGAATGATAAAAGCAATCATTATCGATGATGAACAAAACTGCATAGACAGTCTTGTATTTGATATAAAGAAAAATTGTAAAGAAGTGGAGATTATTGAAACTTGTTCATCTCCCAAGCAGGGATTGATAGCGATCCGAAAGCATAAACCTGAACTTGTTTTTTTGGATGTGCAAATGCCCTGGATGAACGGGTTTGAAATGCTGGAAGTATTGGAGGAAATTAATTTTGTAATCATTTTCACTACTGCTTATGATCAATTTGCTGCCAGGGCTTTCCGGTTGAGTGCTGTTGATTACTTATTAAAACCGGTGGATACAAATGACCTGAAAGAAGCAGTGCGGAAAGCAATAGAAAAAATAACACATAGGATGGGTACTGGCAATATTGATAACTTGTTGCAAAATATCAGTAAGCCCGAAGCCAAACAACGAATTGCCTTTGCGGGCAGAGAGGGTTTTGAATTTGTTGAGATAGGCAGTATCCTCTATGCCCAGGCAGAAGGTGCCTATACCCATGTTTTTTTGAAGGACAAACGAAAACTGGTAATTTCAAAAACACTAAGCGATATTGAAGAAATGTTACCCCCTGAACATTTTCACCGTATTCATCATTCCACCCTGGTAAACCTGGAGCATGTTACTCATTTTTTTAAAACGGATGGCGGTTACCTGATGATGGATAACGGAGAGAAACTGGTTGTTTCCAAATCAAAAAAGGAAGGATTACTGGAACGGCTCGGACTAAAAAATTCATGAAAGTCAAATACCTGCATGTATATTTTGGTTTGTTTGTTGACGGGGACGCCAGCAAAAGAAAAAGTTTGTTTGTTGGCGGGGACGCCAACAAAAAAAAAGAATAACACTATACTCCCGGCTTTAAGACCTCACTCCAATTAATGAACTAAATTTCAAAATTTTCCTATGATCGGTAAGCACATCTATGTCTTGTAATTTGCAATTGACAAAACATTCCCCTTGTTGTAGTTGGCGTCCCCGCCAACTACTAGGCGTCCCTTGTTGTAGTTGGCGTCCCCGCCAACTACTATGGTTATGATCGGTAAGCACATCTATGTCTTGTAATTTGCAATTGACAAAACATTCTGATTTCCGTTGTTGAAGCTGGTAATTTGTTTGTTGGCTGGGACGCCAACAAAAGAGTGTTTATAGTTAGCATCCCCAGTTGTAGTTGGCGTCCCTTGTTGTAGTTGGCGTCCCTTGTTGTAGTTGGCGTCCCCGCCAACTACGTATCGTTGCTATCGTCCCCGCCAGCTACTAATTATTATTTCATCTATCCATAAAGTGACTTATCCATGGAAATTTGAATCCGGTAGCTTCAGGTTGATAATAAGAAGCCGATGACCAATAATAATCTTCAGGCAATGAAACTAAATCCCAATGAGGTTGGCAGGGATTATTATGAATGTAATTAAATTTTTGCATGAAGAATTTATCAGTCCGACATTCTTTATACAATGGGTTTCTTTCCCAAAACTGATATTTCCGATCCGCATCATTCACATAATGTTTGTTCAGCAATGCCGGATCGTGGTTTTTTAAATATTTTTTGAATTCATGTGCCGTAAAACTAAACAAAGCACCCTGCACATCCTCCCTCTTACAATTGTCTGCAATCTTCCACATGAGATGGATGTGATTGGGCATGATAACAAAAGCATAGACATTGCAGCGGTTTTGTTGAACCAACCATTGCAGTGCATCTGTAACTATCTTTTTGAAATGATCATTAGCAAGCAAATGCTGCCACTTAAGAATGGTAGCTGTTAAAAACTCGGGATAATATGATAAGGTCATATTTAAAGATAAAATATTTTTGTTGACAGGGACGAAGTGAAATGTTTGTTGGCGGGGACGCCAACAAAAGAGATAAAAGAGATAAAATATTTTTGTTACTGGGGTAGCCACGAAATATTTGTTGGTGAGGACACCAACAAAAAGAGAGCATGTTGGCGGGGACGCCAACAAGAGAGAAAGTTTTCCCTGTTGAAGTTGGCGTCCCCGCCAGCAAAAGAAATATTTAAACGGCTGTCAAACTTTTGCTTTCAAGGTAAAGAGTATCCGGGTCAAAATCTGTTTCTTCATCAAATATTACAGTACCATTCAAGACTTTTGCTTTTTGGCAAAAAGCCTCATTCCTTAAAACCATGAAAACGGGATAGTTTAAATAAGAAGAAAAATCAAATTCCTTAATCTCCCCATTGGAAAAGGTTATTAATAGTTTGTAAGGACTTTTATATTTTACTTTTTTTACTCTCGGGTTCATTATTTTAAGGGTTCAATAGTGAAAACTTTATTTCCGGAAACGGCAAGGTCCCAATTTGCCATTAGGTCTTCTTTATGAATTTCAATCCAGGCCCATAACAGTTTTTCCTTATTTGCAGGTAAACTCCCTTCCAACAGGTTTCCGTCCGGTATTTGATAAACAGCTTCTTTTTCTCCATACTTAACATGTATATGAGGTAATCTAAGCTTCCGGGTGTCTAAGTAATACATAGAAACGATCAATCCATAAAACATAGAAATTACAGGCATATGTAAAATTACATATTCCTTTTGCATTGTTCAAAAAGGCACTTAAGTTGTCATGCAAGGATTGAAATACAGCAAATTTCTCCGTACTTTCCGTAGTTGGTGATCTGTTTGTTGATGGAGATGTCAACCCTGTTGTAGTTGGCGTCCCCGCCAACGTTCTTAATGTGTGCTGTCTTCGCTGTTGAAGTTCGGGGTGTTTGTTGGCGAAGACGCCAACAAAAGAAAAAAAAGTTTTCCCTGTTGTAGTTGGCGTCCCCGCCAACTACTTACCGTTGCTATCGTCCTCGCCAACTACCAATTACCAAAAGATATGTTTATCTGTATTTCGTCATTTGTGCTTGACAAATTCTTCGGGCTCTCGCTGTTGAAGTTCGGGGTGTTTGTTGGCGAGGACGCCAACAAAAGAGAGGACGTTGTTTGTTGGCGGGGACGCCAACAAAAGACAGGACGTTGTTTGTTGGCGGGAACGCCAACAAAAGCAACAAAGAGAAACAAAAAACGTATTTTTGATTAATGAATGATTTTTCACAATATATTTCTATCAGACCTGATATACGTTTTGGAAAGCCCTGCATTAAAGAAACACGTATTGCTGTCAATGACATTTTAGGCTGGCTTGCTTCGGGTATGACACACCAGGAAATATTAAATGATTATCCCTTGTTAAAAGAAGAGCATATTCTTGCGGCACTGGCTTTTGCTGCTAACAGAGAATCTATCATTAAACTTGTAGTGAATTAATATGAAACTTCTGTTTGATGCTAATCTTTCCTGGCGTTTAGTTGCCATGTTAAAACAGCATTTTGCAGATTGCTTTCATGTAGATCATATCGGCCTTATTATTCCGCCTACCGATGAAGATATTTGGAATTATGCCCGGCAACATGATTTGATCATTGTAACAAATGACGAAGATTTTCTTGACCTGGTAAATCTGAAAGGATTTCCCCCTAAGGTATTGTTATTACGAACAGGCAACCAGAGTTCCTTGTTTATTGCCAACCTTTTAAAAGTACATAAGCCCGAAATTCAATCATTGTATGAATCAAAAGAATTGGGATTGCTTGAAATAGTCTGAGAAATTAGTTCCTTAAAAGGAATATCAGCTAAAGAGAATGACTTTAGTAATTTATTTTTACTGTTTCTTCCTGTTGTAGTTGGCGTCCTCGCCAACTACCAATTACCAAACGATATGTTTATCTGAATTTCGGTATTTGCGCTTGACATATCAGTCGGATTCTCATTGTTGAAGTTTGTGATCTGTTTGTTGGCGGGGACGTTGTTTGTTGGCGGGGACGCCAACAAAAGAAAAAGAATGACTTCGTAATTTATTTTCCTGTTGTAGTTGGCGTCCTCGCCAACTACCAATTACCAAACGATATGTTTATCTGAATTTCGTCATTTGCGCTTGACGTATCAGTCGGATTCTCATTGTTGAAGTTTGTGATCTGTTTGTTGACGGAGACGTTGTTTGTTGGCGGGGACACCAACAAAAGAAAGTTTGTTGGCGAGGACGCCAACAAAGGCATCGGACGCCAACTGAAGAAAAAAAATGGATAGTAAATCTACGTTTTACTTGGAGTTTCGGAAAAACCCTGTTATTTTCGTTACTCATTGTGTTTTTTTTAACACAATTATTTCTCTCAAATCCTATTCCTCCCGAACAATCATCCAGTTAGACTAAGAAAAAATGTGGCAAAGTTTTGCAGGCGTTTAGAACGGATGTAATTGTTTCTATTATCCCCTGGAATTACCAACTGTTTACTTACAAATCCATTTATGAAGAATCCCGACAGCAATTTGAATCGGGAAAGGATGATGCACTGCATTGTCCCCGGTTTTTTTAAAAACAGTTTTGGGATCAAACCCATCCGTAATGAGAAAATTGGAAACGTTTTTGAAAACATTGACCGCCTTATTCCACCTTCGCCGTTGCCATTCCCACCCGGCGGCTGCATGGTCTGTTGCGTATTGCAACAAGACAACGCCCTGCTGCCCTATCACTACCGCAACAAAAAATTTCATTGGAAATACAAATAATGATTCTGCCCGTGCAGGATCATTTTTTTTACCGGAGTATAAAAAATCCCCTTTCATTTTACCAAAAGAATTTTTAACCATGAAACCTCTTACCAGCAACCGGCCTGCACTTGTCAACTGTTCACATACCGCAAGTGGCCCTGCCACTGCATTGGTAGTGCCGATACGCACCACTGCAAAACACAGTAATCCTATTGCATTGAATATACAAACCGCATCATTTTTCCTTACCACAATAATGAACCGTATGAGAAAATCATTACACAAAACCGGCATTTTCGGTCTTGCTTTTTTAATTGCAAATCTATTTTTAGGCGGCATTGCTTTTTCGCAGCCGGTAGTGGTTACCAACCCGGCCAGCCCATGGACGGTGCCTGCCAATGTTACTTCCATTAAAGTGGAAGTATGGGGTGGAGGTGGAGGTGGTGGTGGTGCTAGAGGTAGTAGCTGGAGTACTACTTATGGAGGCGGTGGTGGTGGTGGTGGTGCATACAATGTTGCCACATTTTCTGTTACTCCCGGCCATACATTCAATATTACGATTGGAAACGGTGGTACACCTGGTGTTCCGGGTTTCACATCTACCGATGGTGGGCCAGGAGGTACAACAACTGTTTCAGGAATTGATGGAACCGTATCTGCGACAGGCGGAAACGGTGGTAGTACTGGTGTTGGATCAAATGGTAGTGGTGGATCAGGTGCAACAGGTGATCACAATGGCGGAAACGGAGGAACATCAACCGGTAATGGAGCCGGTGGTGGTGGCGGCGCAGGAAATAATGGAAACGGAGGAGATGGAGACAATGCAGTGACCGGATCGGGCGGAGCCGGTAATCCTAATAGTGCTCCATATATAGGAGGAACCGGAGGAGCTTTTAGAACTAATGACGGAGCAGGTAATGATGGGCCGGCTTTAGTTCCCGGTGGTGGCGGAGGTGGTGGAAGAGCCACTGGTTGGTTTACGTCTCACAATGGCGCCACCGGTGGTGCAGGCCAGGTTGTAATTACTTATACAGTTTGCCCCACTATAACAGCATCAGCTTCCAAAAACGATGTAAAATGTTTTGCAACCAGTACAGGAGAGATTATAGTTAGCGGCAGCGGCGGCACATCGCCTTATACTTTTTCAATTAACAACGGTACAACCTATCAGCCAAGCAATACATTCAGCAACCTTCCTGTCGGCACCTACCAGATAAGAGTACGAGATGCCAACGGATGCGTATCCAAATCAGTTCAATAAATTTTTATAAATAACAAACGATGACGGAAACAAATTCTGTAAAGAAAAATGAAATGAACATGGAAAAGAATTTTACGCAACCATACAGTCAACAGATGGATGAAAGTTTTTTTGCCCGTCAATCCGTCATCAGTCACGAGTTGAATTCAACATTCAACATTCAACATTCAACATTCAATGAGCCGTCATCATTGGATAGTCTATACCCCCAACCATTAAACCAGCTCAGCATGAACACAACTGCTACCCAACTTATAACTCAGAACTCTGAACTCTTAACTCATAAGAACTTTTTTATG
Source organism: Bacteroidota bacterium (assembly GCA_018267515.1). Taxonomy (GTDB): domain Bacteria; phylum Bacteroidota; class Bacteroidia; order Chitinophagales; family Chitinophagaceae; genus UTBCD1. The sequence goes on along the minus strand of JAFDYJ010000004.1, from coordinate 4,677 downwards.
AATAAATTTTTACGCCGCAGCGGATTGCTTGCTTTCGTTTTGATGATTGTGAGTTTGTTTTTAGCAGGTAATGTGTTTGGGCAAACAACCATGGTACGTTTTCCATTGGCAAGTGATTTGAATCCGGATATTGTTAATGTAATAGGTACACCAACGGCTACTCAAAGTGGTTTGACTATTTCTTCAAATAACCTTTGTTCAGGTACATCGGGACATTATTATTGCCAAGGTTCGGGTGATTATGTAGATATTACCCTAAATACTACCGGGTACAGCGGAATTTCGATTTCATGGCAACAAAAAGATTTTAACAGTGGAGGAAAATGGAATTTAAGCGGTGATGCAGATAATAATGGAGCTTATGAATATACTAAAACTAATAATGCAACAGTAACTAACAGTTGTGCAACAATTACAGTCAGCTTACCTGCAAGTTTTGATAATAAAGGAACTGTGCATTTGCGCTTGACTTCAGCAAATGTGTCTGGAAACAATACCGAATATTTAGATAATATAACTTTCAGCGGTACAGTACAATCAGGTTATTGTGCAGGTAATGCAATTTCAGTAACATCCAGTAATAGCGTAAGCAACCCAAATGACGCTACAGGAGCACCTGATGGAGATGAGGCGACTTTTAATTCAAATGGTGATCAATTAGTTCTTGACCTTACCGGTGGTAATCTTTTAAATAACGGAGGTTCGATTAATGTAACCTGGAGAAGGAGTGGTTCCGGCAATAATCCAAATCCCCAGGTTCGGGTAGAACTTTCAGCAGATAATTCAACATGGGCAACTCAAGTTTCAGGAAGCCCTTTTACAGTTTCAAGTTCATCTTCCACAACACAATCTATTACTTTAAATGCCGCTACTAGATATATAAGGTTTACTATTGCTAACAACCCTGGCCGTAATTTTTATTTAGATGCTGTTTCTTATTTCACTCAATGTAGCCCACCCTGTACCAATCCCGTAATCGGCACCAATCCATCCAACAGTTCAATCTGTGCCGGAAACAATACAAGCTTTACTGTTTCTGCAACCGGCAGCAACTTAACTTATCAATGGCAGGTAAATACCGGAAGCGGTTGGAACAATATTTCTAACAGTGGTGTGTATAGTGGAGCTACAACTTCCACTCTTAATATCGCAGGTGCAACAACAGGAATGGATACCTATCAATATCAATGTGTGGTATCATCCGGTTCATGTAACAGCACTTCTACTGCGGCTATATTAACTATCAGTTCACCCACCATTACTACAACAGGTACTATAAACTCAGTTTGCTTTGATGCAGCCAATTCTCAATATGCTACTTTAGTTTACTCTGCTGCCACCCACAACCCTGTTAATTATAGTATTGACTGGGATGTTGCAGCCAACACTGCCGGTTTAGCAGACCAGGCTTTAACTTCTTATACATTCCTTGCCGGAGGTGGCTCTGTTACAGACATTTTAATTCCTGCAAATGTACCTGCAGGCACTTATTATGGTGTGATGACTCTTTATGACGGCCCTTGCACCGGCAGCCAGAATGTAACTATAACAGTGAACGCTTACCCAACTGCCTCTTTCAACTATGAAAAATCTCCTTCAAATTATTTTTATTGCCAGAATCTTCCATCCAATCCAAATTATAACATCACCACCAATCCATTACCCAATTTTACGGGTACTGCAGGGGGAACATTTTCTGCTTCATCGGCTGGTTTAGTGTTTATTAGTGCCACTACCGGCCAGGTGGACCTGGAACATTCCGCTCCGGGAGTTTATACCGTTACTTATACAGTAACAGAAAACGGTTGCTCAAGCAATAATGCGACTGCTCCCATTACAATTCTTGCCTTACCCTCGGCAACTATTTCTTATTCAGGATCACCTTTCTGCCATAGCGATGCCGGAACAAAATCGGTAAGCCTTACCCAGGATAATGATGTTCAGTACGGGTCTTATACAGCCAACCCCAATGGTCTGTCTATTAATTCCGTTACCGGTGAAATAACCCCGTCCTCCAGCACCCCGGGAACTTATACCATAACTTATACTTTTGCTTCTGCAAGTTGCAGCAATACTACCACAACAACAGTCACCATCCTCGCTTCACCATCTATCACCTCACAACCTTTGACCCCGGCTGCAGTTTGTGATGGAAACGGTACAGCTACTATCAGCGTAGTGGCAGCAGGTGACGGACTTACCTATCAATGGCAGGTTAATACCGGAAGCGGTTGGAACAATATTTCTGATGGAGGTTTTTATAGCAATACCACAACCAGCACACTTACCATTACCAATGCTACCCTGAGCATGAATGGTTACCAATACCATTGCGTGGTAAGCGGTACTTGTCCGCTTCCTGTTACTTCCGATGCAGTGGCATTAACTGTAAATTCAACGAATACAGTTGGTGCAGCATCATCCAGCCCGACATTATGTATAAATTCAGTGTTGACGGATATCACCCATGCTACAACAGGAGCAACGGGTATTGGCGCAGCTACCGGTCTGCCGGCAGGAGTAACTGCAAGCTGGTCATCCAATACAATCACCATCAGCGGCACGCCAACAGAATCCGGAACGTTCAACTACAGCATCCCGCTATCAGGCGGATGCGGCGCCCTGAATGCTACCGGTACAATTACAGTTACCGCAGCGCCGGTAATTAGCATGAATACAGACTACATCTGCCTCGGCAGTGTATCAACAATATTATCACCAACCAGCGGCGGTACCTGGGTGAGCAATAATCCGGTTGTGGCCACAGTAGCCAATGACGGCACAGTGACTGCAGAAGCAGCCGGTACAGTAACATTTACATTTACCGATGGCGTCACAGGTTGCAGCAACACTACTTCAGCATTGACAGTAGATGGAACTTGCCAGGTGGTGACATTGACACAGCCGGCAGCAGCATTAGAGGCAACGATAGAAACTAATAGTCCTACTACAATATGCGAAGGCGGCTCTGTAATAATTAAAGTGACAGTATCGGGCGGAACAACTCCTTATTCCGTAACCATCGGCAGCAGCACTCAAACGGGCATTGAGCCGGTATTTTACTTTACGGTCAGTCCGAATACAACAACTACATATAACAGCTCTACGGTTACAGTAACCGATGCTAATATTATTTGTACTTCCAATACAACAGGTTCAGTAACGGTAACAGTGAACCCGGCAACACATATAAGCAGTGGTCCTACGGGGTATCCAATCTGTATTGGAAATGCTGCAACTGACTTGAGTGTAACAGCTACCGGTACGGGCACTTTGCATTATCAATGGTTCAGCAATACTATCAACATTAACAGTGGCGGTACAGAAGTAGGTTCAGACCAATCTACATTCACACCGGATGTAAGCACAGTTGGTAATCATTATTATTATGTTGTTGTAACCGGAGATTGCGGAACTGTAACAAGTGCAGTGGCAAATGTGGTAGTGAATCCGTTGCCAACAGTAACTTGCCCTGCAAGCTTTGCAGTATGTATTAACGCTCCTTTATTTGCATTAACCGGCGGAGCACCTTTAGGTGGTACCTATAGCGGAGATGGAGTTAACTCTGGCACAGGAGTCTTTACTCCATCAGTAGCCGGTGTTGGCGCACATACTATTACATACTCTTATACCGATGCCAATGGCTGCACCAACAGTTGCACTTTCACAATTACGGTAAACGCATTGCCGGTAGTCACTTGCCCGACTGATTTTGCCGTATGCGTAAATGCAGCGGTCATTAACTTATATGGTGAATCACCTGTAATAGGTACATATAGCGGAGATGGAGTAAACTCTGGCACAGGAGTCTTTACTCCATCAGTAGCCGGTGTTGGCGCACATACTATTACATACTCTTATACCGATGCCAATGGCTGCACCAACAGTTGTACATTCACGATTACGGTAAACGCATTGCCGGTAGTCACTTGCCCGACTGATTTTGCCGTATGTGTAAATGATGCTTCTTTTGCATTAACCGGCGGATCACCTTCAGGTGGTACTTATAGCGGAGCAGGAGTCAGCGCTGGAAACTTTGATCCATTAGTTGCCGGAGCCGGCGCACATACTATTACTTATACTTACACAGATCTTAATGGCTGCACCAACAGTTGCACATTCACAATCACAGTGAATGCAACGCCTAATAACATATCCGGAGGATTTAGTGGAAACACAATTTGTGCAGGACAAACAGGACAATTAACATTTGATGCCAATAATTCAACATTTGTTGCTCCATATACAATTGAATATACAGACGGAACCACTACCTGGAGCCAGGTAATTCCTTCTGCGGGTGATGAGACGTTTAATGTAGCAGTGAATCCATCAACTACAACAACTTATACTCTTGTTTCCATTACTAATGGAAATGGATGTAAGATCACGACCGGCTTTACAGATGGTACTGCACAGATAACTGTAAGACAATTACCGGTAGTCAGTTTAAATCTACAAACCAATGTTTCCTGCAATGGAGGAAGTAATGGTGAAATTAATATTGATGTTACGGGTGGAAATAGTCCATATACTTATTTGTGGAGTAACGGTGCAACAACAGAAGACATCACAGGACTTACAGCAGGAACATATACCGTAGTTGTTACAAGTACCTATGGATGTGCATCTGCAGCATTTCCTGTAACGATTACCGAGCCTGCGGTATTAACTGCA
>JAFDYJ010000049.1 GCA_018267515.1 Bacteroidota bacterium | reverse complement strand
ATAGCCATACAGCCAATTCAGTAAGCATAGAATAGAGGCGCAATAAAAAGGAGCTCTTACACCCAGGCTGCTCAACTGGCCACCAATAGCAGGTCCTAGAATAAACCCCAATCCGAAGGCAGCTCCGATCAATCCGAAATTTTTTGCTCTTGTTTCAGGCGTACTGATATCCGCAATATAGGCTGAGGCTGTAGTGAAACTGGCTCCTGTAATTCCTGCAATAGTACGGCCTACAAATAACCATCCATAGGTGGGAGCTAATGCGAGAAAAAGATAATCCACGCCAAAACCAAATAATGAAATCAGAATTACGGGTCTTCTTCCATACCGGTCGCTTAAATTTCCGATAATAGGGGCACAAACAAATTGCATGATCGCATAAACGGAAATCAGCCAACTTCCATAACGACTTGCTTCATTAACAGGAATGTGTTTTAGCTGGGCAATCAGCTCCGGCATTACCGGGATAATCAGTCCCCAGCCCATTACATCAATAAGTAATGTAATGAAAATGAAACCGACAGTTGCATGATGTTTCGTGGTCATTCGTTTCAAATGAGGAGCAAAGATGCTTAATTTTTAAACTATATCGGTTTTTAAGTAGGTAATCAGTGATTGGAGTAAAAGGGAGTATTAACAGAATATCAGGCTTTTTTTATCCTTGCTGGTTTATATTTGCCGCAATCCAAAAATTATCTTATCACAAAACCCAATTGCTAATAAAAAATTTTTTTTATGAAAAAAATGTTACCAATCCCAGCTTTGCTTCTTTCTGTATTTTTATTTTCATGTGTCAGTTCGAAAAAGTATAAAGCCTCGCAGGCTCAGTATGGAGAATTGCAAAATAAATACACCCTGTTGCAGGGTGATTTGAACAGCTGTAATGACGCAAAAAATGATCTTGCCCGTCAGAAATCAGATCTAGAAAATGAAAATGCTAATCTTAAAGGCAAGATTGGTGATTTGAATAAACAAATAGATTTTCTTAAAGAAAACAATACCACTGTTGTAAAACAGCTTCAGGATCTTTCTGTCATTTCTTCACAGCAGGCAGAGAGCATAAAAAAATCGTTGGACAATATAGGAGCAAAGGATATTTATATTCAAAACCTCCAGGAATCAATGGCCCGTAAAGATTCTTTGAATATGGCATTGGTAATGAACCTGAAAGGCGCTATTGGCAATTTGGACGATAAAGACATTAACATCAAAGTAGATAAAGGTGTTGTGTATATTGATATTTCAGACAAGCTTCTTTTCAAAAGTGGAAAATATGAGGTGACAGACCAGGCTAAACTGGTTTTGGGTAAAGTGGCATTAGTATTAAAGAATCAGCCCGGCATTGAGTTTATGGTTGAGGGTCACACCGATAATATTCCCTATCGCAGTGGAGTACTATTGGATAATTGGGACCTGAGTGTTAAAAGAGCTACATCGGTAGTACGGATTTTACAAAATCAATATGGACTGGATCCTGCTAAAATGGCTGCAGCGGGGCGTAGTGAATATATGCCGATAGCCGGTAATGATACAGCCGAAGGCCGTGCTGCTAATCGCAGAACAAGAATTGTCATTCTTCCTCAATTAGATCAATTCTTCAAATTGCTGGAGCCAAAGAAAAATTAAATCCCTTTTTGGAAACCAAAAAGCCATTCTGAATAAAGCGGAATGGCTTTTTTTATTGTTAAAATTTATTTTTTAACCAGCGCTGGGTTTTCAATTGGATCCCACACCACTATTGCTGAGTCGCCATATACTCTTACATACTTTGGAGTGACTTCTCCTGCCTGCCTTCCGGTAGGAGTAGATCGTTGCCCGTTTCCCCAATGATAAATTTTTCGCTGATCGAGCTGGCTGAAAGTAAGTAGCCGGGATTTAAGTGCGAAAGTTGTTTTTATCGTGGGATTATTTTTTTGCTTCTCCGGATTTGAATTTTGAGCTATAATAAATGCCGGGATCAGCAAAAACCCCGATGTGATAATGATTATTTTTTTCATAACAAGTCGTTTTAATAGCTATAGGCCACAAATTTATTGCCGTAAGAGAGGGAGCTAAAACATGCTTTGAATTTCTAATCAGTAATGCCAACATTCAGAAGGAGAAATATTTTTTTACATTAAGTTAATTTATGGCAATAACATTCTGGTTATAAAAATTAAGAATTGATAAATGAGTAGAATAAATAAAATTGAAAATAGAATGAATAAGGGTAAAAATATTTTACGGAAAGAAAAGTTTCGAATTGAAACCCTTTTTATTTATTTTTCTCTTCAAAAACTCCCATCCCCCTGTTCTTTTTTACATTGTTCCAGTTAAAGCAGCGTCCATTCATAATAACATACACACCGTGGGGAAGAGTTTGTACAAACGCTAATGAGCTTCCGAGATTAAACAATCCATCTGAGCTGCCAAATTTATAAGGCACCATGGCGCCGGTAATTACTATCGTTTTATTTTTGATTTTTTCACCTAATACTTTTGCTGTTTCAGCCATGGTGTCAGTGCCATGCGTTATAAGAATTTTATCTTCTTTGGCCGACTTACATTTTTTGGCAACCAGGTTTCTGTCAGCCTGAGTCATATCCAGGCTGTCAATCATCATCAATGTTGTTATTTCCACCGGTACATGATTACGGCCGAGTCGCAACATTTCATGCAAATGGGTTTTTTTGAAAAACAGGGCCCCGGTCAGTTCATTATACTCTTTATCAAAAGTGCCGCCGGTAACAAAAATGCGGATTGCCATTCTAAAATATTATACACAAAAATATCATTTCTCTGATTATCAAAGTAAAACGAATTCTTTCGACTTCTGTTTATGAATTAACTTGCGGCTATGCAAGATTACCTGAAAGGCCTGAACGAAAGGCAACGGGAAGCCGTACTTAATATTAATGGACCATTGATGATTGTTGCGGGTGCCGGTAGCGGAAAAACTAAAGTACTGACCACCCGGGTGGCCCACCTGATGGCTAATGGTGTTGACTCATTCCACATATTAGCATTAACGTTTACCAATAAAGCTGCCCGTGAAATGAGAGAACGGGTTGAGCATATACTGGGTAATAATGAAGCGAGAAATTTATATATCGGCACCTTTCATAGTGTATTTGCAAGAATTTTGAGAAGTGAAGCGTCCCGTCTCGGTTATCCCAACAACTTTACCATCTACGATACGGATGATGCAAAAGCAGTAGTGAAAACGGTGACCAATGAATTGAACCTTGATGACAAGCACTATAAACCCAATGTGGTTTATAACAGAATATCCGCCGCCAAAAATTCATTAGTAGGGCCCGAAGAATACCGGAATGATTATCACATACAACAGGAAGATACCCGGAGCAATCGTCCTGCTATAGCAAATATTTATGATGCTTATGCAAAGCGTTGTTTTAAAAACGGGGCAATGGATTTTGATGATCTGTTATATAATATGTACCGACTGTTGAAAGAACATCCGGAAGCATTGATGAAATATCAAACCAAGTTTCGTTATATATTGATTGATGAATACCAGGATACCAACCCTGCACAATACGAGATTATAAAATTACTGGCTGCACAACATGAAAATATATGTGTGGTGGGGGATGATGCACAAAGCATTTATAGTTTCCGGGGAGCCACAATTCAGAATATTTTACAGTTTAAAAAAGATTACGAAGACGCTAGTGTTATTAAACTGGAGCAGAATTACCGCAGCACTCAAAGTATTCTGAATGTAGCCAACGAAGTGATTAAAAATAATAAAGGACAAATACCCAAAGACCTGTGGACCGAAAATACGGAAGGTGAAAAGATTCAGTTGGTTCGCACTATGACCGATAATGAAGAAGGAAAATTTGTAGCCGATTCTATTCAGGAGCAAAAGCTGCGCAATCATTACCATCATAAGGATTTTGCAATTTTGTACCGTACGAATGCACAAAGCCGTGCTTTCGAAGAAAGTTTGAGGCGGATGAATATTCCCTATTTAATTTATGGCGGTATCAGTTTTTATCAAAGAAAGGAGATTAAAGATTTCCTGGCTTACCTGAGAGTTGTTGTAAATCCCAACGATGAAGAATCCTTAAAGCGGATCATTAATTTCCCGGCAAGGGCTATTGGAAAAACAACAGTGGATAAGACGATTTTGTATGCCAATGAGAATAATGTGTCAATGTGGGAGGCCTTGGAGAGGGCAAAAGTGTTGGGTTTCAAATCCGGAACTATTGAAGCTATTGAAAGTTTTGTGATAATGATCAAAAGTTTTCAAAGTATGCTGCAAAAACAGAATGCTTATGAAGTGGCTTTTCATGTGGGCAAACAAACGAATATTGTTAAAGAACTTTTCAATGATAAAAGTACAGAAGGAGTTGCCCGTTATGAAAATATCCAGGAATTACTGAATTCAATAAAGGAATGGATAGAAACGCCAATGAATGAGGAAGACGGTGAAGTAGGCGATAAGAGTTTGGCGGCTTATTTACAACAAATCACTTTACTAACAGACCAGGATCAAAAAGATCCTGATGCTGACGCTGTAAAGTTGATGACTATACATTCGGCTAAAGGATTGGAATTTGAATGTGTTTTTGTAGCAGGGCTGGAAGAAATGCTTTTCCCTAATGGAATGAGTGTAAATACCCGGGATGAGCTGGAAGAAGAAAGGAGGTTGTTTTATGTGGCGATTACGCGTGCGAAAAGTCGTTTATGGCTGACATATGCCAACAGCAGGTATCGTTTTGGCTCATTAGTACAGAATGAGCCGAGCCGGTTTATTGATGAATTACCGGAAAATTTTTTAAACAAAACTTTTGGTGGTGGCGGTTCCAAAAACCAGGGACGAACACAATGGAATAAGGGATTTGCGTTTAATCGTAACAAAGAATGGGATGGAGAATCCGGTATGGTGAACAAACAGGCCGGAACTTATTTTAATGAAAAGACCGGGACAAAAACCTCCAAACCCGGTTATTTACCTCCCAAATCCCAACCCAAAACAACAGAACATATCCCTTCAGCTGATTTTGCACCCAGTGATACTTCTGATCTACAGGTTGGGCAAAAAGTGGAACACTCTAAATTCGGATATGGTGAAGTTATAAAAATGGAAGGCAGTGCTCATAACCCGGTGGCTACCGTAAAATTCGAACTCAACGGCGAAAAAAAGATTATGCTGAATTATGCCCGCCTTCGTATTGTTGAATAACAAGGGTTAAAAAAAATTAATTTTTTCTAATAAAAATTTTCCAGGAGCTCCCATTCTTTATAGTTCTATTGTCGGCATAAGCCTGGCGACGGAGTAAAACATATCCTGTAGTAACTATCTGTCAATAGTTTAGAAGTGTTAATAAGTTAGCTACCCCCATTTTTAATGATTGGCATGATGTTTTCCGTAAAATTTAAGACTTCATGGCAAAACAAGGCGATTTTTATTTTAAACAACTAAAAAAGTTCTGGAGTCCGCTTTTACGGACTTACCTATGAGGGCGGAACGGGGCTGCAACCAGCAGCCCTTTTGTTATTCATTTCAAAAAAAAGTGATTTCATCTCTTTAGATTTTGCTAAAACATCGTTAAGGGCTTTAGATTCTTCAAATTGCTTGTATCATTGCAATAGAAACTATTGCCCACCCTCCATGAGTTTCAAAAGGAAAAAAAAGATAATCAGAAAACAAATACTCTTTGCGGTCGCATTTTTTCTTTTCGTTATGACTGGTTGGATTCTGTATCAGAGGTGGCAGCACAAGCATCCTGAATTTGTCAGTTACCCTGAATTCGGAATTATAATTCCCGATAATTATTCAATTCATGGTATTGATGTTTCCAAATATCAGAGATTGATTGCCTGGGAGGAGGTTCAGGCGATGAATGTAAAAGATATTAAACTGGGTTTTGCCTTTATGAAAGCTACAGAAGGAATTGGAAACACCGATCCCCAGTTTCAAAGAAATTGGAAAAGAGCAAAACAGGCCGGTATGGTTCGTGGAGCGTATCATTTTTTTATTGGTTCGAAAGATGGAAAAATGCAGGCTGAAAATTTTATAAATACAGTTGATTTGGAAAAAGGCGACCTGCCCCCTGTGTTAGACGTTGAGCAAGCCAATGGCAATTCTACAATGAATTTGCAAAGGGAAATAAAACAATGGCTGGAAACTGTGGAGAATTATTACCAGGTGAGACCAATAATCTATACCAATGTGGATTTTTATAATCAGCGTTTAGGACATGACTTCGACAAGTATCCATTATGGATTGCACATTATTATCAACCGCAACAACCCCGGATTGACAGAACCTGGTCTTTTTGGCAACATAGTGATAAAGGGAGGGTAAACGGCATATTCTCCAGGGTGGATTTTAATGTATTTAATGGCGATTCAGTTGATTTTAAAAACCTGCTTGTCCGCTGAATTTCATAAGTAAGGATTTAATGTTTTAGACTTTTAATCTTTCCCAAAGATTCATCTTAAAATGCAGGTTACATCGAAATAGAAATTCTTTAAGGTTTATTTTTTTGAGACAGCATTATTATTAAAAGCGTATGAGAAAATAGCGCTTAAAAAATACCTTGTAACTGGTATTTTGAACTAATTGATTTTTTTCTATTTTTAGGCATTGTTAACTTAATATGGAATTGAAACGAATTAGCAAATGGGCAGTTATTTTTGGAACTATACTTATATGGACTGTCAAGTTTGGTATCAGGCCGCTTCATGCTGTTGAAGGATCCGGAAGATTTCTTTTAGGAATTGCACCCAACCTGGTTGGCTCTTTTCTGATTCCCTTTGGAGCATTTTGGTTTTTTTATGGAAAAAGATTTTTCATGGCCCGGATCTTTCGTATTCATTCCTTTAATGATCTCAGAAATGTATGTCTCATAGGATTCGGCCTTCTTGTAATCAATGAATATTTGCAACTCATTCCCATTTTTGGCAGAACCTTTGACTATTATGATATCTTTTTTTCAATGATTGGTTTGTCAGGAGCCTATTTTGTATTTGGAAGATTAATGAACAGCTATAGCGCTGTTGCAGATTAATTGTCATTTTCACTTCCTTTCTTTTCGGGTTTTAATGTATCCCGGTTTACTTTTTGAATAATTATTTAAGTATTCATGCACCGGGTGAAGGCAAAAATGCACACTTCTCAGTAAATTTGCTGTTCAATTTTTGTAATGAGAAAAAAAATATTTTATTACGTTTTGTTTTTTGTGGCGCTCTTCCTTGTCTTTTATTTTACGCTGATAAAAGTTATTCCTGGATTTGGTAAAGTCCAGACACCAACGATCAGCCAGGTATTGCCTTTTTCTTTTATTGACCAGGATGGAAAAAGAATAACCAATGAGGATGTAGCCGGAAAAGTATATGTGGCAGAATATTTTTTTACAACCTGCAAAGGTATTTGCCCGAAGATGAATAATAACATGAAAAAAGTGTATGAACGTTTTAAGAATGAGAAAGATTTTTTAATTCTTTCGCATACCTGTGATCCCGGAACGGATTCTGTTTCCCGGTTAAAGAGATATGCAGATTCGTTGGGAGTTTCTACCGATAAATGGATTTTTTTAACCGGAAGAAAAGACAGTCTTTATAACCAGGCAAGACTTAGTTACCAGATTGACGATCCAAAAAATAATCTTCGGAATATAGATGATGATTTTCTGCATACCCAGTTTTGGGCACTGGTAAACCGGAAAGGAGAGGTGAAAGAAATTTGTGACGGGTTAAAGGGAAGTGAAGTAAATCAGCTGATGTCGGACATTGATAAAATGCTGAAGGAATAATTGACAGGAAAAAATTAAAAATTATTTGCCATGAATACATGCACTGAGGGTATTCTAAGAAAAAATCAATTAAGCATAACAGAGGTTAGAAAAAAAATTCTTACTCTTTTTTTGACTCATAATGGCGCCCTTACTCATAGTGATTTTGAAAACAATTTTGGGGAAAAGATGGACCGTGTGACGGTATATCGGACTCTTCAGGCTTTTGTTGAAAAGGGAATTATCCATACCATACCCACATCGGATAATTCTGTTCAATATGCGTTGTGCAAAGACAATTGTTCAGCAGGTCATCACCGCCATCGGCATATTCATTTTGTTTGCAGCAATTGTAGAAATACATATTGTCTCGACGATATAATAACTCCGGAAATTGGTTTGCCGGCCGGATACTCGGTAAATAAAGTTGAAGTGTTGGTGGAAGGGATATGCAGCGTTTGCAATTAATAAATGACAGGCTTTTACCTGCAACAAAAAAATGTCCCGGTGTGAAAACAACGGGACCAAAGGTTAAGGACTTGCTACTATTTTGATGATTCTAATAATGTATTTACAAATGTAAAGGGTAGGTATATATTTTCCCAATTAAAGGCATACCATTTTGTGGGTATATTTTATTCATATACCAGGCTATCCATTTCTTTTTTTACAAATTTCATCAGCTCACTTACCGGGCCTGAAGAAAAATCAAACGAAAGCCCTGCAGTTTTAAAAAGTTCCGGAAGGGTTTTTGTTCCGCCCAGGGACAATGCGTTAATATAATTGGATAAAGTTTGTTTTTTATTTTGTTTAAATTGTTTCCAAAGTCCGATGGCTCCCAATTGTGCAATTCCATATTCAATATAATAAAATGGAACTTCGAAAAGATGGAGCTGCCGCTGCCAGTAATAGCGTCGATATTCATTTAAACCCGAAAAATCAATAACCGGAGATGAAAATTCTTCAAGAATCCTCATCCAGTTATCCGCTCTTTCTTCTAATGAATGGCCCGGATGTTCATATACCCAGTGCTGAAACTTGTCGATTGTTGCTATCCAGGGAAAAATTGTAATGACACGTTCCAGTTGTTGTTCTTTTGCCCGGACCAGTTCATTTTTATTGTCAAAAAAAACATTCCAATGATCCATGCTGAATAATTCCATAGACATACTGGCAACTTCTGCTATTTCGGTAGGGTATTCTTTGAATCCGTTAAGTTCCAGGTTATGAGTAAGAAAAGAATGGACGGCATGTCCGCCTTCATGAACAATTGTTGTCACATCGTCCAATTGTCCGGCAGCATTCATAAATATAAACGGAGCGCCGCTTTCCATCAACGGCATATTGTATCCACCGGGAGCTTTACCTTTTCGGCTTTCAAGATCCAGGTGGCCCATAGCTTTCATTTTAGATAGGCAATCACCGAAAAAAGGATCTAATTCCTGAAAACAGGAAATTGTTTTTTCAACTAACTCATCACCGTTTTTAAAAGGATGAAGAGGTTCTGTTCCTTGCGGCTCCGCATCTATGTCCCAGGGTCTGAGAGTGCTAAGCCTAAGTCTTTTCTTTTTGTTCTCATAGATTTCATTAACCAATGGCATAACATATTCATGCACGGCATCATGAAATTGGAAACAATCATTTTTTGTATAGTCGAAACGCCCCAATTCCACAAACCTGAAATCACGATAATTCTCAAAACCTGAATTAAGTGCCATTTGCTGACGCTTATTGACAAGCCGGGTGAAGAGTTCATCCAGATCTTTTTTATCCTGTAAACGTCTTTCATTGATTTTCCGGTAAACCTCTTCTCTGAGTTTCCGGTCAGGATTTTCTAAAAATTTTGTTGCCTGTTGCAACGTATATTCCTGTCCTTTTACCTGTACTGTCATTTTCCCTGCTATCATTGCATAATGCTGGGATTCTACATTGAGCTCAGCCTGCAAGGGTATATTTTCTTTCCGGAACAAATCAATATTCTTCTTTACATTTCGCAGGTAGGTAAAATATTTTTTAGAATCCAATTCTCCGGCAAATGGATTTTCAATTAGCTTTTTGTTTAACTTATCTGAATAGGTTTGAATCTGGGGTTGAATCTCCATCATGAAAAAAACGAACGATTCTTCCAGGCTTTTATTTTCAGTATCACAGGTTACCCGGATTTGCCGCCAACTTGCCTCTTCACTGATTACAGCCTCCAGTTCGCTGGCATCGTGCAACCATTGTTCCAACTCCTGCAGATTATTTATTCCTCTGTCTACCAGGTTTTTTAAAAAGGGCTCCAACGATTCCCATGTAGTAATTGCAAATTCTTCAGGAAGGAAATGACGAGACATTTTCTTTATGTCGGCAGAATAATTCATAAATAATTTTAGAAAGGTCAGGAAAATGCCAAAGACTATTTTTTCTTGGAGGCGGTTGCTTTCTTTTCTGTTTTCTTTGCCGCCTTCTTATCTTTTGATGCAGTGAGCTTTTCTTCTTTTGTATCAACAGCGGGTTCAGCTTCCGGCTCTATTAATGGTGCTTCTGATTCAGAAAGTTTTATTTCTATGTTATTTTTTATAAGTATATCAAACCAGCGTACCATTTTTTTAAGATCACTGCTATATACTCTTTCAAAATCAAGATCCGGCATTATGGTTTCAAAGTATTTTTTTACAGCGACAGGATCTTTTTCATTGGGAAGACTGGTATTTCCTTTTTGCATGGCAATAAAAACGTCCGCAAGATTGATATTATCTGCTTTTGTGAAAACTTCAATACTTTCCAATTGGGAAAAGTTGTGAATCCTGCCTGATATGAAACGGGTAGATTTATCTTCAAGCGAACGAACGATAGCTCCATCAGTTTTACTGTTAATCAATTCGTATAGTCCCGGTAAACCGGTAACAGCAACAATTTTAGAATATTCCATATATCATTTTATTCTTAAGAGAGTGCAAGATAATAGAGTTCAGGTAAATAAGATGTGTTCGTGATAATCGAAAAGGCAATTTTATAACCACTTTATATCTTTTTTTTGCCGATCATCAAGAAAAAGAATTTTCCTATTGAAATACGAAGGTTATACTATGTTTGGGCGTCTAAACTGTATAATTATTTTTATGAAGAAAATTAGATTCGTCTTTTTTTATTTGTTGATTTTATCAGGAGCTGTTCAGGCTCAGAGTATTAAGGGAAAGCTGGTAGACAGTGCAGATAATAAACCTTTGGCGGGAGCCACATTAACGCTTTTAAAAGTTAAGGATACGACTGTTAGTTTTCAAACAGTTGCAGACACAAAAGGATCTTTTGAATTTAAGTCTTTACCTATAGATTCATTTATTCTGAGAATTAGCTTTATTGACTATGATGGTTTTTCCAGGCGGCTTAAAACACAGAACCCGGCTTTAGATCTGGGAACCATAGCTGTTGCAAAACAAGTTAAACAAATGGGAGAAGTGGTATTAGTTTCAAGAACTCCTCCTACTCAGCAAAAAGGTGATACCACTCAATTTAATGCCAGCCAGTTCAAAGTCAATCCGGATGCAACCACTGAAGATTTAATTAAAAAGATGCCTGGAATTACTGTTGATAAAAGCGGAAATGTGACCGCACAGGGTGACCAGGTAAAAAAAGTAACTGTGGATGGCAAAGATTTTTTTGGTGATGACGCTACAGCTACTCTTAGAAATCTCCCTTCTGCTATTGTTGATAAAATACAGGTGTTTGACCGATTAAGCGATCAGGCTCAATTCACAGGATTTGATGACGGCAATTCTTCCAAGTCTATAAATATAGTTACTAAAAGTGGATTGAAAAATGGACAATTTGGAAGGATATATGCCGGATATGGAACTGATGACAGGTATTCAGGTGGTGGAAATGTGAGCTTTTTTAGTGGAGATCGCCGTATTTCCTTCATTGGAAATTTTAATAATATTAATCAACAAAATTTTGCTTCACAGGATCTCTTAGGTGCAACCAGTATGGGGGGCGGTCGTGGTTTTGGCGGTGGAAATTTTGGTGGCCGTGGCGGCGGTGGTGGTTTTGGCGGTGGTGGAGGTGGTTTTTCGGTTGGGCAACAAAATGGAATAAGCACCACCAATTCATTTGGGATAAATTACTCTGACAAGTGGTCTCAGAAAGTTAATATGACCGGTAGTTATTTTTTCAATAACAGTACAAATACAAATGATCAGCTTGTGAAAAGCCAGACATTGTTTAATGGTAAAACTCAATTCTCAGATCAAAATAACAATTCAACAAGTAAGAATTTTAATCACCGGATAAATATGCGGATTGAATATAAAATGGATTCAAACAATTCATTTATTATTTCACCCAGCCTGAATTTTCAAAATAATAAATCTCTTTCAGGAGGTATCTCCCATGCTTTCTACGATACTAATGATTCATTGAATACTGCTAATAGCAACAGCACCTATAACAGAGACGGGTATAATTTAAGAAATAGTATTTTATACCGGCACTCATTTAAAAAGAAAGGAAGAACATTTTCTGTGGATCTGAATACAACTTTTAATAAGAATAATGGCGAAAACTTCGTGTATTCCCAGTACCGCTTTTTTGATCCTTTTTCCCAAGTTCCTTTAGATTCATTACAAAATCAGTACGTCACCAATCCTACCAATGGGCATACTATTTCTGCCAATGCGGCTTATACGGAGCCAATAGGGAAAAAAGGGCAATTACAGTTTAATTATAACCCTTCGTTTTCAAAAAATAAGGCTGACCAGAAAACCTATTCTTATGATTTGATAGGACAAAAATATTCCAGGTTTGATACATTATTTTCTAACAAATTTGATAATACAACTACAACTCAAAATGGCGGTGTAACCTATCGCCTGGGCCAGAGCCGGGATAATCAATTTTCAGTTGGAGTTTCTTTTCAGCATTCCCGTTTGCAAAGCCAAAGAATATTTCCGACAAATATACAGGTAGATCAATCTTTCAGCAATGTTTTACCCAATTTGATGTGGATGAAAAAGATCTCTCCCCGGAGCAGTATCAGGATCTTTTACAGGGCCAGAACTAATTTCCCTTCTGTAACGCAATTGCAGGATGTAGTTACCACCAGCGACCCATTGCGGGTAAGTAGCGGTAACCCCGAGCTGAAACAATCTTATTCCCATTACTTGTCAGGACGATATACGTTTACCAACACTTCAAAAGGACAAAGTCTTTTTGCAAATGTTTATATGGAATCACAGCAGAATTATATTTCAAATGCTACGTTTAGCCCAACAGCAGATTCAACAATTCAACAGGGTATTATATTGAAATATGGATCACAATTGTCAAAGCCTGTAAATGTAAATGGGTATAAAAGCCTGAGAACTTTTCTAACTTTCAGTACTCCGCTCAGGTTCATTAAATCCAATTTCAATCTCAGTGCAGGGTTTACTTATTCCAGGATGCCGGGTCTTATAAACCAGGTCAAAACGATTACCGATAATTATGGATATAATACAGGTGTTGTGATAGCCAGCAATATAAATGAATATATAGATTTTAATATTTCATATAATGCCAGCTTTAACCAGGCAACCAGTACAGCAAAAGGACAGGCAAATAATAATTATGTAAATCAGTCTGCCGGCTTACAATTAAACCTACTCAGCAAAAACGGATGGTTCTTTCAAAATGACCTGTCTGGCCAGTCTTATAATGGATTGTCTGCAGGCATGAATCAAAACTACTGGCTGTGGAACGCAGCAATAGGAAAAAAATTCCTGAAAAACAGGCAGGGAGAATTGAAGCTTTCTGCATTCGATTTATTAAAACAGAATCAGAGCCTGGTCAGGACTGTATCTGAAAACTTTATTCAGGACACCCGGACCCAGGTATTACAACAATATTTTATGCTGACCTTCACTTATAGCCTGAAAAATTTCGGAAAACCTAATATGACAAACAATAATAATAGATTCAGGCCTGAGATGGGAGGAATGCATATGTTCTGATATCAATAGTCAGAATCGAGCAAAAGTTTTATAAGTTCGTAACGTCAAATAGGAAGTATGGTCAACAAGACAGACATAAATAATCAAACGGAAAAAATTCTGGAAAGCCTTGATGGTATCCGACGGGCTTCTCCACAACCGTTTTTCTATACCCGTCTTATTGGCCGAATGCAAATGAAGACTACATCGCTGTGGGAAAAAATGGCTTCTATTATCTCAAAACCGACTATTGCTATTGCAACGATTGCTTTATTCTTATTGATTAACATAACAGTTATTTTTCATTTTTCTTCTAATCCTGCTTCTACCGGCCAAAACGATTCTGCTGTGATCTCCGATAATGAATACAGCCTTTCTGTATCGTCTTTGTATGATATAAACCCGGAACAGAATGACATCGCCCAAAAATAAAATACTGGTATTAATTATTGTTGTACTTCTTATTTCCAATGTTGCACTGTTAGGCTTTATGTTTTTTGGGAAAAAGGAAAATAAAAAATCACAGGATAGGGGAAAATCATTTTCGGAATATTTTGAAAAGCAATTAGGATTTACACCTGAACAATCTGTAAAGTTTGTTCAGCTCAGAGATCAGCATTTTGAAAACCTGAGGCCGCTTTTACTGGAAGTCAGAAAGGCAAAAGACAGTTTATTCAGTATTATGCGTCACCCTTCTATTGCAGATTCAGTATTGGAAAAGGCAGCTGAAAACCTGGCACAAAAAGAAAAAGCACAGGAGTTGCAAAGTTTCAGACATTTTCGGAAGGTAAGAGAGCTATGTACAGATGATCAAAAACCAAAGTTTGACACGTTACTAAGTAAAATTATAAACAGATCTTACTCCCGGCCATCCAACCGCAAAACCTCCCAAAGTTCCGGTAAGGACTCAACAAACCGCAAATAGGCTGCTTAAAGGTGGAACAACAATTTTAAAATTTAAAAATAAACAAGATGAAAACAAAAACTTTCATGTTTCTGGTAGTTATGTTTGCTGCAATAGTTTCTGCAAATGCCCAATTTCAACGTCGCACAGTTGAAGAAAGAGTTGCATCGGTTCATGCAAAAATCGACAGTGCATTCAAACCGGATGCAAAAAGAATGGCGGATGTGGATTCTGCTTTTGCCAATTATTACAGAGCTCAGGATAAACTCAGGGAGGAAATGACAAATGGTGGGGACCGCCAGGCGATGCGTGAAAAAATGCAACCCCTGACTGAAGAAAGGGACAACAAATTAAAAGTTATCCTTGGTGAAGCTGATTTTAAGATCTGGAAAGACCAGATTGAACCATCCATGAGGCCACAACGCCGAAATGGAGGTAATAATTAACCCGAACCATTCTCGTGTTCTGACTTACAAACTTTGAAACCCCTTTGTGGGTTTTTTTTATTCAGTTACCTAGAGTTAAACTATTGACTAGAAAATTTGCTAAGGAATTTTACTTGTTTTTGGGAAAAGCGGTCAACAATTATCAAAAACCAGCACATTCATTTTATTTTTTAGGATTATACTCTTAGCTCACATACTATGAAAGTGTTGGATACGTTTTTAAAAAAATTCGTATCTCTTGAAAGAATTCAAATCCTTTAAAAACCAAATCTATGTCCCTATTTTTATCATTCCTTAAGAAAAGGCTCCCGTTACTTTTATCTTTATTGTTTGTAAGCATCCTGACACAAGCCCAGTTGAAAATCGGAGATAATCCAACCAGTATTCAGAAGTCATCCATACTTGAACTGGAGAGTACCCGTCAGGGTTTATTGTTGCCACGTCTTACAGATACAGCGGCAATTAATGCATTAACCCCTCCGGATGGGATGATCATTTACCTGACTACAGATAACAGTCTTCGTTTGCGCAGTAATGGCTCATGGAAAAAGATTGCAGATATGTCTGCTGCTAATTCCAATTGGTCATTGACAGGTAATAGTGGAACTAATCCTTCAACGAATTTCCTGGGGACATTAGATGGGCAGCCACTTGTTTTGAAAACAAATAACAATGAAGCCATGCGTATTGATGCCAGTGGCAATATTGGAATTGGTACAAATAATCCGACAGCAAAATTAAATGTGGACGGAACAGTGAAATTGGAAAATCTCGCTTCGGGTACAAATGAATTAGATGTATTAGTATTGGCAGCAGATGGTTCAGTATATAAAAGGACTATGTCATCTTCTGCATTTGTAAATGCAATACAAGCAATCAACGGCATTCAAACAAAGCAGTTATCCATAACTGCACAGGCAAGCGACACTTCTAATAATGTACTGGTACAAAACAGAGCTGCCGATAGTACTATAGCTCTCTTTTTGCCGGTGCAAAATGGTTCAGCAGGAGCCTCGAGACCCTATGGTTTCCTGACCTATACTGATTGGCAGAAAATTCAAAATTCAGTAACTGATGTTCAGATAGGCACTGTTGCCGGTTCTTCAAGCGTAAATGGAGCTACTGTTTCAAGAAGTGGTGATGTGATAACAATAACGTTAACTCCAGCAGATGCTACAAATCCGGGTATAGTTACAGCCGGAGCACAAACATTTGGAGGAGATAAAACTTTTGCCGGTAATACTACGGTAAATGGCTCACTCACATTAAACAGTGTTGCAAATAATGCCAGTTCAGACTCTGTGTTAGTAATAAATAATGGAGTGGTTGAAAAAAGACAAGTAAGTGCTTCCGCATTTGGAAATGCAATAAGAGCTATCAATGGCAACAGGGATTCTGCTCAATCTATTGCATTTAGAAATTCAGGAACTGATCTGACAGTAAGCACTAATGGAACAGATTCTATTTTCTTAAATGTCCCGGATGCGGGTACCAGCAATCGTGGAGTTGTTACTACCTCAGCTCAAACCTTTGCCGGAAGTAAAACATTCCAGGATAGCGTAGCAGCTGCATCAGCTATTATAGTTGGTGCATCCGGTAATGCAAATTCAACTGTTCAGGTTAGCGGGTCATTATCTATGGCAATAACAACAGTAACTTCTAATTACACTCTTACCGGTACTGATAATACCGTATTAGCAAATACAACATCCGGAGCCATTACAATTACATTACCTGCTCCGGGAGCTTTTGCAGGACGTATCTACACCATCAAAAAGATCGGTACAGGCGGAATTGATAATGATCTTACCATTGTGCCGGCTTCCGGTACTATTGATGGTGGGGTTTCTTATAGAATTTATAATGACTGGACCTATGTAACCTTGCAGACCAACGGTACTGACTGGTTTATTATCAAGAAGTAGGTCTTTGCGTATTAATACAAGCTGTTATGAGAGTGATCAATTGGCTTGGACTAACTGTTTTACTCATTTTGTTAAGTGAAACAGTTAGATCCCAACAGTTGCGGTTAGGTGACAATCCATATACGGTAGAAAAATCAGCTGTATTAGATTTGGTATCTACCAACCAGGGCCTACTGTTACCCAGGATAACGGATACCACATTGATTGATGTACTGAACCCACCGAACGGGATGATAATTTATTTTGTTCCTACGAATAAATTATTAATAAGAACCAATTCTCAGTGGCAACCCATTGCATCAGAGAACTATTTAAAACTTACTAATCTTACTGATGTAACTGTTACTTTACCATCAAGCGGACAGCTTTTACAATATAACGGAAGCACATGGGTGAATACAACCCCTTCTTATCTCACTTCGATTGACACTACTAATATTACTAACTTTTATCAAAAGGTTAGAGGACTTTTTTCTTCTGTTACTCCAATTACTCTTGATGCAAATGGACAAATCAGTATGTCACAGGCAGGAGCAAGTACTGATGGATATCTGAATAGTTCGGATTGGAATACGTTCAATAATAAGCAGGCAGCCGGAAATTATATTACAGCATTGACAGGCGATATATCAGCTACAGGTCCCGGAAGTGTAACCGCAACTATTGCGCCTAATGCAGTTACTTATGGCAAGATTCAAAATGTTTCTGCAACTGACAGAGTATTAGGAAGAGTTTCATCCGGATCTGGTGTGATTGAAGAAATTCCGACAACCGGTACAGGAAATGTTGTACGATCCAACTCACCAACGATCATTACTCCAACCGGAATTGTGAAAGCAGATGTAGGTTTGGGAAATGTTGACAACACTCCTGACTCATCCAAACCGGTCAGCATTGCAACCCAGGCAGCGCTTAATTTGAAAATCAATTTATCGCAGAAAGGAGCCAATAATGGTGTCGCAACATTGGATGCGGGAGGTAAAGTTCCTCTTAGTCAGTTAGCAGTTGGGGCACAGGTTTACCTGGGAACATGGGACGCATCTACTAATACTCCATATGTACAGGATGGAACAGGCTCCTCAGGAGATACATACAGGGTTGTTGTGGGAGGTACAATTGATCTTGGTTCAGGGCCTATTACATTATATGCAAGTGATGATATTATTTATAATGGAACCATCTGGCAAAGAAACCCGGCGACATCGCAGGTAACATCCGTAAACGGGCAGGCAGGTACTGTAGTTTTAACCAGTGATGATATTAATGAAGGATATATAAATAAATATTATACAGATGCAAGAGCAAACCTGAAAATTGATGTAACTGAAAAAGGTGCCAACAATGGAGTCGCTACACTGGATGCTGGTGGAAAAGTACCTACATCGCAATTACCTGTTGGAGCACAAGTTTACAGAGGAACATGGGATGCGTCCACCAATACCCCGGCATTGGCTGATGGAACCGGAACCGCAGGCTGGACGTATAGAGTAACTGTAGCAGGTACACAAAATTTAGGTTCAGGAAACATTACTTTTTCTGTGGGTGATGATGTAATTTATAATGGAACCATCTGGCAAAGAAACCCAAGTTCGGTTGCAGTAAACTCTGTCAATTCGCAAACAGGAACAGTTGTATTAACAACAGATAATATTAATGAAGGAACTAATAATAAATATTACCAGGACTCATTGGCAAGAAAGTCACTAAGTGCCAGCGCCCCGTTAAGCTATAATTCAACAAACGGGAACTTTTCAATTTCCCAGGCCACCACTTCAACTAATGGGTATCTGAGTTCTGCTGACTGGAATACGTTTAATACAAAACAAAATGCAGGAAATTATATTACTGCTCTTACGGGTGATGTGACAGCATCGGGTCCGGGGAGTGTTGGTGCAACGATAGCTCCTAATGCTGTTACCTATTCAAAAATACAAGCGATGACTGCAAATAGACTATTGGGATCAGGTGCAAGCGGAACTTCTGTTGCAGAAATAACTTTAGGAACAGGCTTGTCTTTTACTGGGAATACATTAAATGCCGCTACTACCGGAGGAACGATTACTTCGTTTAGTTCTGGAAATTTATCGCCGTTATTTACAACTTCTGTTGCAAATCCTACCAGCACCCCTGCTTTATCATTCTCTTTAAACTCGCAAGCACAAAACCTGGTATTTGCCTCACCGGTTAATACTTCCGGCACACCTACATTCCGGGCACTGGCAAAAACAGATCTGCCCTCAACAGGGGTGTATAGAGATCAGAGCAACACTTATACAAGTGGAAGTAAACAGATATTTTCTGCATCGGGGTTATATGCAGACATAAGATTAACCGGTAATTCAGCCGATCCTTCAACGTTAGCCAATGGAGATATTTGGTATAATACCACAGCAAGCCAATTGAAGTACCGGGCGAACGGAGTTACAAGAGTTATTGCTAACCTGAATGAGGCACAAACGTTTTCAGGAAAAACAATTTCCGGATCAAGCAATACATTAACCAATATCGGGAATTCATCACTTGTTAATTCAACGATAGGAATAACATTGGGTACAACAGGAACAGATGTTAACGTAAGCGGTACACCTGCTTCTTTAGGAGGAAACATCTCGTTAAATATACCATCCGCATCAGCTACAAGCAGGGGATTATTAACTGCGGCGGACTGGACAGCATTTAATACAAAACTTAATTCGATTGATACAACAAATATTTCAAACTTTTATCTTAAAGTAAGATCATTGCTTTCAGCAGGAGCAGGAATTACTTACAATAACAGTACTGGCGTAATTACCAATTCAGGTGTTACTTCAATCAATAACAATACCGGCGCCCTGACAATGGATACAGGTTATATCAGTAATTTTTATACGAAAGTTCGTTCATTGCATACCGTTTCAGCACCGTTAACCTATAATGCATCAACAGGTCTGATTGGAATCACCCAGGCTACTTCTACTACTAATGGGTATCTGAGTAGTGCAGATTGGAATGCATTCAACAGCAAAGCCAATTCATTTTCTACAGGTAATCTTACAGAAACCGGCTCAGGTGTATTGACTATCACCGGCGGGAGCAATGCAGTAGTAGGGAGCGGAACAACAATACAGGTAAAACAGGCCAATGCATCTCAAAACGGTTTTCTGTCAAATACCGACTGGAATACGTTTAACAATAAGCTTTCTTCTGTTGACACTTCGAATATTTCAAACTTTTCAATTAAAGTGAGAAGCCTTTTCACGGGTGGATCCGGGATAACCTATAACCCAGGTACCGGATTAATTTCTTCATCAATTAATACCGGAAATTTCTGGAACATAACGGGAAATTCAGGAACTACCCCATCTACGAATTTTATCGGAACAACAGATAACCAGGATTTGGTTTTCAGGGCTAATAATACTGAGAGAGCAAGAATTGTTGCCGCTACAGGAGATTTAAAAATCGGGGATGCAAATTCAGGAACAATAAGATCAACGAAGGAACTTGTGTTGAGGCAGGATGGCGATACCTATGGTTCATCAATTTTAAGATTAAGAAACAGAACGGCAGAGAACGGCGCCATTTTTGAAACTACCGACCCTTCTATTACATTAGTTGATTTTATTTTTAAAACAGCAGCAAGTCAAAGGAATATAAGGTACGAAGCAAGGTCGGGTTACGCAAGAGCCGGAACACCTTCATTTCATATCGGCGGTGCCAACCCCGATAATCCTACGTTGGCAGTTGGAGATAATTATGCTGCATTTAATACCAATCTGAAGATTGGCGATTATAATACGCCGGCAGAGGCGTTGGATGTAACAGGAAATGTTCGTTTCAGTGGTGCATTGATGCCTGATAACGACCCGGGAACCTCCGGTTATCTTTTGAAATCGAATGGAAGCGGCACTGCACCAACATGGGTGGACGCTGCGCCGGTTACTACAGATAATTATGTTTTTGCGTATAGCACATCTAATAAAACTTTTACCGGAGCAGGAAACTGGACTGATATAACATTTGAAACAGCACATCCTGAATTAAGTGGTTGGACTCATTCTCTTATAAGCAGTGCACAGAATTTTACCTGTAATCAAACCGGACTTTACCAGGTTATTTACAGTGGGAGTGTAAATAATAGCGGTGGCGGAACCCGTGAATTGGATATCAGAGCAACTTTAAATGGTACTGAAATACCCGGTAGTGTAAGTTCTGTTTATGCTGCCGGTCCTAATCCCAATATTGCTAACAATTTTTTAGTCAGCGTTACATCCGGACAAGTATTAAAGCTTCAGTTGACAGGATCAAATACAAGTGTACAGCTGGTACCCGGAACTTATGGAACTACCCGGCCAAGTATAACGTTAACAATTATCAGGATAAAGTAGACTTGCAGATTCATTGCGCTTTGATGCAGAAAAAAAATAAACGAGACTTTTGAATTGGACAAAGAAAAATATTAACTACTTCATTTTTGCAGTAATAGTTCTTTGCACATCCCCTACGTATTCACAAACCGGTTTTTATATTCCCAAATCTGCCAAAATATTTTTTAACGGCGATTCAGCAACTATTTTTTCCAATGTAATTAATTATGGAAATTTTGGAGTTGGTAAAAGCGCATTTGTAAATTTTTCTGGAACTGTTTGGGATAATGACCCTCAGTCCCTGATTACAGATGAAAGCCTTTCCGGCAATGGTGTTAGTGGAACCGGAGGCTGGATTCGATTCATTTCAGATAGTATCCGTCAGGTCTTAATAGGAGGATATAATGCGGCCACAAAGACAGGGCCTTTATTTTCTCATTTACAGATACAGAATAATAATGGAGTTCAATTGAACGGAAGCAGTGTCAAAGTCAGGAAAGAATTCCGATTTTCCAGCGGCCGCATGTTTTTATCTGATTATATGATGACAATTGGTGAAAACGATCCCGGTGTAATCAAAGGGTATGACTCTCTCCGTTATTTTGTTACCGGTAATAAACCCGGAACCGGCTACCTGATACGTGAAAATATCAGGAACAGTGATGGAAGAATAGATTTCCCTGTTGGGAGCGGAAATAATTCATATACACCGGCCGCTATTTTGAATAATATTTCTACAGGTGATGATTTCTATGTAAATGTTTTTGATAGTGTAAAATCCGGACGGGTTACCGGTACAAATATGGTTTCTCAGAGTGTAAACAAAACATGGGAAATTGGTAAGCGATCAGGCCCGGGGTTAGGAGAATCTGAGGTATTTCTTCAACATTTAAACCGGGATGAAGGATCTCAGTTCAAGGCTAACCGGAGCTATGCCTATGTAGCTTTTTTCAATGGAAACAACTGGGATACCGGGGCTCCTCAAAGCACTCCCGTACCCGGATTTATTACCTCGGGCAGCCTATTACCCGGAAGTGGTGTAAACAGCAGAATTTTTAATAATACAATTGGTTCACCTTCTTATTTTACCAAGCTTACCGGAACCGGGACAACTGCATTACAAACCAATCTTTGGTTCAATGCCCGAAGAACAGGATATAGCACCGTATTAGCTTACTGGTACACTAAACCCGAAATCAATGTAAGTTATTTTGTTTTAGAAAGAATGTTAAGTAATGAGAACAGCTTCATTCAAAGAGACACTATTTTATCATTGGTCAATGGTGCTTTAAACTTATCACAGTTAGATTATGCATCGGTTGATTCAAACAGCTATTCAGGAATCAGCTTTTACCGGTTGAAAGTTGTTAATCTTGATGGCACTTATTTTTATTCCAACATTGTTGCTGTAGGCGGTGTTCCGGGCAGCGGGCTTAATCAGATTTGGCCCAATCCGACACCGGATATTTTCTTTGTTAGTTGTGACCCGGCATGGAAGATTGAGACCATTGTGGTTTGGAATGTATTGGGGCAAAAAGTAAAAGAAGAAAATACGAATGGCCGGAATATTATACAAATGAGTGGCCTGATACCCGGTACTTATTTTGTAAGCTTTGTAAGAGAAGGCGGCCGGATAGTCGAGACCAAGAAACTGATAGTTGCCGGTAAGTAAAGTATTACAATAAATTAATGTGCTTCCAGCCAATTGTTACCCAGTCCAATCTCTGCGATCACCGGTACATTGTTAGGTAAGGGTAATGCCTTTTGCATGCAATCAATAATTACAGGTTTTATTTCTTCTACTTCCTCTTTCAACGCATCAAATACCAACTCGTCGTGCACCTGCATTATCATTTTTGATTGGAATTTATTTTTAATAAAGGCATGGTGAATTTTTATCATTGCCAACTTGATCATATCTGCAGCAGTACCCTGGATGGGAGAGTTTATGGCGTTTCTCTCAGCGAAACCACGGACCGTAAAGTTTGCTGAGTTTATGTCTCTCAACCACCTCTTTCTTTCCATCAATGTTTGAACATAGCCGTGTTCTCTTGCGAAATTGATCATATCATCCATATATTTCTGAATACCCGGAAATTGCTGTTTATAATTTTCAATGATCTGCTTAGCCTCTGTTCTGCTTATTCCTAAATTATCAGCGAGGCCAAAAGCCCCCTGCCCGTATATGATTCCGAAATTGACGCTTTTTGCCTTATAGCGCATTTCTTTAGTGACCTCTTTCTCTTCTACATTATATACTCTGGCAGCTGTGGCTGTATGGATATCTTTTTTTGCAAGAAAGGAATTACACATATTTTTATCTCCACTTATTGCTGCCACAATCCGTAATTCAATTTGTGAATAGTCGGCACTGATCAGAACATGTTTTTTGTCTTTGGGAATAAATGCTTTTCGAATTTCTTTACCCCTGTCTGTTCTTACAGGAATATTTTGCAGATTAGGATTATTGCTGGCTAAGCGACCGGTTACAGCTACTGCCTGCCCGTAAGTAGTATGAATTCTTCCGGATTTAGGATTAA
This sequence comes from Bacteroidota bacterium, assembly GCA_018267515.1. Lineage (GTDB taxonomy): Bacteria > Bacteroidota > Bacteroidia > Chitinophagales > Chitinophagaceae > UTBCD1. The sequence continues at coordinate 23,210 of JAFDYJ010000049.1, read as the reverse complement.
TAAGTTCAGGTAAAGAATCTACATAAGTGGATTTTAATTTAGTGAGCTCACGAAATGCAAGGATATCATCAGCAATAGTATTTCCTTTGGCAGCAAGTTTCAATAAAACATCTTCGCCTGTTTGATATTGTCCTGTTTTTGTTTTTTTGGCTGAAGGATCCAGTTTTAACTTATCAAATAATACTTCTCCTAATTGTTTGGGAGAAGCCAGGTTAAAGCGTACCCCCGCTGCACTGTAAACCGCAGATTCATATTTGTCAGCTTCCCGTTTCAGCTCCCGGGAGTAGTCTTTCAAAAAATCTTCATCAATTTTTACTCCTTCAAATTCCATATCGGTCAAAACTTTTACCAGCGGATTTTCAACTTCGTAAAAAACTTTTTCAACCTTCTTTTCTTTAAGTTTTGGAAGAAAAATAGTTTTTAACTGGAGAGTAATATCAGCATCTTCAGCAGCATATTCTTTTATTTTTTCCAGTTCCACATCCCGCATATTGCCTTGAGTTTTCCCCTTTTTCCCGATTAGTTCTTCAATATGCACCGGTTCGTATTGCAGATATTTTGCACTGAGAACATCCATTCCTCTTTTACCTTCCGGATCAATTACATAATGTGCCAGCATAGTGTCAAACAGGTTTCCCTTTAGTTCTGTCCCATACCATTTCAGAATCAGTAAATCGTATTTGATGTTTTGACCAATCCAGGTTTTAGACGTATCATTAAAAAGAGGACTGAAATGACCGAGAAGTTCTTTGGTTTCTTTATAATCATCAGGGCAGGGCACATAATAGGCTTCCCCGGGTTTTATCGAAAAGCTCATACCTACCAATTCTGCATCGTTCGCATCAATCCCTGTGGTTTCCGTATCAAAACAAATCTCATCATGTTTTTTTAATTCCGCTATCAGCTTTTTTAATGCAGAATCTGTTACGACTGCCTCATATTTGTGTTCTGTATTATGAATATTTTTTTCAGCTATAAGCCCGTTAGTGTTTTCAGTTTCTGCAACAATATCGGATTCAGGGGATGCGGAGATTGCTGTATTAGGAGATTCAGAACCCAGGATATTTCCAAATAAATCAGTTTGTATTCCAATAGGAATTGCTTTTTCAATTGAGGGATTAATTGATTTACCGGATAAAGTAAAATCTTCTCCTAATAATCTTTTTCCCAGGGTTTTAAATTCCAAATCTGAAAATACCTGCTTCAGCTTTTCTATATCCCAATCTTTGATTTTAAAGTTCTCTTCATGAAACTCAACAGGAACATCCGTAATAATGGTTGCCAGTTTTTTAGAAAGCAGGGCGTCTTCCTTTCCTTTTTTTATTTTTTCTCCCAGCGCTCCTTTTATTTTATCAGCATTCAATAAAACATTTTCTATTGAATCGAATTCAGCCAGTAATTTAGCAGCTGTTTTTTCTCCTACGCCTTTAATTCCCGGGATATTATCAACTGAGTCACCCATTAATCCCAAAACATCAATTACCTGTTCTACTCTTTTAATATTCCACCGGGTACATACTTCATCGGGTCCGAGTATTTCCACTTTTCCTCCCTGGTAACCGGGTTTATAAATTCTTATTTTTTCGGTCACCAACTGTCCATAATCTTTATCGGGGGTTACCATATAAACTTCATATCCTGCATTTTCAGCTTGTTTACTTAAGGTGCCAATGACATCATCGGCCTCATAACCATCCACTTCAATTATGGGTATTTTAAATCCTTCAATGATTTTTTTTATATCCGGAACAGATAGTAAAATATCTTCAGGCGCCTCCTGGCGGTTTGCTTTATAATCCGCAAAATCAATGTGACGTTCGGTGGGTGCCGCTGTATCGAAACAGACAGCCATGTGGCTGGGCTTCTGGTTGTTGATCAGATCCACCAGGGTATTTGTGAATCCGAATTGTGCATTAGTGTTTTTTCCTTTTGAAGTCAGCCGTGGATTTCTGATTAGAGCATAGTATGCCCGGAAAATAAGAGCAAATGCATCCAGGAGAAAAATCTTTTTTGCCATGCCACTAAGTTAATTATTTCAATCTGGCTGGCCTTAATTGGATTAAAACGAAAAACCCCCGGATTATTCCAGAGGTTCTGCACCTTTTATTTTTATGATGTTAGGATGGATGTAATTCCATCTGCGAAAACATTAATTTTTTTCGGAAACCGCTTGTTGTGGTGTGGCAATATTTCCTGATTCAGCTTTCACATTCGTGTATTTTACAGAATTGTCAGCTTTTGAATATGCCGGCACATTCTGGTGATTAACTAATTCCGGAGCAGGAGTTTTATCCTTTTGAACGAAATTCAGGTACAAGGCAAAAAACAAGAGATTGAATGCGAAAAAATTTAATGCTCTGCGGACACGCTTTTTCATATATCGGATTTTTGGTTTTACAAAATTGGATTCAAGGATTTGATGAGGCTAAAATACTATACCCTCTGTATAGCTGCAATCATTAAGTGTAAATGATTATCGAAATCAAGGGCAAATACATTCGGGCAATTCGTAGATCTACGGCGCCTGTTTCAGTTTTCCGAAAATTAGATCACCTGCCTGACAATCAACGGGCTCCGGGAGGGCAATGATCTCTCAAAAATTTGATGAAAGTAGAATTTAGTTGTTCTCCGGTTCCCATGCCTTCATAGATTCCGTGAGTCCGGTTGGGATAAATCATTAACTGAAAAAGCTTTCCCTGTTTAATGAGTTCATTAATCAGCACCTCAGCATTTTTGTAGTGTACATTGTCGTCACCGGTGCCGTGTATATAGAGCAAATTTCCCTGAAGGTTTTTTGCAAAAGTGTTAGGTGATGCCTGTTCGTAATCAGCTTCATTTTCCTGAGGCAGTCCCATGTAACGTTCAGTATATATATTATCGTAGAAATGTTGATCTGTGACTGCTGCTATGGCAATACCGGTTTTATATATCTCAGGATATCGGAATAATAAATTCAACGTCATGGCCCCGCCACCGCTCCAACCATGCACTGCTACACGGCTGCTATCTATAAATGACCATTTCAGAATTTCTTTGGCTGCCATTGCCTGGTCTCTGCTGTTGATGACGCCGATTTTCCTGTATATGGATTTGCGCCATTCCCTTCCTTTGTAAGCAGGAGTACCACGGTTGTCCATTGTAATACCAATATATCCTTCCGGTATGAGTTGAGAAATAAAATTATCAAAGCCGGGAACATCATCTGCTGTGGTTGAAGCCGGTTCACCATATACATAAAAATAGACAGGATATTTTTTTGAAGAATCAAAGTTATCAGGCTTGGCCATGATACCATCCATTTCTACGCCATCAACAGTTTTCACTTTGAATTTTTCCAGTTGAAAACCTAGCTGTGGTTTTGAGAAACGATCATCTTCTTCGGGATATACTTTTTTATGGTCCGGTAAAGATACGAGCCGGATATTATAATTCCGGTTGATACTCCCATTCGTTTGTGTTGCGTATTTTGCATCCGGGGATAGGCGGTAGGAGTTAGTTCCGGAAAAGATAGCTGGAGTCACTTTTACTGTATCAGTATTATTGAGACTAATGCGGTAAAGATATTTTTGAGTGGCATCAAATGGGCTGGCTAAAAAAAAAATATTTTCACCTGTGGGGTCATAAGCCGTCATATCAGCATCGAAATTACCCCGGGTCAGCAACTCTTCCTTTTTTCCATCTCTCGAAATTTTATATATATGCATCCAGCCGTCTTTTTCACTGGTCCATAAAAATGATTTTCCATTCTCTACCCATGTCCAGGATGGTCCGTCCCAGCCAAATGGCTTAACAACGTCAACCCAGGTTTCATCTTTGTCTGTATAAATTTTTGTGGCTTTACCTGTTAAAGCATTACACATATAAAGGCTTGCTTCATTCTGACGGCGATTCAGTTGAATTACCATTATGTCTTTATTATTTCCAGCCCAGTCCATTCTGGGCAAATAATTATTTGCCGGGTCGCCGGGAATTTGAAGCCAATTTGTTTTTTTAGTTGATAATGTTACAATACCGATTTTCACACTGGAAGGTTTTTCACCTGCTACCGGATATTCCATCGGTACAATGAAAGGGTAGAGTGAATCTGTATTGTTGATCATAAGGTAATTTTTTGTAGGTCTCGCATCCACCCTCCAGTAAGCAATACTTTTCCCGTCAGGACTCCACCGGAAACCATCACGGCAACTTAACTCTTCTTCATATACCCAATCAAATGTTCCATTAATAATTCTATCTGTTCCGTCGTTGGTTAACCGGTTGATTTTCCCGGTTGCAATATTTTCAACATATAAATTATGCTTACTTACATAGGCAACATTTTTATTGTCGGGAGAAAATTTTGCAAACATCAGTGAAGAGGAGGGCAATCCTTTTCCGAGCGGTTTACCTTTTCCGGTCTTGAGGTCAAAATACCAGTAATCTCCTCTAGTGTTTCCCCGCCAAACTTTTTTAGAGTTGGTATAAATCAGAATTTTATTACGATCGGTACTCCAAACTATGGACTCTGTTCTTGAAATTAACCCTGAAGCTTTAATCTGTTCATTACTAATGATTAGTTTATTCGTTTTTAGATCGTCTGCACTATAAAGGAAAACACTTCCTTTATCGCTGATCCAGAAATCATGTGAATCAGGTAACCATTGTAAACGATTAATAGGAATTTCTCCCTGCGAAAGTGTTGCCTTTTCAAAGGCTTTTTCTTCTTTATTAAAATGAATGGGTTGGGAGAAAACAATAGTCGTTGATATAATTAGTAGTACTGTAAGTGAAAATATTCTCATATTGGCATGTGTTAATTAGAAAAGTAAATTTAGGAAATGGAAAATAAAGAAGAGGAAAAAGTGATAAGCAGCTTTATTTTTTCATTTCTTCCAGTTTTTTTTGAAGTAAAAACATCTCGTCTCTCAATCTTGCTGCTTCCATAAAATCAAGATCACGGGCAGCTTGCTCCATTTGTCTTTTTGTTTTTCCAATAGCTTTTTCCATTTGAGGAATGGTTTTGTATTCAGTTTGTTCTTCTGCTGCCACAGTTACTAATTCTTCAGAAGGACCGATGGCATAAGGATTTTGCGGATCATAGCCTTTTACATCCAATACTGAAGTCTGTGCAAAGACCTGTTCTTTACTTTTCTTGATTGTCTTTGGAATAATATTGTATTCAATATTGTAAGCGATTTGTTTTTCTCTCCTGCGATTGGTTTCATCAATTGTTTTTTGCATACTTCCTGTCATAGTGTCGGCATAAAAAATAACAAGCCCGTCAACATTCCGGGCAGCACGCCCTGCCGTTTGAGTCAAACTCTTTTCATTTCTCAAAAAGCCTTCTTTATCTGCGTCCAGAATAGCAACTAATGAAACCTCCGGAAGATCCAGCCCTTCCCGTAAAAGATTTACACCAACCAATACATCTATTAGCCCCAGGCGTAGTTGGCGGAGGATCTCTACTCTTTCCAATGTATCCACTTCGCTGTGAATATATTTTGATTTAATATCAATTCGATGTAGATATTTGTCCATTTCTTCTGCCATTCGCTTGGTTAGTGTTGTCACCAAAACACGACCTCCCTTCTTTACTCTTTTATCAATTTCATCCAGCAGATCATCAATCTGGTTTACGCTTGGACGAATCTCAATGGGCGGATCCAATAAACCGGTTGGGCGTACTACCTGTTCTACTATTACGCCGCCACATTTATTTAATTCATAGTCATCGGGAGTTGCTGAAACGAAAACCGTCTGATTCAACATAGATTCGAATTCATGAAAATTCAAAGGACGATTATCCAATGCGGAAGGCAACCGAAAACCATAGTCAACAAGAATTAATTTCCGGCTCCTGTCGCCACCATACATGCCACTTACCTGTGGAATTGTCTGATGACTCTCATCAATCACACATAAGAAATCTTTCGGAAAATAATCGAGTAAGCAAAAGGGCCGGGTACCGGGTCTTCGGCGATCAAAGAACCTGGAATAGTTTTCCACTCCGCTACAATATCCCAACTCACGGATCATTTCGATATCATAGTTGACACGTTCACTTACCCGCTGTGCTTCAATAAATTTGCCAACACTTTTAAAATAATTTACCTGTGCCGCCATTTCATCCTGTATTTCTGCAAGGATTTGCTGAATCATATCTTTAGGTGCTAAATAAAGATTTGCGGGGAAAATTGCAGCATTCTCCATCACGCTAATCCTTTTTCCGGAAACAATATCAAAGCTTTCTATCTCCTCAATTTCATCACCGAAAAAAGTAATTCGATATCCGAAATCAAGATAAGGAAGATTGATGTCCACTGTATCTCCTTTTACCCGGAAACTGCCTCTTGTGAATTCAATAGTTGTTCTGTTGTACAATGAGTTTACTAAAGAATGAAGAAAGCCCTGTCGTGAAATTATCTGACCTTTCTGAATTCGAATGATACCATTTTCATATTCAGTGGGATTTCCCATGCCATAAATGCAACTAACACTTGCCACAACGATAATATCTCTGCGGCCGCTTAATAATTCAGAGGTGGCATGAAGCCTTAGTTTATCCAATTCATCGTTTATCGAAAGGTCCTTTTCAATATATACATCGCTGACGGGCAAGTAAGCTTCCGGCTGGTAGTAATCATAGTAAGAAACAAAATAACCAACTGCATTTTCAGGAAAAAAATGTTTGAACTCACCATAAAGTTGTGCGACTAATGTTTTATTATGAGTGATAACAAGGGTAGGACGCTGTACATTTTGAATCACATTGGCAATGGTAAAAGTTTTACCACTTCCGGTAACGCCTAATAAGGTTTGATATTTTTCTCCGGTAAGAACTCCTTCAGTCAATTGACGGATTGCTTCCGGCTGATCACCGGCAGGAAGATATGGAGCATGGAGCTTAAAAGACATAATGCGGGGTACAAATTTACTTTCATTTGTTCAACAATTTCACCCACACATAATCATCCATTATTAGATTATTTTTTATCACTGCTTTTTTACGAATGCTTTCTAAATGAAAACCATTTTTCTCTAATACTCTCATGGATGCTTTATTGTGTTCAAACACTTCAGCATACAAACGAACAACATTTGTTAAAATCGGAATAGCCTTTTCCAATAATTGTTTCACTGCTTCTGTAGCGATACCTTTTCCCCAAAAGGGTTCCGCAACCCAATAGCCTATCTCTGCAGAACATTTATAGACATCTTCTTTTAAATGAATGCCACAACCACCCGCAAGTAATGCATCTGCTTCAATGGCAAAAACGGTTTGTGGGATACTGTTTCCGCTGGTCGCAATCCAATGAACCGCATCACCGATAGTATAAGGATTTGGAAAAATATCACGCATATTGTCTGCAATCTTTTTATTATTGGCAAACTTTGCCAGCGGTTCTTTATCATCGTTTCGCCATTCTCTTAAGACAATATTCATAGCCTGGTTTTTTTAATTATGTGAATTTATACCGACGGGAAATGAAAACTAATAACTAAATGGTATAAAAGAATAAAAAAACCGTTCACCATAGGCAAACGGAAGTACTTGCTAACCTTTTATGCTAAAAGTTATACGGACTGAGACTCTTTTATCTTCTCCCTGATTTTTGTTTCAATCTCGTTGGAAAGCTCGGGATTGTCCAGCAACAATTGTTTCACAGCATCACGACCCTGTCCCAATTTATCGGCATTGTAACTAAACCAGCTTCCACTTTTTTGGACAATACCTAACTCAACACCGAGATCTAATATTTCACCTGTTTTAGAAATACCTTCTCCGAAAATAATATCAAACTCTGCCGAGCGGAAAGGAGGAGCCACTTTATTCTTTACCACTTTAACTTTAACACGGTTTCCTATGGCTTCATCTCCATCTTTTATTTGCGCCATTCTGCGAATATCCAAACGGACAGATGCATAAAATTTCAGGGCATTACCACCGGTAGTCGTCTCAGGATTGCCAAACATTACTCCAATCTTTTCCCGCAGCTGGTTAATGAAAATACAGATGGTATTTGTTTTAGCGATAGTAGCAGTGAGCTTACGCAAAGCCTGGCTCATCAATCTTGCATGCAGCCCCATTTTGCTGTCGCCCATTTCTCCCTCCAATTCGCTTTTGGGAACCAATGCTGCTACAGAATCAATTACTACGACATCCAACGCACCGGAAAGAATCAAACGATCTGCAATCTCTAAAGCCTGTTCACCATAATCCGGTTGAGAGATCAGCAGGTTATCTACGTCCACACCTAATTTTTGGGCATAGGCGCTGTCGAAAGCATGCTCGGCGTCAATGATGGCACACATTCCGCCTTTCTTTTGAGCTTCAGCAATAACATGTGTGGCAATGGTTGTTTTACCGGAAGATTCAGGACCATATATTTCAATTACTCGCCCTCTTGGCAAACCACCAATACCCAGTGCAATATCCAGCCCGATAGAGCCGGTAGAAACCACTTCCATTTGCTGCTCACCTTTTTCATTCATCATCATAACACTGCCTTTTCCAAAATCTTTTTCAATCTTGTCAATGGTCAGTTTTAAGGCTTTCAGCTTTTCGCTGTTATTAGTAGTTGCCATATCTGTATTTTTTTCAGGGTTAATTGATTTTGCCATATTCAAAGTTAATTTTTAGCTTTTGACGGGTAAAAAATTTTATCGAGCCTACAAAGCTAAATGATTTAGCAATCAAAAACTAATTAATTTTGGATTATTTTTTAAACAACTGAAAACGAAAGACAGGATCTTGGTACTTTTATATTCAATTTATGAATAGTGTAACCGGGAAATACATGATAGTAGCCGGAGTATTATTGATCCTGGCAGGGTTGGTTGTCTATTTTTTTCATGATAAATTAAATTGGATGGGACGGCTGCCGGGAGATATCAGGGTAGAAAAACAGAACTTCCGCTTTTATTTTCCCATAACCACAATGATACTGGCTAGCCTGGTAATTACTGGATTAACAGTGCTGATCAGAAAGTTGTTTTAAATGTTGGCATAGCACTTTGCTGAAATGGAGAATAAACAATTTAACTCTCAACTGCCGGATAATGAGCACTAAAATCAGGCAATACTGATTCATCTTTCATTTGCCCACCCCGTTGTTTTGCCGTACCTTTGCGCCCTCATTTTATAAATATTCCAATAACAATCGGGTACGAGCAATACGAGTGAATTGGGGTTTTAACTTTTTATGAATATCAGAAACATAGCGATAATAGCCCACGTTGACCATGGTAAAACTACTTTGGTGGACAAAATCTTACACGCCACAAAAGTATTTCGTGATAACCAGGAAACGGGTGAACTGATCATGGACAGCAATGACCTTGAAAGGGAAAGAGGCATCACCATTTTTTCAAAGAATGCAGCAGTTACCTATAAAGATGTTAAGATTAATGTGATTGACACTCCCGGCCACGCAGACTTTGGAGGTGAAGTGGAAAGGGTTTTAAAAATGGCGGATGGTGTATTGTTGTTGGTGGATGCTTTTGAAGGCCCTATGCCGCAGACAAGATTTGTTTTGGAAAAAGCATTGCATCTGAACCTGCATCCTATTGTTGTAATTAATAAGGTGGATAAACCCAATTGCCGCCCGGAAGAAGTGCATGACGGTGTGTTTGATTTATTTTTTAATCTAGATGCAACCGAAGAGCAACTCAACTTTCCCGTATTTTATGGAAGTGGTAAGAATGGATGGTTCAATGATTCGCTGACCAAAACAGATAATATCAACCCGCTGCTCGATGGAATTTTAAAATATGTACCTGCTCCAAAGGTTTCAGAAGGAACCTTGCAATTGCAAATTACATCACTGGATTATTCTTCTTTTCTCGGACGTATTGCTATTGGAAAAGTAAACCGGGGAACCATTAAAGAAAATCAGCAGGTATCATTAGTGCAGGCAGATGGCACCATTAAGAAATTAAAAGTAAAAGAGCTTTATATTTTTGAAGGCTTAGGAAAAAAGAAAGTGAGCGAAGTAGTAGCCGGAGATATCTGTGCTGTTGTAGGTATTGAAGAATTTAATATTGGGGATACAATAGCCGATCTTGAAAATCCAGAAGCTCTTCCGGTGATCAGTGTGGATGAGCCAACGATGAGTATGCAGTTTGGCATCAACAACTCACCCTTCTACGGCAAGGATGGAAAATTTGTTACTTCCCGCCACATCCGTGATCGGTTAATGAAAGAAACAGAAAAGAATCTTGCATTGCGTGTTGAAGATTCCGGAACGGCAGATAGCTTTTTAGTATATGGCAGGGGCATATTGCATTTGGGAATACTGATTGAAACCATGCGCCGTGAAGGTTATGAATTAACAGTAGGACAGCCGCAGGTAATCATAAAAGAATTCAACGGGAAAAAATGTGAGCCCTATGAAAATTTAGTGGTGGATGTACCGCAGGAATTTGCTTCTAAAGTAATAGATCTCGTTACGAGAAGAAAAGGTGAAATGCTGGTGATGGAAACCAAGGGCAATATGCAGCATCTTGAATTTGATATTCCTTCAAGAGGTTTAACCGGGCTGCGTACTCAAATGCTTACTAATACAGCAGGTGAAGCAGTAATGCACCATCGCTTTAGTGAATACAAACCCTGGAAAGGTCCTATTCCCGGCAGGAATAACGGAGTATTGATTTCAAAAGATCAAGGCAACACTACTGCGTATTCATTAGATAAATTACAGGATCGTGGTTTCTTTTTTGTAGATCCGGGAGAAGATGTTTACAAAGGAATGATTGTGGGTGAAAATAGTAAACCGGGTGACCTGGTTATAAATCCGAATGAAGGAAAGAAACTGACTAATATGCGGGCAAGTGGAAGTGATGCTGCCACCAACATTGCTCCGAAGCGACTAATGACATTGGAAGAATGTATGGAATACATTCAACAGGATGAATGTATTGAAGTAACTCCTAAATTTATCCGTATGAGAAAAGTGATACTGGATGAAGATGAAAGAAAAAAACAAGCCAAACGATTGAGTGCGGAAGCCGTTTAATAAAACCAGGGTTAGGCAGCTTATTTTTTTTGTTTAGCAAAATTATACAAGACAGAAAAATTGATAACTCTTCCGTCAATGGGTGCCCATAAGGGTTTAAACTGAGGGTGGGTGATGGAACCTTCATATAAAGATTCATGCCGGCTCTGCCGGTAATCTAAAAGATTTTCACAGTTTAGAACCAGGTTTATTTTATCATTGATGTTTTTGGCAATAATTGCTGCCAGGAACATATAACCGGGTGTCTTTGTGTAATCATACCGGTATTGTTTTCCTGTATAAGATCCTTCTAAACCAAAACGCCAGTCGCTGCCGGTTTCATAAACGATTACAAAAGCAAAACGGTTTTCGGGTGTCAGGGGCATGAATTTATCTTGTTGTAAATAGTTCCTGTTTACAATTGTAAATGTGTATCCGGCATATAACTCAAGACTTTTTACCTCTGCTTTGATATAGGTATCAAAACCACTTGATGTAATATTACTTCCTTCATTATTGAAACTTACATGCTCGTTTAAGTCTTGTGTTGCCACAACAGGATTGTTCAGCCGGGTCAGAAAAAATGCCTGGTTAATAAAAAAAGAGGAACCGTCTTCAAATTCTTTTTTATAATTCACCTCAGCATTGTATCCTACAGATTTTTCTGCAGTGATACCTGCAGGCAAAGGTTCAAGGTCTTCAATACTGTAATCAATATTCTGAGGAGCTAATACATTAGGCGTTTTATAACCGAATCCAATTCCCCAACGGGTTGCCCAATGATCATCAAACCTGTGAAACAGCGCAATACGGGGCAATAAGAAATTCCCATACGTATTATGATAGTCAGATCGCAATCCGGCCTCTAAAGTAGTTTTGTCTTTTATGTTTGCTGTAAATTGAGAAAAGGCGCCGATAATAGTATTGGAAAAATTTCCAATCATTACAGGATCAGATGGTAATATCTTAAAATTATCACCTGTGAAATTTATGCCGGATACCCAACTGTATTTTTGATTGGATAAAATGTAAGAAAATTCAGTAAAGTAATCAGCTTGTCTTCCCTTAAAATAATGATTATTAGTAGAAATGGCCCGGGTAAAGAAACTCAGGGCTGCTTTAACTTCAATTTTATTATTGTTATTAATATTGAATTGTGATTGGAAGTCTGCCGTATGTCGTTGTAAAATATTTTTTTCAAAATATTGATGAATACCATCAGGTTTACCTTCAGCCACCAGCATGTCCCCACCCATCCGGTTTTCAAAAGTACCGGTATAGCCGATTGCTATATTAATTTTTTCGTTGGGATAAAAAAATAACCGGGGATGAACTATCACAGCATTATTTCTTGCCACATCACTTAAACCATCCTTATTTACATCTACAATTCCCTGGTGGGTATAGCCACCGAAGAAATTATATCCTGCATTTTTTCCTCTTTTAGCAATATAAGTATTGAGGTTCGATTCTTTTAGTGAGGTTGTATTAAGTGTCAATTCAGCTTCCTGCTCATACGTCGGCTTTTTGGAAATCAGGTTAATTAGACCGCCAATGGCTCCTCCGCCATATAAGGTAGATGCTGAACCTTTGATCAATTCAATCTGTTTGAGATCTAACGGAGGAATTTGTAAAATGCCAAACCCGCCGCTGAATCCTTCAAATAAGGGCATCCCATCACGAAGTATCTGTGTATATCTTCCATCAAGTCCCTGAATTCTTACATTGCTGTTTCCGGATGTTGCCGAAGATTGTTGCACCTGAATTCCGCTGACATCTCCAAGAATACTGGCTATACTTCCGGGTTTGATAGTATTTTCTTCATTCATTTCTTCTTTACCCAATACTTCAACTTTCAACGGAGCATTTTCGATGCGTTGGTTGGTTCTGGTGGATGAAATAATAGTTACAGACTCGAGTTCATTATGTGCAGGGAGTAAAAAAATCTCATGAACAACCACACTGCCGGCTAAAAAGTGAAAATATTTTGTCTCATAACCCGTGAAAGATATTTCGGCTGTTGTATCTTTTTCACTCAAATCAGTAAAAATCACCTTACCGCTATCATTGGCCTGTTGTGTTTTATCGCCAATCTTTACAGTAGCTCCTGCCAGTTTTTCATTTGTAGCTTTATCCTTTATTATGGCTTTAAAGGTATTTTGGGCATTCATAAATTGAAAAGTGCAGCTCATAACGAAAAAGAGAATAATTTTCTTTATCATATCGTTGTTTTTACCTCTTGTGATTATAAATTAAAAGGAAAAATATTCTCAAATCTTGTTCTTTATTATTTTATAAAAAAATTTTATCGGGAATCAGAAATTCTTCATTCCTTCCGGATTAAATTCCCTGGTTTTTCCGGATGGTTAAATATAAAAGAAGGGTAACTGTTAAACACATTTTCTTAGAGTTGAAGGAAATACTAATTCATTTGATTAATTGCTGAAATTTTCAATTAAGAATTGCAAAGGGTGAAATTAGAAAAATGACGGGAAATAAAATGGTTATAGGCGATAAAGCAAATGTTAATGATCAAAAACCGGAAATTGCTAACCGATGCTTTCAGTAGTTATTAATTTTAAGAAAAGGATCTTATCGCTTTTTTACTAATAAAATTTTAATGACGATAAAATAAAATATAGCTAAAAGGAAATTACCTGGTTTTCATTCTTTCTTTTCAAAAAGAAGAGTTAAAAAGTATAACAACATAGAATTTTCCTGGCTTATACACCCTGTAGTACAATAAAAGTTTTTCCTTTGCGAAGATTGATCACCCTGGAACGAACCCAATATGATAAGATTACTTCCTGTATTTCTGTGTTTATTAACTTTTGTATTAAGTGCTTTAAATAGTTCAGCTCAAAATACCGGTATGCAACCTGAAAGGCTCAAAGTATTTATCGACTGCCAAAATGCAAGATGTGATATGCAGTTTATCCGGTCGGAAATTAATGTGGTTGATTTTTTACTGGATAATGAAGCAGCAGATCTTCATATCTTGATTACAGATTATCGGACAGGTGGTGATGGGAGGCAGTATCAATTTATTTTTTTCGGACAAAACAGGTTTCATGGCGTACCCGATACATTACGATTCAGTACTGACCCGAATGGTACCGAGTTTGAAGACCGTAATCTTTTTATCAAATATCTGAAATTGGGACTGGCGCCTTATTTGGCTAAAACGAACCTGGTGAGTGATGTGAAGATTGATTTGAAAAGTAATGGCGAGAGAAATAAAGATGAGAATAGCCCGGGTTTATCAAAAAAAGATCCATGGAATTATTGGGTTTTCAGTACCGGCATTAACGGGCATGTCAGCACTGATGAAGTATATAAGACTTCAGAATGGGAAATTAATTTGTCGGCCAACAGGGTAACAGAAGATTTAAAAGTTGAATTTCGTTTTGATGCTGGTAAAAACCGGTCAACCTATAGCATGGAAGACGATAATAACAATAGTGAGAAGATCGTCATTAAGAATGATAATTTTAATTTTCAACATTCATTAGTAAAGAGTCTCAGTAAACATTGGTCCTGGGGTTACGAAGGTGGCATTTCAAAAAATACTTTCTCAAATAATAAGAATCGTATCCGGTTTGAGACTGGAATAGAGTATAATATTTTCCCATACAGTGAAGTGAATACAAAGCTTTTTACTATATCCTATACTGTGGATGTACGCCGGAATCATTATATTGATACTACCCTTTATGAAAAGATCAGCGAAACGCTTTGGGGGCATGGATTAGAAAGTAATCTTTCGCTGAATCAAAAATGGGGAACCCTCGGATTTGGTTTGGATTTTCATAATTATTTTCAAAACTGGAATTATTTTAATCTTGGAGTGGATATGGGAGTTGATATAAGAATAACCGGCGGACTTTCTTTTAATATTTTTGCTTCAGGTGAGCTAACACATGATCAGCTCTATTTACCAAAAGAAGGAGCTACACCCGAGGAGATATTGACACGAAAACGTCAACTGGCTTCCGGGTATAATATTTTCTCAGGTTTTGGACTTACATATCGCTTTGGCTCCAAGACAAATAATTTTATTAATCCGAGGTTTAATTAATTCAAATCAGGTCTGACGGACAGAAATATTATTGAATATATTTCTTTAGTATCTCTGCAAATTTCAGTGAATTACTTGTATTGAGATTGCTAAGCTCACTGATCATTTGTTGCAGGCCGGTTGTGTCATTTTTATAATAGTAACAAAATCCTGCATAATAGCGGGATAATTCATCTTTTGAATCGTTTTTCATAATCAGGAGAAACATACTTAAGGCATCGTCGTAACGCCTCAATTTGTAATAGGAGTAGCCTAAGTCGGTTCTGGCCACGGTATAACCCGAATCGAGAGCCAGCGCTTGCATTAAAGGGTTTATGGCTTCATTAAATTTTTCCCGGTCGTTATAACACCAGCCTAATTTGTAATAAGCCGTTTTATCATTTTTCTGAAGTTGTAGTCCTTTTTCAAAATAGATAATGGCGGAATCATAATTTTTAAGATTATCATAATACACATCTGCAATACCCAGTATAGGATGAAAGTCTGTTTCATTGTCCAGGTTCATTGCAATCCGGTAATTGATGATAGCATCATCATTATTGCCGAGCAGGTAATAAGCAAATCCCAGTTCGGAATAGGCATCCGAATATGCATTGTCAATAGCTACACATTTTTTCAAAGACTCCACCGCTTCATTGTATTTTCCCAATTCGTTTTCAATCCATCCTTTGGTATAGTAAAAAGTAGCATCGTTAATTGAATCGGTCAAAAGTGTGTATTCGTTTAAATCTTCCAGTGCTTTGATATTCTCTTTTTTCTTGTAATAGCAGAAACCTCTTTCTTTGTATGCCAATCCGTATTTCGGGTCAGAATTTATTGTGCTGGTATAAAAAGGAATAGCTTCATCATATTTTCCCAATCCTTTATAAGCGTACCCGGTTTCAAAATAAGTGCCGGCCTTATCATTCGGGTTGTTCATTTCAGCTTTTTTCAAAGCTTCAATAGCATCATTGTATTGCTCCAGTTCATTGTAACACCAACCCAATTGATACCAGGCATCGGCGTAATTGACCTGTAACCCGGTTGCTTTTTTAAATGCATTGACGGCTTCATTATACTTCTTATCCTTTTTGAGTGTAATTCCCTCAGCGAACCATTCTTTAGCAGTGGTTTGTGCCGGGCAATACAAAAAGAATAAGCATAACACACTGAGGGTAAACAGATGTTTTCTCATTGCAGGCAGTTTTGTAATTTAAAATTACAGTTTTTGGAGAAAGTGGAAATTCTTATTTATATCTGTATTATTTAAGCAAGTCCTCAATAATGTATTGTAACTTTGGCGGAAATCAATGGTCGTGAAAAAGATTTTTGCCGCAATCAGTATTTCTTTGGTTTTCATATTTGCAGCTCCGCAATATAGTTTGGGCCAATGTTCTATCTGTACAAAAACTACTCAACAATTAGGCGAAAAGCCTGCCAAGGGCCTTAATACCGGGATTATTTACCTGGCCTTTGCTCCTCTTGTCATTGGCGGTTATATTGGGTATCGCTGGTGGAAAAAAGGTAAACCGGCCTGATTTATTCTCCTGGTTACGAATTGCATTTTATTATTTCTTACCTTAAGCACTTCAAACAAATGCTTATGAGAAAATTAATTTTCCTGATCGGTTTCTTTCCCCTTTTTCTATCTGCTCAAAATCAAACCGGGAGCCGGCAGGGTATCCCTTCAATAGAAGAAAAAACAAAAGACCTGAAAAAGTATGAAGGCTTTTTTAATTTCTACTGGGATCAGTCTTCTGGAAAAATATTTCTTGAAGTCAACCGGCTGGATACAGAAATTTTTTACCTGGTTTCACTTCCTGCAGGATTAGGATCTAACGATGTGGGGCTGGACAGAGGTCTGACCGGGGCAGACCGGATAGTAAAATTTATTAAAACAGGACCGAAAATATTACTAGTTCAACCGAATTATAATTTCAGGGCAGTCACAAATGATGCCAACGAAAAAAAAGCTGTTGAAGAATCTTTTGCACAATCAACCTTATGGGGATTCACAATTGAGGCGGCATCAAATGATCATTACCTGGTGGATGCTACAGATTTTTTATTACGAGATGCCATGCAGGTGGCCAATCGCCTCCGGGGGAGTAAACAGGGAAATTATTCAATAGATAAAAGCCGGTCTGCAATTTATCTGCCCTATACAAGGAACTTTCCTCTTAATACCGAGTTTGAAACGACAGTCACTTTTGTAAACAATGATGGCAATATAGGCAGGTTTGTTCAATCGGTTACTCCTTCTCCGGATGCCATTACTTTGCGGATGCACCACTCCTTCGTTCAATTACCGGATAATGATTATCAACCCCGGGTTTTTGATCCCAGGAGCGGCTTCTTTGATATTTCTTATATGGATTACAGTACTCCTGTATCTGAGTCTATCAATAAATATTTTATCTGCCGTCATCGCTTAAAGAAAAAAGATCCAAATGCCAAAATGAGTGAACCGGTAAAGCCGATTATTTATTATTTAGATAACGGAACACCTGAGCCGATTCGCAGTGCTTTATTAGCCGGGGCATCCTGGTGGAACCAGGCTTTTGAAGCAGCAGGATATATCAACGCTTTCCAGGTAAAAGTTTTACCGGATGATGCCGATCCAATGGATATCCGGTACAACATGATCAATTGGGTACATCGTGCCACAAGGGGTTGGAGCTACGGAGCTTCTATTGTTGATCCGAGAACAGGAGAGATTATCAAGGGAAATGTAACATTGGGTTCACTACGTGTAAGGCAGGATTACCTGATAGCACAAGGGTTGCTGGCTCCATTTAAGGATGGAATACCCGCAGATGACAAGATGATGAATATGGCTTTGCAAAGATTGAGACAATTGGCAGCTCATGAAGTAGGACACACACTTGGCTTGCAGCATAATTACATTGCCAGTACTGAGGATCTCGCCAGCGTTATGGATTATCCGCACCCAATGGTTCAAATAAAAAAAGGGAACCTTAACGTAGATAATGCCTATGATGATAAAATAGGGGCATGGGATAAGGTTGCGATTACCTGGGGTTACCAGGATTTTCAAAATGGCACCGATGAAAAATCAGCTTTGAATAAAATCCTGGAAAATGCACAAAAAAAGCATTTGGAATTTCTTTCCGACCAGGATGCAAGACCACCCGGAAGTGTGCATCCGCAAACCCATCTTTGGGATAATGGCGTGAATGCAGTGGATGAATTGAAAAACGTAATGAAGATCCGGGAAAAGGCGCTGGCACAATTTGGTGAAAACAATATTCGCCCCGGTACACCTATGGCACTGCTCGAAGATGTATTAGTGCCTGTTTATTTTTTCCATCGTTATCAACTGGAGGCAGCAACAAAAGAAGTCGGTGGTATGTTTTATACCTATACGGTAAGAGGTGATGGCCGGATTACTACCCGGCCCATTAGCAAGCTGGAGCAACAAAAAGCACTCAATGGAATTATTGAATGTATTGACCCGAAAGCGCTGGTGCTCCCGGATAGAATTGTAAAGTTAATTCCTCCACGGCCCTCAGGTTACTGGCCCACAGCCGAATTATTTCAGAAAAGAACGGGTCTTGCATTTGATGCATTAGCTCCTGCAGAAACAGCAGCCGATTTCCCGTTTTCGTTTTTATTCAATTCACAACGACTGAACCGGATGCTGCAGTTTAAAGTAGAAAATGATGGCCTGGGTGTTGATGAAATGATTACTACTTTAATGGATAAAACATGGAAAGCACCAAGAAGGAATGACATGGAAGGATTAGTACAAATGCAAACAGAACAGGTGCTGTTGACTTATCTTCTTTCATCCGGAATTAATGACAACAATTCATTTTTGGTAAAAGCTGTTTTGCAAAAAGCGGTCAGCGACCTGAAAACTTTTATTGAAACTCAGATCAAATCAACGAGTAACGAACTTTATAAAGCACACCTGATGCTGGCATTGGAAAGAATGAAAACTCCTGAGAAGGCAATACCTACAGTTTTGAAAGAAATGCCACCGGGTGCACCGATCGGTTGTGATTTGGATGATGATTTGTTTTAAAAATTTTTATTTAAGAGCAAGGCAAGTATCATCACAAAACGGAGGCGTTTTGGTTTGTTGGCATTGGCAAAAGCGGATGGTTTCCTCTTTATCGAATAACACTTTTTCACTTTTGAAAGGTATTCCTACTATTTGCCCAGCTCTTCGAATCTTTCAGTTTCGAAAGTTTATTTCATCACTTAAAGCGATATAATAATGCTGCGAAACAAAATGTTTCGCAGAACCAGGCCAGGCTGTTGGTGATAAGCGAACGGAACGATGAGTATATGTTCGTCCAGCCAGCATAGCAGCAAGCCGCTATGTTGGCTGCAAGTGTTACTTTGAGTTGTTGAGCATTTTAATACTAAAAGGCTCTTATAGGGATGAAATAATTTTCATCAGTTTTTGTGACATTTAATTGTCTTCCATCATAGAAGCTTTGAAGCCATGCCTCGTCTGTATTAACTTCGTTTGAAGTCCAATAATATCTATCGTCAAAGTCTCCTACTTTTTCTTTATTCTGAAATAAAATATTCAGTTCTTTCTTGGATGGTAAATACCAGTCATCATATGTCTTATCGTCGTTCTTTACAATATAGTCAATGCATGCTTTTGCTGCAAAATTTCCATTTGGATTGTCAACTGATAAAAGATTTACAATGATAAACGTATTTTCTATGCCACTATATTTTTTTTCTTCCTCACTGGTTCCAGTTAATTTGGTTTTTCCATTTGACCATGTCACTAATTCTCTTAGTTTAGGTTCAGCTGCGATTAGTCCATGCTTGCCACCTTCAGAAACAAAAAAAACAATTCCTCCTCCAAAGCGTTCTCCAACAGCATGAGTCGTGTCGGATTGTGTTTGAACTTTTGTAAGATTAGTAGAAAAATTTGACGTTTGCGAAATACAATAAGCCATTATTAATGATGTAAATAATATCACTTTCATATTCATTTGATTAATTTAGTATGATATGGAATTTTTGGTTGTCGGGTCTTAAACATTGCAGCCAACGGCAGTCTGTCTAAAAACTACCATTAGCCTTGTAAAACTACTTCATTGGCTCCAATTAAAGACAATATGAAGCAGCAACTTTTTCCAATGAAAAGAGCTAATGGAAAAAATGAGAAGTATATAGCATGCGAAAATTAGTTTTAAGATGCCTGGTAAGCGGAAAAAATAAAAAACAAAGTTCCTTTAGGAAGGCTTTGAGGTCGTTTTTGTTGAGCAGGTTGATAATACGGCGCAGGTTGAGTGCGGTGAATATCAACCCCCAGCTCTTCGAATCTTTCAGATTCGAAAGTTTATTTCATCGCTTAAAGCGATATAATAATGCTGCAAAACAAAATGTTTCGCAGAGCCAGGGTACTAAAGTTATTTCACAAGTTTTGCTGCAAGGTTAAAAAAATCACTAAAAGTGTTATATCCTGTTCCTTCCTCATTCCCCTTACCTTTCCTAAAACTTTCCCAACTTATCATTCTGACGACAATGAGGTTCTTTTTGGGATAGACTGCCATATAATTTCCCAGGAATCCATCCGTATAATAACAGTTAATATTTTTAAACTCCTTTCTACTTACGGCCATTCCGTTAGCAAGTAACAGGGGCACATATTTGGTGGTCCAGTCTTTTGTAGTACTTGCAATCTTTTCACCAAATAATTGGTTGTATTCTTCAACCGGATAAGTCCCTTTCATGGCTTTCAGCTTTTCAAGTATTTTATTGTCGAATCCAATCTTTTTCAGATCTGATAATTGCTGATCATCAATAATACAAAGTGTTGTGTCGTAACTGATCCACCATAAAAGTCCACAATTGGGGCTTAATTTGTTGGGCTTTCCTGTTTCAGTAAACCATTCTTTTGAAATTAATTGCTTGCCATTCCATTCTCCTTTATTCAAAAATAGCTGACCAAGCTTCGCCATATCTTTTGGCAATATATGCAGCCCTGACATGCAATGTGGGTTGCCATCATCGTCTGCAGTCCAGGAGAAGTCTTCAATGTCCAGTGGTTTAAATATTTTTTCATAGAGGTAATTATCTATTCTTTTTCTTGTCAGGGTTTTGACAATTCCGCCTAATAAATTTACAGCTTTGTTATTGTAAGAAAATTTTATTCCGGGTGTATCTGTTATTTCTGCGGCAAGAGCAAGTTTTACAAAATCGGGACTTGGATATATTTCAATATTCGTGTTTGGAAAGTTTTGCATACCTGAAGTGTGGTTCATTAATTGCCGGATCGTGATATCTTTTTTCATTCCCTGTTTCCATTCAGGATAGGTTTCGTAAACGTGTTGGTCAACTGAAGGTATTAGCCCGTCTGTGATGAGTTTCCCGATTGCAAAATTTACAATTGATTTTGTGGAAGACATTGCTTCAATCTGCTTAGGTTCTTTTCCAAAATAGTATTCGCCATATAATTTTCCCTTATAATAAATTACAAGCCCGTCCGTCTGTGTCAGTTCCGCTTTTTTTAATAAACTATCCAATGCAGGTTTGTCAATACCATCCTGTGAATGGATATGGGTTGACAGGAAGCAAAGAAAAAAAACTCCAAAAATGTTTTTTGCCATAATTCTTGCTTTTGATAATAAGGGTAGCATAATAGTTAATTGTTAATAGTTAATGAATTGGTTAAAAATGAAAGAATCGAAAAAAGAATCCGGAAATGGCGGTTGCTGTCAGAACGGGGTGATGTTATAGGAGTTGAGATCATATTTTACTGTCAGTTATAAGGCTGATTTAAATGCGGCTGTGTATAAACAATTCAATTGCCGGGAAAGGGTTGGTTTTTCAATTATAATATTGTTGCTTTTTATAACCGGGAGATATGTCCAATCTTTAAAAAGGATTTGTAAGTGTATCCCGGGCAATAAATAATTGAGCCCAGTTTCTTTATAAGTTTCTTTTTTGTACTCGTTATGTTTTATAGCTGCATAAACGTTTGCTGGAAGAATCAGGGTAGGAAATGAAATTAATAACCATCCGGTAATTACTCTGAAGGCAGGAATTGTAATCCCTCCGGCTTCACTAGTTTCAATAATTCCAGTCGGGCAAAGGGTTCTGACCATATATGGAATGAAGCGAGGCAACATCATTGCCATGCCTTGGATAAAAACAAAAGAAACTGCTACTGTAAATGTGAGCATTACGGGTATTGCAATTTTGCCTGAAAAGGCAAACCCAAAGTTGCTTTGAAATAATTTCAATTCCAGCAAGGAGATAATAAAGACACTCAATAAAATAATCAAAGGTTTCATTCCCCTTTTTTGACAAAGATCAACGCAAATGATATTTGTCAATGTTAATCTGGGTTAATAAACGTAAATATTTTTCTTAGCCTATGTCTTAAGGAAATAAAAAAGTGACCGGTTCGGTTAAAAAATCCGACAGGACCGGGCAATTATCACCTGTTCGTTCTGAACAATCCCTGCAGCCACCAACTGCCTCAGCTCTTCGAATCTTTCAGATTCGAAAGTTTATTTCATCGCTTAAAGCGATATAATAATGCTGCGAAACAAAATGTTTCGCAGAGCCAGGATGTTGCCACTACACTAAATGATGTAACGATTACTTCAAATGCAACCGACGCATCCTATCAATGGATTGATTGTACAACTAATTTACCTATCGATGGTGCAACAAATCAAAGTTTTACGGCTTCTGAAAATGGTTTGTATGCGGTCATCGTTATGGATGATTTTTGCAATGATACATCTGCCTGTACCGAAATCAATTCTATCATTCCGCAAGGTGTGATGGAATTCAATCAGATGCTTGAAATTACAAATCCGTTCAGCAACCGGATCATCATACACCATACAACCGGCCATGAACAGTATTCATTGCTGGATGTTTCCGACCGCAATGTCTGGTCAGGGCAACAGATTGAAGATGTTAATTTTTCTTATTTAAACAGTGGAGCGTATATACTCAGCTCTTCGAATCTTTCAGATTCGAAAGTTTATTTCATCGCTTAAAGCGATATAATAATGCTGCGAAACAAAATGTTTCGCAGAGCCAGGGGTTTACGTATTGGCGATGGGCGGGATTTTTAGCACTGAACTTTAATCGAAGAACAGAAGTTGAATTTTGCACTTCCGTTGATACGAAGCCGTTCAACCCGTCAATTGCCAATAAGATGTTATGCC
>JAFDYJ010000048.1 GCA_018267515.1 Bacteroidota bacterium | reverse complement strand
CCAGGGCGCCGGTGGCGATCAGAATCCTCTTCCGCGGGATAGGGTTGCATTGGCAAAACAATATGGAGGTGAGCTTGCACTCGCTGTAAAAACTGTGATTGAGGATACAGAAAAAGTAATGAAACCCTTAATAAGCAAAGCTGCTACCGGTTATACCGAGTTCAATCTGCGCTTATCAAAAGAACCACCCACCCGGGAAGAATTACTCAGAATCATCAATGATACTACATCATCACGAATGGCTGCTTATGAAATTGTCAGGGCACAAAAACGTCTTAAAACTTATGAAGAGGTAGGCAAACTCCGGGATACTTTCCCTTATCCCATCATGGTATGGAAATTAGGTGATCAACCGATTTTTGGATTGGCAGGCGAATTAGTGGTCGGTTACTCTATCAATATAAAAGAGATTTATGGACTTGATGCATTCGTATTCGGGTACACTACTTATACAAGAGAATTGAACTATATTCCTACCACTTCTATGTTTCATGAGGAGAATTATGAAGTGTTATATGGAGGACAGTTTTTAACTCCCTGGGAATTTGATATTGAGACAAAAATTATGACACACACAATTAATCTGGCAAACAAGGTGGGTATTCCTAAAGTATCATGGGTCAATACTGAGAACAGGTACAAGTGATAAAGATATCACACGGTAAAATTTGCTGCAGAGAGATGAAAATGATTTGAAAAATAAAACTATAAATATGAAAAGTTATTTGTTATTCATTTTAGTTTTTGTTACTCTTTTAATGCTTAGCATGACACCCCATAAAGAAAACCCTTTCCTGCAGAAAAATAATTTCAAACTTCATAGTGAGCATTTACGGGTGTGGAAGTCTTCATTGCAGATGCATGAAATTGAGTTGCATCCTGCTCCGGCATTCATAAACGATATTTGCCTTCCTTCCAAGCTATATATGCTTTCAGGTGTTCAGAATGATATTTTTGTTGAGCCCCTGGTAAAACGCTGGCGTCCTTATAATGATGTAGTACAATTTTCCGGAACAGCCAGATTCCAGAGAAGGCTGCAACGGGTGGCCAGTATTAATAAACCTATTGATGGTTCCTCTGTCACAATCACATTAATTAACGAAGACAGGTTCGATACCATCAAATCCATATCTTCAGAAATCGTTACCGGTAATCCGGGTATAGGAGAGGATTCAGTTATTGTTTCTATCATCGGTGATAGTTTCACGAATGGTGCTTTTTTTAAGGATGCATTAATAACAAAAGGCTATGTTCCGAAGATCCAGATGGTTGGTTTGCGAAATACTCTCGATTGTCCGGGTCAATATGATGAAGGCCGTGGTGGATGGACGCTGTCAGACTATTTTAAAGTAACAACCGGCCGGACCGAATCTTATAATGGATTCTGGCAGCCTGAAGGAGTTTATAAATATTGGGGATCTACCGCATTCTGGAAATTAGCAAATGAAATACGTTTAAATCCAAAAGGCAAATGGTCTTTTGATGAAAGCTATTTCACTGGGCGTTTTGACACTCAGTCTTTATTATTCGATGTAAATACCGGCTATAAAACAAACCCAGTTGTAAACGACATTATGTTTGATAACACAAAGAACTATTACATTAAATACAATGGGTCAAAATGGATTCAAACAGATTACAGTGATTATAAATGGAGTTTTAATTATGGAAAATACTTATCAATGTGGAAGTTGCCGAAGCCATCAATTGTAGCCGAATTTCTTGGATTGAATGATTTTAGAAGTATGAAGGATCCTGAAAAGATTGATTTTTCTGAATGGAATATGCAGTTAAATACAATTGCAACTTCCTATTTAAAAGCTGTGCCTTCTGGTAAATTCGTTATAATGATTCCTTGCTCAACTTGTGGCATTTTAGATAACATGGCAGGATATTTTACAACAAAACAAAATGCCTGCATGTGGGAGGTTCGCAGAAATATCATTGAAAACTTTGACAGGAAAGAATCAGAAAATATTTATATAGTGGATGCAGCAATAGCCATTGATAATTTATACGGGTACAACTTTACTACAAGTGCCGGATACACCCAACCTTATTCAGAATACAAAGGAACTGACAGCATCCTGGTTCAAACAGGAAATCCTCATCCGTATCCGAATTATCCGGCTATGGGAGTTTCACTTGCCGCTTTCATTCAAAAATATCGGTGATGGGAAAGATTGGGACGAGAACTGAATTAAAACCGGTAAAAGACATTTAGGATCCCCAGATTTCCTGAAACTTTATTTCATTTAATGCCAGTTCATTTAGAACAGGTTCATAAATCTCTTTAGAGACAGGGACCTGAAGTCCGGTAAGCTTTATTTTTCCGCTTAAGATGAGTTTTGTCGCAATTCCCAATGGTAATCCCACCGTCTTTGCCATTGCAGTATGCAGATAATCTTCACCTTTTACAACCAACAGGCTGCTGGCATCATGTTTTTTTCCCTGGACTTCGTATTCGAATTCATGAAGCATTACGACCATATCCTTGTCGTAAGAACGAAGTGACAGTTTTTTTTCAATAGCAAACTGAAGGATATCAGCCGGACTGCAAAATCCATGATTCATCATAGTTTCTTTGTCATCTAAACCCAGGAAAAAAAGTTGCTTCAGGGTGAGGTTTGCTTCATGCATATTAGTGGCAACTACAGCAGCAGCCCTGTTTTTTACTTCGTCAATTTCAATAGTCTCCAGGTTGCCTTTTTCATCCGCAGTCATAAAGGATTCGGGCAAAGGTTCTTTTTCTTCCTCTGCTTCCTGTTCAGCTTCCATTAATTTCATCAGGTTTTCCAACAGGTCTTTGGTTTTTGCAAAGCGTTCATTTAATTTTTCTTCCAGCCATTCTCCAAAACCGTTTTTATCCATATGCTCTTTGAAAAGTTGATACAGGCTTTTCCCGTTGGTATCATATTGAGGTACTTCATCCGTCAGCTTCAGGTCAATAATATTTTTCCATCCATACATAAAATCGGGATGGCGCAGCGTGGTGCGTATAAATGTAGCTGCATTTTCTAATCCATACTTTTCACAATAACTTAATGAATCCCTGTTTGGGTACCAGCTTAAAATTCCAATCTCCGGGATCTCAATGATTCTGTCTGCAATAAATAAATCCTCATACGAAATATTTTTTTCTTCATTGTTAACCCTGAAATGTGCACCGGCTTTACCGGCTAATACTACATTTCTCGGATTCCAGCTTATTTTGTAATGCCAGGGATTGTCATCGCTTTCCGGTGCCACCAATCCGCCACAATGTGATTTAAATGAAGTAATGGTTCCGCCTTTTGAACGAATGGTATTAATCATGCTCATTGCACTCATGTGATCAATGCCGGGATCCAACCCCATCTCAGCCAGGAATAATAATTTCTTTTTTTCAATTTCAGGAGCAAGGTTTTGAATATTATTGTCAAGATAAGATGCCGTAAGAAGATTTTTATTGTGATTCACGCAATCCTGTGCTACCAGGAAATGAAGAGCCGCAGGTAACAGTGAAATTACAATGTCGGCATGCTTTATATGTTTTGCCCGTTCTTCGGAATTGTGTATGTCAAAGGATATTGCAGTTCCCCGGGTAAAGGAACCGATTTTAGATTGTGCCAGTTTCAGATCAGCATCAACTACTGTCAGCCTCCAGTTTTCCTGAATTGAATTTTTAATAAGATAATCAATGAGTGCTGTGGATGACTTTCCTGCACCAAACAATAAAATGTTATTCATAATTGAAAACCGGATTGTATAAAGCGGAAAATTAGGACTTTTATTAAAACCACGATCACGAAATAATGCTATTATAATCCGGTAGTTTCATTACTTAATTGCTTTGGCTGGATTTTAATGATTTTATATTCAACTTTAATCCCTCGTTTGGAAGGCGGAATAGCAATAGTTAACGATCCGTTGGGAGCTATGTTTTGAAATGAAATATTCTCCGTTTTCAACGGCTGTTCACTCGGCTTCAGATATTGTAATTCAACCAGCACATTGTTCAGGATATATTTTGAATCGTTTCTAACTGTGAGCTGTAAATCACGTATGCCACCAAAGGCCCCATGCTTATAATCACTGCCTTTTACACTTACCAGGCTTGAAATATCTTCCTGCGATGAGATAGTGTTTTCATTATCTCCTGTCCGGCTTTTTTTATTTCGTTCACCATTTTGATCGTTTACTACGGCAGCTGGTGCATTTTGTAAATCAGGTGCACTCTTCTTTACATTGTTATTAATGGAGTTTTCATTTAGTATGGCAGGTTTTGATTTTTGTGTTATTGATTTTTCATTATTTGAATTTGACCGGGAATCTGATTCCTTCGTTGGCTCAATTAAATTTTCAGGAATAATAGCATTTCCCTGTTCAGGCATCATTTGTGTATTCGTTGCTGCAGCTGTAGTTTGAATGGAAGTTGAATTTTGGATGGGAGGCAGCAGGGATTGATCTGCAATATTATTTTTTGGAGATTTTGATTTGATGAAAAAGCCTATCATTATTCCCATTGCCAGTATAAAGGCCAGGGCAGAAGCTCTTTTCAGGGTTTTGAGAACTAAGTTTTTCCTGGCAATTTTATCTTTACGATGCTGGTATGTCTTCGCATACATTTCCTTTATTTCATCCAGGGGTTGTGCAAATTTTATTTCTGCAGCTACCGGGTTTTCAGATACCGTTATTGTCTGAACCCGCCGATAGGCATTTTCAGAAGAAGGAGAGGGCTCCGGTTTCGTTTCTGCAATTTCAATTTGAGAAGGAGGTAATGTTACAAATATTTTCTTTTGAGTAGCCGGCAGCTCATTTTTCTCATGTGAATCCGAGATGGAAGTTAATACTTCAGTATTCTTTTTAAAGAACCGGTCAAAAGGTTGCTCTTCTGAAACTGATGTATACGCTTTCAATTCTTCCACTTCACTGGGATAACGCCAGGCTGCGCTTTTCCCTTCAATCCACACAAGGTCATAAGGCTTGAGTCCTAATTCTAATAATTCATTCAATGAATAAGGACCTTTTTCCCTATTGTCACGTAACAGAAGATAGTTTGCCATAACCTGAATTTTACTGGTACAGAATTTTAAAGCGAAAAATTACGACTAAGAGTGTAAAGAGCTTGTTATAATGCTGCCAATTAACAGTTGATAAATATTTCACAACGGTGGAAAAAACAGCTCAAAAAAGGATATTCAGTACAAGGTTTTTAGTATCATTTCCGGTACATTTGCAGACTTCAGAAATTAAACCTCAGAAACTGGTAAAATAAAGTATGGATGAGACTTTTAAGCCGCTGGAAACAGGCGATAATAACCGCATAATCCCGGTGAACATAGAGGAACAAATGAAAACCGCTTACATTGACTACTCGATGTCGGTAATTGTAGGCAGGGCATTACCTGATGTACGTGACGGCCTGAAACCGGTTCATCGCAGAATTTTGTTTGCCATGAATGAACTGGGCTTAATGCATAATAAACCTTATAAAAAGTCTGCCCGTATTGTAGGAGAGGTTTTGGGTAAGTATCATCCCCATGGCGATACTGCAGTTTATGATGCTATGGTTCGTATGGCACAGGAATGGAGTATGCGCTATACATTAGTAGACGGACAGGGAAATTTTGGAAATGAAGATGGCGATGGACCGGCAGCTATGCGTTATACAGAAGCAAGGCTGGAACGTATGGCAGAGCATATGCTCGATGATATTGAAAAAGATACAGTAGACTTTCAGTTAAACTTTGATGACTCTGAAAAAGAGCCCACACTATTACCCACCCGGATTCCTCAATTACTCATTAACGGTTCCAGTGGCATTGCCGTAGGTATGGCTACGAATATAATGCCTCATAACCTGAGCGAAGTCATTGACGGCTGTATTGCATTAATTGATAATAGAAACATTTCTATCGAAGAATTGATGCAATATGTGAAAGCACCGGATTTTCCTACTGGGGGTATCATTTATGGAATGGAAGGTGTAAAAGCAGCCATGCATTTTGGCAGGGGCAGGGTAGTGCTTCGTGGAAAACTGCATGTGGACACTAAAGCAAACGGAAAAGATCAGATTATTATAACAGAGGTTCCTTACCAGGTAAACCGGGATGTTCTTACGAACCGGATTGGAGAATTGGTAAATGATAAAGTCATTGATGGCATTGCACATGTCAATAATGAATCCAATCAAAAAGAAGGAACCCGGATTGTCCTGGATCTTAGAAGAGACGCAGTAGCAAACGTAATCATCAATCAACTTTATAAACATACGGAACTGCAAACCAGTTTTGGCGTCAATAATGTGGCTTTAACAAAAGGAAGGCCGAAGACGCTGAATCTAAAAGAAATGATCAGTGAGTTTGTGGATTTCCGTCATGAAGTAGTGGTGCGTCGAACACAGTTCGAATTAAAAGAAGCAGAAAAGAGAGCTCATATTTTGCAAGGATATCTTATTGCCCTGGATCACCTGGATGAAGTGATAAGATTGATTCGCAGTTCTGCAACGCCTGAAATTGCAAAAGACAACCTGGTAAATGCAGGATGGGGTCTGGATGAGATACAGGCAAAAGCAATATTGGAACTACGCCTGCAACGGTTGACAGGAATGGAGCGGGAAAAAATCAAGCAGGAATTTGATGAACTGATGAAGCTGATCGCCTACTTACAGGATCTTCTTGGTGACCAGGCAAAACGGTTTGAGGTTATTAAAAAAGAATTGCAGGAGATCAGGGAAAAATTTGGTGATGAAAGAAAAACTGAAATCACTTATCTCGATGATGAAGTAAAAATTAAAGACCTTATCAAAGAAGAAGATGTAGTGATAACCATTTCTCATTTAGGATATATCAAGAGAACTTCTGCTACCGAATATAGGGCTCAGCGAAGAGGAGGAAGAGGTGTGATAGGTGGTAAAACACGGGAAGAAGATTATATAGAGCATTTATTTGTAGCTTCCACGCATCATACCATGTTGTATTTTACAGAAAAAGGAAGATGCTATTGGCTGAATGTTTATGAAATTCCCGAAGGGGAAAAGACCAGCAAAGGCAGAGCCATTCAAAACCTGATCTCCCTTCCGCCAGATGATAAAGTAAGAGCTATTATAGATGTGAATGATCTGAAAGATGAAGAGTTTGTAAAATCACATAATATTGTTCTTTGTACCAAAAAAGGAATTATCAAGAAAACGGAATTAGCTGATTTCAGTCGTCCACGCCAAACGGGGGTGAATGCCATAACTATCAATGAAGGTGATGAATTACTGGAAGCTAAACTGACGGATGGAAAAAGTGAAATCATGATGGCGGTGAAAAGCGGAAGAGCTATCCGTTTCAACGAAGTAAAAGTGCGCCCTACCGGCCGGGGAGCAATTGGTGTTGCAGGAATTGATACTGATGAAGGGAGTGATGCGGTGGTGGGAATGATATGTGTGAACACTGATGAACAAAACACCCGGACAGTATTGGTGGTAAGTGAAAAAGGATTTGGAAAAAGAACTGCGGTTGAAGAATATCGTATGACAAACCGTGGTGGAAAAGGAGTAAAAACCATAAACGTAACAGGGAAGACCGGCACCCTGGTAGGCATGCTGGCAGTGGCGGAAAATGAAGACCTGATGATCACCTGTAAAAGCGGAGTAACTATCCGAATGAAAGTTTCTGACATCAGTGAGCAGGGAAGAGCAACACAAGGTGTGAAATTGATCCGGTTAGATGAAGGTGATGAAATCGCTGCTATCACAAGGCTAAATGACAGGGAAGAAAATGGTAATGGTGAAGGAAATGGAGATGACCAGGAAGCAACCCCGGAGTCATAAATTGCATCTCTGAAAAGTAATTTGTAAATCAAATATTTTTTATAAAAAATACAATCATGCAAAAATCACTTTTAACCTTGATGCTGGTTTTCATTACAGCCAGCCTTTTTTCACAAAGCATTGATGACATCAGGAAGTATGCCGTTTTACAAAAATGGGAAGATGCGAAAACCCAGGTTGATAAATACCTGTCAGTAGAAAAAAATCAAAAAAAAGCAGAAGGTTGGTATTACAAAGGACTCATCTACGTCGAGGTAGCAAAATTACCCAACTATGCAAATACAGATACCCGTCAGCAGGCTTTCGAAGCATTGAAAAAATACCAGGAGATGGATCCCTCCAATGGAATGATGAAGGACAATGAAAATGTTGAATACTTTTCATTGTATAACGGGTATTTTGATGACGCCATCAAGAATTATAATGAAAAGAAATATGGCAGTGCCTTTAAAAATTTTAAAGAGGCTCTCGCTATCGAAGAGTTTATTAAATCAAAAAACTATTCTTATAAAGGATATTCCTTTCCTGCTCTGGATACCCAGTTATTGCAGAATACTTCACTGGCTGCTATGCTGAATAAGGATACGGCAAGTGCAATTTTCTATGACCAAAAGCTGGCCGATGCAAAACTTAAAGGAGAGGCTTTCCGGGATATATATGTGACTCTTGTTGAATATTTTTCTGAGAAAAAGGATACTGAGAACATGAATAAATATTTAACTCTTGGAAAAGAATTATATCCGGCAGATGATTACTGGGTGGATTTTGACTGGAGACAGGCCGGTGATGATAAAACTAAAAAAGAACAAGTACTGGCAAAATATCCGAATAATTTTGCTCTTTATTATAACTATTCCGCAGAATTGTTTAATGAATTATATACCGGGGATAGTAAACCGGCAAATTATAGTGCCACACAGGATAAGCTGGACAGTACTATTAGAAAGGCAATTGCTCTTGATCCTTCCAGGCCGGAAGCAAACTTGTTGGAAGCCCGTCATCTTGCAAACAAAGTGTATGATTTAACTGATGCCTTCAATGCAATTAAAGGAAAAACTCCAAATGACACGAAAAAGAAAAATGAACTGATGAGTCAAATTAATTCTGTCTACGATGAAATGCTGAAATATGCAACTGATGCCTATAATTTTTTTGACAAGAAAGAAACTTTAAAGCCCAGTGAGAAGGGCAGCTTTAAAGTGGCGACCAACCTTTTAATAGGTTATTGGGAATACAAGAAGGATAATGCTAAGGTGAAACAATTCCAGGATAAAATGGACTCAATAAAGTAGGTAAGAGTCATTCCTGAAACTTTTTTAATGAAAAGACTCTTAACCGGGTCTTTTTTTATTGCCCTATGCTATTTAACATAATATCAATTATAGGAAAATGGGTTAGTTGAATTTAATTGATTTGCTAAATTGACGTATGGATTTAAGAAAAACAATTTTGAAGGAACATAGCAAACGAAACTGCAATCGGATTGTGAAATGGGTTGGTGGATCA
Source organism: Bacteroidota bacterium (assembly GCA_018267515.1). GTDB lineage: Bacteria > Bacteroidota > Bacteroidia > Chitinophagales > Chitinophagaceae > UTBCD1. The sequence goes on along the minus strand of JAFDYJ010000048.1, from coordinate 2,512 downwards.
GAAAAAAGGTTTAAAGAATTATTCCAACTTTTTTTGAACGATGAATACCGTGTGGTACAGCGGGCAGCCTGGCCCTTGAGTTATGTGCTGATAAATGATCCTGGTTTATTGAAAAATAATTTTGGGAAATTAATTCAAAACCTAAGCAAGCCGGGGATGCATGTGGCGGTAAAAAGAAACACATTTCGGATACTACAAAGTATTTCTATTCCTAAACGATATCATGGCGAAGTAATGAGCCTGAGCTTTGAATATTTGAATTCTGTTGATGAAACGGTAGCTGTAAAAGTTTTTTCAATGAAGGTGCTTGCAAATCTATCTTTGATTTACCCGGAAATTAAAACAGAATTGAAATTGATGCTCGAAGATCAGTGGGATCAACAATCCATCGCTTTTCGAAACAGGGCAAGAAAAATTTTGAAAACGTTATAACTTTTTCTTTCGGGGCTTATAAAACTCTTTAAAGATTAACCTTAGATTCTGATCATATGTGGTATAGTTATATAACCAATTGCTGAAAACGAAGAATCTGTTCTTTACACCCAGGATCAGCATCAAATGCAAGCCCATCCAGATCATCCAGGCAACGAAACCACGAAAGTGAATCTTTGGACGAGGAACATCCACAACTGCAAGATTACGGCCGACAGTAGCCATTGAACCTTTGTCTTTGTATTCGAACTCGGGAAGCGGCGAATCTTCCTCTCCCCTTCTTAATTTTTTTGCCAGGAATTTTGCCTGTTGTATCGCAACCGGTGCGACCTGCGGGTGCCCGTTTGGGTATTTTGGGGTTTTCATACTGGCAAGGTCCCCGATGCTGTATATATTATTGTAGGTAAGGAGGCGGCATTGACGGTCGGTCAGAAGTCGGTTACCCCTGGCAATAAGGCTCTTATCTATCCCATCCGGAATATTTCCTTTAATACCGGCAGCCCAGATAACTGTCGAAGCATGGAGCCTTTTGCCATCCTGAAGCAGCACATCCTGTCCGTCATAATCTTTTACAATGTTTTGAGTCATTACCTGGACACCCAGTTTTTCGAGATATCGTTTAGATTGGCGTGATGATTTTAGGCTCATGGTTCCCAAAGTTCTGTCGGTTCCTTCCAGGAGATAAATATTCATTTTGGAAAAATCCAGCTCGGGATAGTCTTTAGGTAAAACATAGGTTTTCATTTCAGCTAATGTGCCTGATAATTCCACACCGGTTGGCCCGCCGCCTACAACAACAATATTCATCAGCCGTTGTAACTCGTCTTTGTCTGTTACAGTCAGTGCATCTTCAAAATTCTGAATAAGACGATGCCGGATCTGCAAAGCTTCCACTGTGGATTTCATCGGGAAACTGTTATCAGAGATATTGCTGTTATTAAAAAAATTTGTGTCGGCACCCATAGAAAGAACCAACACATCATAGTCTATCTCACCGGTATCGGTAATGATTTTGTTTTCTGATGGAAGAATTTGCTGTAATGTAGCTAGCCGTATTCTGACATTTTTGCTTTTTTGAAAAACTTTCCGGAGTGGAAATGAAATATTACTGGCGTCCAGTCCACCGGTAGCAACCTGGTAAAACAAAGGCTGAAACTGATGGTAATTAAATCTGTCAATTAACAGGATATCAAATCCCTTTTTATTATTAAGTTTCCGTGCAAGTTTCAATCCGCCAAAACCTGCTCCAACGATTACGACTTTCATACGAATCTTATTATTGTGCCGGTCTGTTATTTCAAAGAAATTTCTTTTGCAAAGCTAAGTTTCAATTGGAGAAAGTTCTTGCGAATTCAGAAAAACTATACTTCTTAATACAACATTCTCACTTTAATCGTCTGTTTTACATTTTTAAGTAATTGAAATGCCTGTGCAGATATTTTCTTATCAACATCCAGTACCACGTAACCGATATTATCATTCGTTTTTAAATATTGAGCCAGGATGTTGATATCATGTTTTGAAAGTTGGGTATTAATCTCTGACAGCACACCGGGAACGTTTTTATGAATATGCAAAATCCGGTGAGCACCTTCCTGAGGCGGCAAGGCTAAAGCAGGTACGGTATGTGAACCGTTTGTTATTCCTTTTTCAAGGTAGTTGAATAATTTTATGCTCACATCTTCGCCGATATTCTGTTGTGCCTCTTCTGTTGAACCGCCGATATGCGGGGTCAATATAACATTTGAACAATCCTGCAGGGGTGATGTAAAATGGTCACCGTTTTTTTCAGGCTCCACCGGAAAAACATCTACAGCAGCCCCACCGATAGTTCCTTCTTTTATTGCTTTGCTTAACGCTTCCAGGTCCACCACTTCACCTCTCGCATAGTTAATGAGAATGGCGCCTTTCTTAAAATTCTTCAGGTTATTTTTATTAATCAGGTTTTTTGTTAAGGGTGTTTCGGGGACATGAAGTGTGATGACATCGGAACGGCCCAACAACTCTTTCAATGTTTTGGCATCTTCAGCATTTCCTAACGGAAGTTTAGTTTCAATATCATAAAATAAAACTTTCATTC
>JAFDYJ010000047.1 GCA_018267515.1 Bacteroidota bacterium | reverse complement strand
CATCGTCCCTTGCGTCGCACTCTTCAGCTCCGGTAATTCTATTCAACAATTTTGAACTTAATATGTACAGAACTCATACATGTGGTGAATTAAAAATCGAAAATCAGGGAATCAGGGTTACTCTTTCCGGCTGGGTGCAAACCATCCGTAAATTCGGAGCCATCACTTTTGTGGATCTGCGGGATCGGTATGGCATAACGCAGTTATTATTCGGAGAATCTTTGAATAAACAATTAGATGAAAATCCGCTGGGCCGTGAATTTGTTTTGCAGGCAACAGGCATCGTTTCGGAAAGAAGCAATAAGAATCCCAATATTTCCACCGGCGATATTGAAATCAATGTTTCAGAATTTAAAATTTTAAACAAATCCATAGTTCCTCCTTTTACTGTTCAGGACGATACGGATGGCGGCGATGATCTTCGGATGAAGTATCGCTACCTGGATCTGCGCAGGAATGAAGTGAAAAAAAATATTGAACTACGATATGCAGTGAACCGTGCAGCAAGAAATTATTTGCATGCCAATGGCTTCATGGATATTGAAACTCCATTTCTCATCAAATCCACGCCGGAAGGAGCAAGAGATTTTGTTGTTCCTTCACGAATGAACCCGGGTCAGTTTTATGCATTGCCACAATCGCCTCAAACATTTAAGCAATTGCTAATGATCAGCGGATATGATCGCTATTACCAGATTGTAAAATGTTTCCGGGATGAAGATTTGAGAGCTGACCGTCAACCGGAGTTTACTCAGATAGACTGTGAAATGAGTTTTGTAGAACAGGAAGATATCCTGAATATGTTTGAAGGAATGGTAAAATCCATTTTCAAAGAAGTAAAGGGAATTGAGTACAATGAAAAGCTGGAACGGATGAGCTGGGATGATGCCATGCGTTATTATGGAAATGATAAGCCGGATATCCGCTTCGATATGCGATTAGCGGAATTGAAATCCATTTTTTCCGGAGAAGAAAGGAATATTTTCAAAAAAGAAATTGAAGCAAGCGGCTTTAAAGTTTTCAACGATGCAGAACTGGTAGCTGCCATTTGTGTTCCCGGTTGCAGTGAGTTTAGCAGGAGACAAACGGATGAACTAACAGAATGGGTAAAACGTCCTCAGATCGGCATGGCAGGTTTAGCTTTTGTGAAATATAACGCAGATGGAACATTAAAAAGTTCAGTTGATAAATTTTTTGACGAATCAAAACTAAAATTGCTTGCAGAAAAAATAAATGCCCGTCCCGGCGAATTAATTTTAATTCTGGCAGGAAAAGAAGAACGAACCAGAAAAGCATTAAGCGAATTAAGGTTAGAGATGGGTGAACGGCTGGGCTTTCGAAAAAACGATACATTCAAGCTACTTTGGGTTTTGGACTTCCCATTGTTTGAATATGCTGAAGAAGATAACCGTTGGGTGGCAAGGCATCATCCGTTCACATCCCCCAAACCATCAGATATTGAAACAATGATCGCAAATGATCCGGCTATTCCAAATGCGGATGAATATTTGAAACACCCTTACGCAACCATTAAAGCCAATGCCTATGATATGGTTTTAAACGGGAATGAAATTGGCGGCGGATCCATCCGGATTTTTCAAAGAGATGTGCAGGAAAAAATGTTTGCTGCGTTGGGCATGAGCAAAGAAGAAGCACTTCATAAGTTTGGATTTCTTCTCGGCGCTTTTGAATATGGCGCTCCTCCGCATGGCGGCATTGCCTTTGGATTTGATCGTCTCTGCGCCATCCTCGGCGGCAGCGAAAGCATCCGTGATTTTATTGCTTTCCCGAAAAATAATGCGGGCAGAGATGTGATGCTTGATGCTCCTTCTTCAATTGATGACAAACAATTGGAGGAATTGCAGATAAAGCTGGATTTGAAAAAATAATAAATCAGTTATACAATAGGCTTACTCTGCTTTATTTAAAACAACCCGGTTCAACATCAATTTAATCAGCCGGGCTATTAAACTTGCTATTTTTGCAGTATAACTAGTCATTCAATGAAAAAAGTATTTCATATTATTTTCCTGTTTTCATTTTCAGTAACCGTAACCGCACAAGTAACATCAGAGAATCTCTGCTACCTTGTCAATACTCCTGAATCATTTGAAAGTTTCAAAACTAACCTCAGCCGGATTTCCATCGTTGCACCTCAAACTTTTCTTATTAGTGAGAATGGGACGATTTCCGGATCTGTAGATCAGCGAATTTTAGAATTAGCAAGAGAAAATAAAATAAAAGTGATGCCGCTTATTGTGAATAAGAGTTTCACTCCAGAGCTTTTGCATACCCTCCTAAAAAACCCGGCAGCAAGGAAGCATTCCATAGAAATGATGTTGAGTTATGCTAAAGAATATAAATTAGATGGCTGGCAATTTGATCTCGAAGGTTTGCATATAGCTGACAGGGATGAATATACTTCCTATTTTAAAGAGACGGCAGAAGCATTGCATAATAAAGGTCTGCAATTATCGGCAGCAGTAGTGCATTCAGTGGAAGACATTCCGGGTCCAACACCCTATCACCAGTTTCTATATGAAAACTGGATTGCCGGGTATGATTTTAAAGAGCTGGCAACTGCCGGAGATTTTTTATCTGTGATGGCCTACGATCAGCATACACGACGTACACCTCCCGGCCCTGTTGCCGGTGCAGATTGGGTGGAAAGAGTCGTTCAATACCTGTTGAAAAAGGGAGTGGCTCCCGGAAAAATATCGCTGGGAATTCCTGATTATTCGGTGCACTGGTATCCTGATTATACAAAGGAAAAAGGAGGGTTCTCCAATGGTCAGCAGTTAGGATATAATGCAGTTGAAGATCTTCTAAAAAAATACAACCCTGAACTGATCTGGAATGAGAAAGCAAAATGCCATTATGCTTTTTGGGATAATGACGGGGTTTACGAATATTTGTATATCGAAGACGGAGCATCATTAAAACCTAAGCTCGATATTCTGGAAAAATATAAGCTTCGTGGAATTTCAGTATGGGTACTCGGTAAAGAATCTCCTGATTTCTGGAAAGTATTACAAAAACAAACACTTATATTACGATAACCTGGTTACCCTAAGCTGGACGCTCTCAAAATCAGCCAGACATTGAGAATAATATAAGTCACAAGAATTACTTGTGCCATAACCAGATCAAATCGTAATGCTTTTGCAGCTTTATTTAATTTAACCAGTTTTAGAGAATAAGCATTGGCAGCAATTACACATAAAATGAAAAATAAGGTAATCCCATGCAGTAAATCCACTAAAGTGAATGAAGATGACTCAGGCAAGGAAGAGTCAATAATATACTTATTACCGATTACTGCAAATATGGCTCCCACACTCAATCCGAATCTTGAATCCATTCCGTCCGGGTGTATATAAAAACAAATGTAAGCTATCAGGAATGCAATAAACATTCCTAAAAACATTTTCCAGAAAAGTCCGCCGGCATCCCTGCATATAGTCAATCGTATCCTGTAATTACTGTATTCTGTATGTGGTTTTGAGAGTGATTCATCACCAAAAGCTGTTTCGTAAGTTTTAATTCCTGTTTGCACCACGCAACTATCAATATCCCAACCCCTGAGTGTAAAACGATGATCATAGTTTTGACCAACTGTATCAGCAACAAAGATTAAATACCGGGAATCGAATTGTGAATTCTCAATTGAGAGCCGTAATTTTTGATGATCAAAGGGAAAATTGTTGATCCTCCAGGAATCTTTCATGACGCACTGCATCTTCATAGTCATGAAAACCCGGCCGCCGGAAGTATCCATTGTAAAAAAATTCCGGGTCACCGTCTTAGCCATTGGCACTTCAAGGTTATTGGCAAAATCAAAATTCCTGTTTTTATATTTTAGCCACAACCAGAAGGAAATAGTATATTCTTTTTGCTTGAAATCAATATCGTGAATGCTGGTAATATAAATGCCGACTTTCACTGTATCCGGTTTGGATTCCTGGGCATTTGCGTTTGTATTTAAAAAAGAAAAAGAAAATAGAAATGCGGATATGGAAAGAAGATATGATTTCACCCGATGACCGATTTTGATCCTGAAAGGTAAATAACCGGTAAAGAAATTCCAAGTACCCAATAAGAATATTTGAGTTTTATTTCCTGCCTTTTTATCTCATATTCCTGTTTTCAATTTCCCGGACCTTTTCCAACCGGCGCTGGTGCCTCGGCTCAAAGCTGAATTTAGCTGACAGGAAACTCAACACAATTTCTTTCGCTAATTCAATTCCGATCACTCTTTGTCCTATACACAGCACATTAGCATCATCATGCTCCACACATTGATGCGCAGAATAGTTATCATGACAAACACCGGCACGAATTCCTTTAAACTTATTGGCAGCAACAGATACTCCCACCCCGCTTCCGCAAATAAGAATACCTCTTTCAGCATTTCCCTTAATAATTGCTTTGGCAATATCTTCTGCATGATCCGGATAATCATCCTGTTCATTCTCAGAATAAGCACCTAAATCATTAACTGAATAACCGTTCTCTTCAATCAGTTGCTGCAGGATATTTTTATACTGAAAACCTGCATGATCACTTGCAATAGCTACTTTCATAATTATAGAATAAATTAATTGCTGAGCACTTTTTAAATTGCTCTCACCTAAATTTTATTGTCAACGGGAGTCAATTCACAAATGATAATCAATCCCGGCTAATTATTTAGCGTGTAAGACCTTCGCATATCCCAATGTTATAAATAAACCACCTGTGTGATTATTGCCGTTCTTTTTTGAATCTTTTTGAATCGTGGTTAATCCATCCGCAGCCCTTACATCAAGTACCAACTCCCCGGATTTGCCTATGTATTTACCAATACCGGCACCACCTGTGAAACCGAAATTAATATGATTAATATCCGATTTTACATCTGTAGTGGCATCGAATGATTGAGCCGGTAAAGGATTCCCCTGAATGCTAACCGGCATACTTCCTCCCTTGTCTAAAAAGAATTGACTACTTCCGCTGGTCTTTTGTTTGGCACTCAACAAGAAGCCAATATAAGGCCCAAGGTTTAAATAATATCTTAAGCTGTTCCCCCATTCCCATTTTGCCATAACGGGAAATTCCAGATAATTTAAAACCGAGACATTATGAAAATTTGCATATAGCATTGTTCCGGGAGGTACCATGAGAGCAAGATCCTGGGGAATATTTGTAACCGGCTGCATACCCGTTCTTTTCCCGCCCTGACCTGCATAGTTTATAAAAGTTTTAATTGAAAAATTATTAGAAATATTGAAATCTGCAAAAGCGCCAAATACAGATGCCAGCCTGGATTTATAATCTTTACTGATCTCATTGCTGCTCTTGCTTCTTAACTCCGGGATACTGATACCTGCATTAATTCCTAATTTTACTTGTTGTGCCTGTGAAGAACTGCAAACCATTAAAAAAAACAGAAGAAGAAAAATTATAGACTTTCTCATAACAATAAATTTAAGTGGAGATAAATAAAGATAAATTTAAAGAAGATAATTTAAAAAAAATAAGATTTTAACTCATTAGCATTTCATTTACATCATCCGGCTTTCAGGTTTAATTTTCAACATGCCCACCGGTTTTCTGCATTTATTAAAATAAAATTCTCATTAACTGTATATATTCAGATAAAAAAATGCATAAGTTCGGTTAAAATTATTACAATGAAATTTATTATACCCGGCACTCTAATGTTAATGTCTTCAATTTCCCTGTCGGCTCAGAAAGACCTTCCTGCCATTTCGGACAGTTTAAAAGATAGATTTTTTATTCCTGAGGATATCTTAAAAAATAATTATAAACTTAGAGCAGATCAACAGAATGATTGGACAAAAGCATACTACAACGATTCAAAAACCGCCTTGTTTTATTCGCTGGAAGATATACGCTGGCAGGCAAAAGATAAAGAATCGGCCAGTAATTGGTTCCATGCCAACACCGAATATTTAAGTGACGGTTTAAAAGACATAACAATCCAAATGTCCAAACCGGCAGGTGTTAATGATTGGAACATATATAGTGCTGATGAGAAATTAACTGAAATGTCAAAAAAGATGGGAATTAAAGAAAGGATGTATTACTTTACTTTCACTGTATATAAATATGTTGCAAAAATTTCAATTATAACAAGCTCTGCAGTTTCACTTCAAGAAGCCTGGAAATTAGCTAAAGAAGGATTAAAGGCAATACTTCAGGCATCAGGTGATTTCAACTTCCTCCTTTACTGATAAATAAAATTAGCTTAAAGCTATATAATTTAGTGCAGGATGAAAGTTATAGCACCAATATTTTGACGGTAGATTCCAGATTTTAATCCGCTTCGGTTGATATCAAATGAAGAGTACCAGTTATAGGGTGTGGCTCCTATGCTCTTGACCTTTCCCCGGTATGCTTTATCATCAAATGAAGTATAATATGTAATGGCAGTATTACCGATAGCTTTCAATTTTCCTCTAAAAGCTTCATCCATAAATGAAGAATAATACTCTACCCCCAGGGTTCCGGCTAATTTCATTTTACCACGATACTGTTTATCATCAAAGCTGTTATAGTAATCAAAAATTGAAGTGCCGATACTTCTTACTTTCCCGGGCTTGCCATCAGACTCGTAAGAACCATAATAGGTAATGGTACATGTGCCGATATTTTTTATTTTACCCCGGAAAGCAGAATCAGAATGTTGATCATAATATTCCATCCTTCCCAAAAAAGGCTGGAGCTTAGGCGCAAAAAAACTATTTGAACGGTTCGACATCAATTCTGTACCCCACTCCATAATTTTCCCATCCGGAGAAACCCGTATGAGCACTCCCTGGTCTGTTTGAAATGAGAAATAATCCAAATTGGCACCACTGGAAAATGTAACCTGGCTGAGCTGCTGGCTTACGGCAGTAAGAGCCAGTAATAAAACGGGTAAGACTAAAAATAATTTTCGCATACTATGATATTCGTAATGTAAAATTATAAAAAATCCTTAGCTGTGCAACCCGTAACAGGAATCTCATCACAGAACTGCGTCTCTGAACCTTTTATTATGAAATAAAAGAGGAATGATCAGGCTGCCAATCCCGGAGATAATAATAAGCCCCAATAATAACCCCCTGAGATGCAATGCTTCTTCCTCGTTTTGCGGATTGATAATAGACTCAGCTTTCAAAACACAAAATGCCGTAAGTGCAATAAATAATACTATATAAATAATTTCTGCTTTTTTAGAAGAATTCATAAAGATAAAGTAGATAAGTCCAATGATGACAAAAAGAAGATTTATCCCGAAGATTAATGTGGAGACATTAATGGAATTACCATAATGAAACCCGGTAGTATCCCTGTAAACAATATTAAAGACCAGGCAAATAATGCAGGTGATAAAACCAACAAATACACTGGTTAACAAAGCTTGTGAAAATGGAGTTTGAAATGTTTCTTCTTTCATAAATCTTAGTTTTTGAGAGTTATAGAATGTTGGCCGTAAAGTGAGGGGTGCTGTAAGTTACACAAAAAACACGATTACAAAATTAATATTGCCTTAATACAAGCTTCTGCATATATTAATTATATTCAACTGACAGAATTTTTATTCACTTTATGAATAAATTAATTTTTAGATAAAACAGGTATCCAGCGAAGAAACAACAAAAAGATTCGGTTTAACTAAATAAATTCAAACAGGCTTAGCAGGAATAATAAGTATGTATTCCTGATTCAATGTTAGCGTTTCATTGCCTTGCTTTTAAGGCATCCCTGACTTTTGGAGCAATCCTGTTTCCGAAAATTTCAATGGACTTCATTAATAAAGAATGAGAAGGCCCGCCAACATCCATATGAGCGGAAAACCGGGTGAGGCCAAATATTTCCTGTAAGTATAATATTTTTTCAATTGCTTCATTGACGTCACCAATAACCAAATGACCATTTTGGCTTCTACCTTGTTCATAATGTCTCCGTTGATAGGAAGGCCAACCCCGGCTCTGGCCTATTCTATCCATCTGTGACGAATAAACCGGATAATATTCATCTGCAATTTCTTTACTATCATTTCCAAAAAAGGAATGCATGTGAACGCCAACCTGAAAATTGCCGGCATCATGTCCGGATTCGAGATAATTTTTTTTATAGTATTCCACAAGGGGCTTAAATTGAACCGGGTTTCCACCTATGATTGCAAAGATCACGGGCAAGCCATATTTCGCCGCACGAACAACACTTTCAGGTGTGCCGCCGACTGCAACCCAAATATTTAAATGATCATTTATGGCACGGGGAAAAATGGATTGCTCTTTCAAAGCAGGCCTGAACTTTCCTTTCCAGGTAATGGGATTTTCTTCGTTGATCTTTACCAATAGACCTAACTTTTCTTCAAACAATTCATCATAATCTTCAAGCCGGTATCCATATAAAGGGAATGACTCTATAAAACTTCCCCTTCCTGCCATCAGTTCCACTCTCCCATTTGAAACCTGGTCAATCATGGCGAAGCTTTCATATAACCGTACCGGATCTGAAGAGCTGATTACATTCACTGCGCTTCCTAATTTGATGTTACTGGTAACCGTAGATGCTGCTGCCAGGACAATTTCCGGGACCGGTACTGCATAATCCGGGCGATGATGCTCGCCAATTCCAAAAAAATCAAGCCCCACTTCATCCATCAACTTCACTTCTTCAATAATTTCCCTTAACCGAACACCCGGAGATTGCGGCTTTCCATTTTCATTGAAATGATTATCACCAAACATGCTGACACCAAGTTCCATAAAGTCAATTTTACAAAGTCAAAATTTTATTTCTTTTGAGAAAAATATTTAACCTCATTATTTGCCCAGTACTTTCTCAGCCTCATTCCTATCCTTTTCAAATATTTTTAACTCAACGCCGGCAATGGGATCCATTCCTAATACATTTTCATCATTCAGGAATGAATCAATGCCATTTTCTTTCAACTTATCCTGCATGATTTTAGCCTGAATAGGATCTGCATAAACATGCAGGGTGATCGTTCTTTCTTTTTCATTCATAATTTATTTTATTTATGGGTTAAAAAACAGAATTTGAAAAAGCAATCTTTTACCAACTTCACCTGATATAAGAACCTGGCAATTTTCAGAAATAAATAATTACTGAACTATTTTAAAGGCAAAGGTAAGAATACAAAAATGGCTTTGATAGATTTCCGGGGTCTTACGATCTATTATCGTAAAGAAAAAGGAATAACAGCTTTTAGAAAAATTTTCTCAGGACTCCTGTTTTTTGATTTCAGATCCGGCTTTTTGCAATGTATTTCTCCGGTGTAAAACAAACCATAATACAACTCCGGAGATAATTAACAGTGAAGAAATCAGTTCCGCCTGAGTGGGATGAAGCCCGAATATGTTCATCTTTACATTAACCCGGATTGTTTCAACCAGGAATCGTTCTATTCCATTCAGCATTAAGTAAAAAGCAAATAAAGTTCCGGGAATTTTAAATTTCTTTCTGAGTGACCAGATAACAGCAAATAATATAAGACAAGCAACGGTTTCATAAAATGCAGTTGGAAACACACCGTGTTCCAATTGAAAACAATATTTCGTATCCTCACATCCCGGAATCTTGATGCCCGCTTCATTAACATTGTGAGGATAGGTGTAAGACCACATCCAATCGGGCAACCAGCTGAAGGGTTTCGGTTTAAAATTTTCAATCCCCCAATCTCCATCTCCGGCTACATGGCAACCAATACGGCCCACAGCATAAGCTAACATGAGAGCCGGTGCTGCGGCATCATTTAATTGCCAGAACCCGATTTTATGTTTTTTAGCATACCACCAGATTGCCAATGCAGCACAAATCAATCCTCCATAAAAAGTCAGACCTGCACGGGAAAAAATAAAGTCAGCTGGATGTTGAAGAAATGCTCCCCAATTTTCAAAAATATCAAAAAGCTTTGCGCCAAATAAGCCAAATACCAATGCTATAATCACTATTTCCCCAACCCTGTCCTGTGGCCATATTCTTACTTTTCTCTGCTCAGGTTTGGGTAATTTTTGCTTGTTTTTGTCCCACCATTTAAGTCCCGCAAATAATAGCCCTAAACCAATACCGGCGGGCCAGCTGCCCATAGGTGAAAATATAAATGCCTGCGGATCTTCAGTAGCTGTGCTGCTGAGAAGAAAGAGTGCTAAAATTTTATACCCAAACAGGAACCCAAAAAGGAAGTTCAGAAGTAATTGACTGAGTGTGGCAGGTTGACCAACCATCACAAGTATTTCAGTAGGCTGTAATAGCCCTTGCCTGCTTTTCCTCTTTAATTCTTTGGCCAGCACGATTGCAGCCAGAATAAAAGCTATAGCAACGAAAAAGCCGAATGAGTTAACAAACCGAAGAAATTTCCAATCTACTCCAAACAAATCTCTGAAAGCATAATACAGATTTGGATACATGCTGTTAGCTGGCTGCTTGTTTTAAATTGAAGCGAATATACAACGGAATTGATTGTATTTAATTATCAAATACCGGGCTGATGTTGACTGCCATCAGCTTAACTCAGATTCGTAACAATTTCTAATTGCAATATTGCTCAAAGGCATTAATCAGGCTTCTTGCGATTACCTGTGCCGGTTTCCCTTCTATCTGATGACGCTCCACGAAATGTACTAATTGCCCGTCTTTAAATAAAGCAATAGATGGAGAAGAAGGAGGATATGGTAAAAGATGCTGACGCAAGGCTTGTACGGCCTCAACATCAAAGCCTGCAAAAGTTGTAGTCAGGTAATCGGGCTTTTGAGTTGCACTCGTTACCGCCATCAAAACACCCGGACGAGCCGTACCAGCTGAACAGCCGCAAACGGAATTAATCATTACCAACGTGGTTCCCTTCATGGTCATTTGAGTTTCAACATCTGCGGGTGTCAGCAGCTCGCTGAAACCATTTTCAGTCAACTCTTCTTTCATGGGTATTACTAACTCTTCTGGATACATATTTTTTTGATTTATAATGAAGCACAAAAATAAAGAAAAAGTTTGTCCGAATATCAATATCACTTATATGGAAATAATGTCATAGATAGTTAATAAAACAGGAAATATTGTCTCTATAAAATCAGGCAACAGGCACAAATGTCAGCGACTTGATGAAAATAATCCGATGGTACTTTGTTTGATGAATGATTGTTGTCAAATCAATCAAAAAAATAAAAACGAATAACTATGACACTCGTAAAATTCAACAGAAAGCCTTTTGAACAAAGCTTTAACAACTTATTTGATGACTTTTTCAATGACTTCCCCGTCTTATATAAAGATGAAAAGAATGAAAACGGATGGAAGGGATTCATACCGGTGAATATAAAAGAAACTGAAAAGAATTACAGTCTTGAAGTGGTAGCTCCGGGATTTGAAAAAGCTGATTTCAATGTGAACCTGGATCAGAATATTCTGACCATTTCAGCAGAAAAGAAAAATGAAATAAAAGATGAAAATGAAAAGCAGGTTCGTAAAGAGTACAGCTACCGTTCATTCAACAGATCTTTTACAATAGATGAGCAAATTGACAGTAATAATATTGAGGCAAATTATGTTAATGGCGTATTAACATTAAACCTGCCTAAGAAAGTAGCAGTCAAAGCTCCGGTAACAGAAATTAAAATAAAATAAAGATTTTCTCATAAGCAGTTGGTTTTGGTTTACACCCTGTCGTTTCCACGATGGGGTTTTTTTATAAGTCATTCTTTGTTGCAATTATCTTTTCTTCGGGTATCAATAATGTATTGAATCTTCCACCCATCTGAAAATCTTACCAGCTGAAATGAATCCATACCACAATGACTGAATTTCCCATTAAAATAAAAATTATAGGGCGCCCAAACGATAGCTAAAGCCCCGTCAATCTTAATAGTTTCAAAACGGACTCGTTCATCTGCTGCTCCTTTTGGCAGTTGGCTGACGGATAAAGCAAATTCAACGGGATCTTCATTCACAACAACAATCTTTCCTTCTTTGTCACGGCTGATAGTTTGAAAAACCACACTGTCTCCAAAACAGGTTTTCAAACTTTCTCCGTCAGCGTTTTTCATTGCATCAAACATTTTATTGATCACTGCTTTCACAGAATCTACTGCAGTTTGAGCATTCATTTCAGCAGACCACAAAGTTGCTGTTAATATAATCAGAAAGTATTTCATGTTAAACCTGTTTAGGATTTTCCGGCAAATGAATTGATTTTCTAAATATAAAACGATTCAGCATGAAAAAAATAAAACTTATTCAAATGGCATTGCTGTCATCAGTTATTGTTCTGCTGGTCAGCTGTGCTCCCGGTCGTGTAACTTATCATGAAAGATATCCGGCATCCCGAACTTCAGTATCATTAGTCATCAGCCCCTGGCCGGGAATGATGATCAGCCATTATCCTGATGGCCGGTATTACTATCGCAGCCCGGAAGGCTTTATTTACTGGAAAGGATTTAATAACCGGTTTTATATTGACAGGAGTTATATCAACCGGGTACATTACAGCCGCAGAGAATATAATGAATGGAAAAACTATGACAAAAGATATAACGGAAGACGGTATCATCGCTGACAAAAAGACCAGGCCCTTTCCTGCTGATCTTACCACTTAGATATTTATTCACTCTTTTCTTCGGCTGAAAGGGCTTCTTTATTATTTATACCCCAGAATTTTCAACATGCTTTGTGCAGATTGTTGCTTTGCATAAACCCAATCCACCAGTTTGCCATTTTTATCATAATCAATCAGGATATGTTTGGGAGAAGGAATCAGGCAATGTTTAATTCCTCCATAGCCACTGATCTGATCCTGGTAAGCACCGGTATGGAAAAAACCAACATATAAAGGCTCGCCGTTTACAATCTTTGGAAGAAATACCTCATTAATATGTTCTTCTGAATCGTAATAATCATGGCTGTCGCAGGTAATACCGCCTAAAACCACCCGCTGATATTCCTGCTCCCATTTATTGATCGGGAGCATTAAAAACTTTTCACCGATACCCCAGGTATCCGGCAATGTAGTAATGAAAGAAGAATCAATCATATACCAGATCTCTCTTTCATTCTGTACTTTCTGACCTATCACACTGAATATATGTGCCATACTTTCTCCTACCGTATAGCTGCCAAATTCAGTAAATATATTGGGAACCGGAACTTTTGCTTTTTTACAGGCCACTTTAATGTTTCTGACTATTTCATTAATCATGAACTGGTAATCGTAATTGAAACCCAGTGAATGCTTAATCGGAAATCCTCCGCCGATATTAATGGTATCCAGCTCCGGGCATATTTTTCTTAACTGGCAATACAGGTTAATAATTTTATTCAATTCACTCCAGTAATAGATGTCGTCCTTAATTCCTTTGTTCAGGAATATGTGAAGCATCTTCAATTGAAATTTACTTTCATATCCTTCAATCCTGTCCACATAAAATTCAAGTATATCTTTGGCTCGAATCCCCAACCGTGAAGTATAAAAAGGAAACGTCGGTTCTTCTTCAGCGGCTACCCGGATACCTAATTTGAAAGGGACTCTTACCGTTTTTGCATATTCTCTAAGTTCTTCCTTATTATCAAGTATCGGGATTACATTCTGAAACCCTGAATTCAGCAACCCGGCTATTCTCCGGATATAGCCCTTTTGCTTATACCCGTTACAAATAATATGAATGTCTTTAGTTATTTTTCTTTTTTCATAGAGCTTCCGGATAATCTCAATATCATAAGCATAAGACGTTTCGAGATGAACTTCATGCTTCAGTGCTTCTTCTACTACAAAAGAAAAATGTGAACTCTTGGTGCAATAGCAATAAAAATATTTCCCTTCGTACTTATACTTTTTGAAAGCAGCAGCAAACATCTGCCTTGCTTTTTTTATCTGGTTCCCGATCTTGGGCAGATAACTCAATTTAAGAGGCGTACCATATTTTTCAATTAACGCTTTAATGTCAATTTCGTTAAACCAAAGACTTCCATCATGTACTTCTAAACCTTCCTGAGGGAAGTTGAATGTTTGCTTGACCAGATCTATATAAGAGTTGGTAGCTGAGGTCTCCAGTGGCATTTTTCTGAAAGAATTTTTGATGGGTACAAATGTAATGAGTTTGATTTTTTATACACAAATTTTTATTGAATTACCGCCCCGGCCAACCTCAAAACCTGTTTTTGCCGGGTTCCAATAAATAGTTAAGCACCGTTAAGATCCGGTTAAGCAGATACCCTTAATAAAACATTTGAAAAAGAATTACGTCAAAAGAATGAACACAATTTTTAAAACTTTTAATAATTCAATCATGAAAAAGATAATCATAGCCATTCCGGTTATTCTACTCGGAGTATTAATCACCCCTGCCTATGCCGGTGCCACTGCAAATAATGCCTCAGCTTCCGCTATCACCAAAAAGAAAGTTCACAAACCCGTACGAAAAGAAAGAAACAGCAACTGGGATTTTTATATGGCAAAACAGCAGTTTGCAATTGATTTCCCCAATGCCACAAATGCCACCTGGAGCCAGGAAAGATTTGCCGAAGTTTCATTTACTAACGGCAATACTGTTGAAAAAGCCTATTACGATGATGACAATAATCTAATCGGAACAACAACGAATGTTGCTTATTCAACCCTACCCGCTAAAGGCCAATCAGCTATTGAAAAAGATTTTCCCGGATATACAACAAGCAAGGTGATCTTATATAAAGACAACGAAGATAATGATGTGGATATGTTTCTGGATTTAATGCCTTCAAGTAACCAGGATACTTACTTTGCCGAACTGAATAAAGGTGACAAAAATATTGCTGTCAGAATTGACTTGGATGGACAAGTCACATTTTTCCGGGATCTTTAATTAAACAGAGGCTTAAAAAAGACCGTCCCGCCAGAAGCGGGACGGTTTCGTTTTATTGCAGAAACAAGAAATTATTTCACGTCAGCTACAAGATTCTTAAACGTTTCAGGATGATTCATGGCCAGATCCGCAAGAACTTTACGATCCAGCTCAATACCTTTTGTTTGCAATTTTTTGATAAAAGTTGAATAGGTCATCCCCTCGGCTCTTACAGCTGCATTGATACGGGCAATCCACAACTGGCGGTATTCTCTTTTTTTCAGCTTGCGACCTACATACATATAGGTCATTCCTTTTTCAACAACGTTTTTGGCAACTGTCAATACATTTTTTCTCTTACCATAAAAACCTTTAGCCTGTTTTAAAATTTTTTTGCGGCGGGCTTTACTGGCAACCGCATTTACAGAACGTGGCATATATGAATAATTTAAATTTTTTAAATACTAATCGGATTTCCTTACTTGAGACGAAGAAGACGTTTTACAAAGTCCAGGTTGGCTTTACTAACGGTTCCGTCTTTTCTTAAATTACGTTTGCGTTTTTTGGATTTCTTTGTCAGAATGTGACGTTTGAAACTTTTCTGGTGTGTGATCTTTCCTGTGCCGGTCACTTTAAAGCGCTTTTTGGCACTGGAGTTTGTTTTTACCTTAGGCATATTAAATGCATTTAATGTTACGCTTTGAGGCGTCTCCGGTCAGCCGGAATCCTTGTCGGGCCTCTTCAGCAATCTTTTCCAATCAAATAAAAAGAGCTTTTTTTGAATGGGTCGCAAAGATAACCCATATACATATAATGGCAAAGACGAATAGAAATAAAAAAGAGAGATCTCTGGCAAGAAACCTCTCTTGAATAGTATTTATAAATGCACTACACTAATCCTTAGGATTCAGTGCGTTGTCAATACGTTTAATAATATCCTGTAAATGAAATTTACTCATTGGATCAGCTATTGTTGCAACAGCGGCAGTAGCATCAGCTCTTAAAGAAATGAGCTGTGCTCTGACAACACTTTTAATATCTGAATTATCAGGACTTACAGAAGGTGATCCCGAAGTTACTCTTACAGTGCCGGAAGTCGTTGCAGAAGCAGCCGGTGGATTGAGTAATCTATTCAGGATATCCACATAAGATTTCTGAAGATTTCTGCGATATACATCAATGGTCTTTCTTGCTTTCAACTCAGTCCAAATTCCATTTTTTAAGTCATTAAACAAATCAGTCATCTTATATGCATTATTTCCAAGTTCAGTTTCCGCAGAAATCAACTTGCCTAATGTATTTGTACTGAAAAGCCGGCTCAGGATTGAAGTTTGAATATTTCCGATTATCCCTAAGGAGTTTCCTCCTGTCCTTGAAAAAATCTCATAATTAATCAGCCAGGAGGGAGTCGCAAATAACTGTTGGTTCAGGAAGGACACTGCATTTGCTTCAATATTTTTTGGAGTTACCTGGAACACCGGGCCAGCCTGTTCTACCACTTTTGGTGTTCTATAAATGCCACCAACATTTCTTGCCACATGCCCCATATACCGGCTGAATTGAGCAGTCACCTGTCCATAAACCTCCGAAAGGTTTGAGTAATCATCATTGGCTTCTTTTGTCCAGGTCATTAACTGAGGGACGATACGTTGCAGATTTTTAATTCCAAAAGTGCTGGCCTTTACAGCGTCATCGCCCAAATCTTCGGTTTGAGAACGGGGGTCATCCTGGTTACTCTCTCCATCACCCCACCACAAACGGGGATCTTTCAGTTTATCAATCACCCATGTATTTAAATGACCTTTTTCCTGCTCCGGACCTTTGTATTCGGGAAATAATTTATACCCCCATTCAATAGCCCATTTATCATAATCTCCAATTCTTGGGAAAAGACCTTTTTCACTAATATTATCTTCAGGCTGTGCTACATAATTAAACCGGGCATAATCCATTATCGAAGGCGTATGACCATTAGCCTCCACCCACTCTTTATTTCTTAATAAGTGTACCGGGACAGTGGAGCTTGAACCAAAGTTATGCCTTAGTCCAAGGGTATGACCAACTTCATGCGATGAAACAAAACGTATAAGCTGCCCCATTAATTCATCAGGAAAAAGCATTTGCCTGGCACTGGGGTCGCTGGGTCCGGCTTGTATCATATACCAATCACGAATCAGCTTCATTACATTATGATACCAGTTGATATGCGTTTCAATAATTTCTCCGCTGCGGGGATCAGCAGTACTGGGGCCGCTTGCATTTGCAATATCTGAGGGTTTATACACAATTGCAGAATTGCGGGCATCTTCAAGACTCCAGGTGCTATCTTCAGCTTTGGTAGGGGCTTCTTTACCGAAAATTGCATTTTTAAATCCGGCTTTTTCAAATGCAACTTTCCAATCATTAATACCCGCAATCAGATACGGTACCCATTTTTTGGGAGTGGCCGGATCAATATATATTACTATCGGCTTTTGAGGTTCCACTAATTCGCCTCTCTTATATTTTTCCATATCACCAGCCTTTGGCTCAAGTCTCCAACGCTTTGCCAGTTGAATACTTTTTACTCCCTGGGGGTTGGCATCAAAGTCGTTATATCCGACAGTAAAATATCCTACACGATCATCATAGTATCTTGCCTGCATTGGTGCTTTTGGTAAAAGAACCATAGAACTGTTCAACTCTACTGTAAGATTTCCGGTTCCGGGACGACCACCTCCAAAACCAGTATTAGCCTGTGAAGTAGCCGGCAGCCTGCTATAGGTTTTTACAACGGAAATTTCTACGTTGATAGGATATGATTTTACAGAAACGATATACGATTTATCTGATTGCAGGGAACCAATACGCAATGAGCTTTTTGCTCCACTGCTATAAAATAAAATATCATTATCTCCATTAATATAATCTGTTATCTCTATTACAGAACCCGTGGAATCTTTAGAAAAAGCTTTTATATCAAAGGAAGCGGCAATCGGCTGCACATTTGAATTCCTAACAGAATTAAACATTGGAGAAGTAGAATCTTTAGCATAAACGGCATATGAAATATCTTTCAAAAACATTTTATGCTTGGGGCCTTTTTCAAAACGAATAACATGCTGGCCAATCTGATCTCCGCCATAGCCCATACCTTCCTGTGTTTTCATCAGGCGATTCACCGTTAAAATATCACGGCCTAATAAACTATCAGGAATTTCAAGATAGTATTTGTCATCCACTTTGTGTGCTTTAAAATAGCCGTTATAACTAACTGCTTTTTTAGTTATGACTTCATCAAATGGTTTAGGTGACGTAGAGGGCGGTTGTTGCCTTCCCCCAAATCCACCGTTACCAGCGGCCGGTACAGTATCTCTTTTTTGCTGTGCAAAAACCAGTGTACCTATGGCCAATGCAAATGATACAAAAATCAGTTGTCTTAAGATTTTACGCATATACATAGATTTTATAAAAAAATTTAGCGTTCGAATATAAGAAAAGAAGTAAACATTCAATTTAATTAAAGATACTTTTATACAAATGGAGCTTTGAGATATTTAAATACCAACATATGTAATTCAGGAGAAGCGGAGTGGCTACTGTTTTTACATGAATTGATCCATCGTTACTTTGTAAGATTTAAAAGAGATTTACTAACCAAAAGGGATAAACTAAAATCAGCCTCCGACCCGGCAGGCTGACAAGTTTAATAGAGAAATCTCATCTCCCATATAAAAAAATAAGCTATGAAGCTTTCTTTTTTCCCTTAGGTGTAAAAATGGCAAGCATTCTACGTCCTTCCATCTTTGGAAGACTTTCCAGGGTTCCGAACTCTCCAATCCTTTCTGCAAACTTTAATAACAGCAATTGACCTCTGTCTTTAAATTGAATGGCACGGCCTTTAAACTGAACATATGCTTTTACCTTGTTGCCTTCTTTCAGAAAGTTTTCGGCATGTTTGGCTTTAAAGTTGAAATCATGATCGTCTGTATTGGGCGTAAAGCGAATCTCCTTCACTTCTGAGACCTTGCTCTTCGCTTTCATTTCTTTTTCCTTTTTCTTCTTATCGTAAAGGAACTTGTTGTAATCTATTACCTTGCAAACAGGAGGATCTGCCTGGGGAGAAATCTCTACAAGGTCTAAACCTTGTTCCTGCGCAATTTTTAATGCATCCTGTGTGTTATATACACCCACTTCTACATTATCACCCACTAATCGGACCTGTGGTACCCGGATAAAATTATTAATTCGATGTTCTGCTTCTTTACGGGGTACAAATCTTCCCCTGAATCCACCTTTGTTGAAATTTCCACCGGACGGTCTGTTGAATCCGCCTTTTTGAGGTACTGCCATTGAAATTATTTAACTGAAGCTCTTTCCCCTGCAAGAGCATTTTGTTTTAAGTTAATAACCCTCAACGGAGCTTGAGGATATGAAATAATCAACATCTTTTCCCGGTGTTCAATAAAAAATATTTGCTGAACATCGAACCCGGAAAATCTCCGGGGAGAATGTTGATTGTTTATTTATTATTCACTGACCCGATCTTTTATATCTTTCACAACCCGGTTCACAAATTCCTGTACACTTTCAGCGCCGGTATCTCCTTTTCCATGACGTCTCACTGCCACTTTATTTTCGTTCATTTCTTTTTCACCAACCACCAGCATATAAGGCACTTTCATCAACTCAGTATCCCTTATCTTTTTACCAATCTTCTCATTCCGGTCGTCAACTTCTGCACGAATATCAGCATTTTTCAGTATCTGCAAAACAGATTTGGCATAATCCAGGAATTTATCGCTAATAGGTAAAATCTTTACCTGCACTGGCGACAACCACAATGGGAATTTTCCGGCATAGTGTTCCAGCAGAAAGCCAATAAACCTTTCATGTGTTCCCAGGGGAGCCCGGTGAATAATCAGTGGTGTTTCTGCAGCGTTATCCTGTGTTGTATATTCAAGTTTAAACCGTCTTCCCTGTGCAAAATCCACCTGGTTTGTGGCCAGGGTAAATTCCCGGCCGATGATACTCCAAATCTGTACATCAATCTTGGGGCCATAAAAAGCGGCCTCATCCGGCACTTCCACATAAGGAGTATTTGTTTTTATCAACACTTCCCTTACCATAGCTTCCGTCTCTTTCCACAATTCAGATTCATCTACGTATTTCTTTCCCAGCTTGGCAGGATCATGAAGCGACAAACGCATCACATATTTATCAATTCCAAAAATTTTAAAATATTTCAGATACATTTCGTTCACTGCTCTGAACTCATCATAGAATTGATCTTTGCTGCAATAAATATGAGCATCATTCATGTGAAGGCAACGGACTCTCATCAACCCGAACAACTCGCCGCTTTGTTCATACCGATAGCAGGTTCCATACTCAGCCAGTCGCAAGGGTAAATCCTTATAGCTTCTCGGTTCAGCCCCATATATTTTATGATGATGAGGACAGTTCATTGCTTTCAGGTAATACTTTACACCTTCCAGCTCCATTGGCGGATACATACTTTCCTGGTAATAGGGCAAATGGCCACTGGTCAGATACAGATTTTCTTTGGCAATATGGGGTGTCACCACTCTTTTATATCCTGCTGCCAGTTCAGTTTCTTTTGCCAACTTTTCCAACTCTTC
>JAFDYJ010000046.1 GCA_018267515.1 Bacteroidota bacterium | reverse complement strand
AATGCGATACCATTCTTCTGCTACGGACTTGTTTTGAATCTTGGAACACCTCAAACGACTGCAGGTTGCAGCCCGATAGTATCGGTTACTAATGACCATTCATCATCTATCTACCCTGTAGGCACCACCGTTGTCACCTGGACAGTAACAGATGCTTCAGGCAATACAGCTACCTGCCAGCAGAACGTAACGGTAGTTGATACACAGGATCCATTCTTCATTGTTCCGGGTAACAGGACGGTGAATGCCAATGCAGGTCAATGTTATGCAACCAATGTGAACCTGGGTACACCTACCCTTCAATGGGATAACTGTGGAATAGCCAGTGTCACCAATAATGCTCCGGCACAATTCCCGGTTGGAACAACAGTTGTAACCTGGACAATTACGGATGTACATGGTAATACCAGGACCGGTACACAAAATGTAACGGTTAACGATAACCAGAATCCGGTGATATCCTGTCCTGCGGCTATTACCGTCAATACGGATGCGGGTCAGTGCTATGCGACAATAGCCAACCTGGGCACCCCGGTTACAAGTGATAACTGCGGGGTACAATCAGTGACTAATAATCATCCGTCATCAGTATACCCGGTAGGAACAACAACAGTAACCTGGACGGTAACAGATGTTCACGGAAGGACCCGTACCTGTACACAACAGGTAACCGTGGCAGATATGCAGGCACCGGTTCCGAATGTGCTGAACTTGCCGGTGATAAGCGGAACTTGTTCGGTAACGGTTAGCACCATACCGACGGCAACCGATAATTGCCAGGGTCAGATCAATGGTACAACCAGCGATCCGACAACATACACGGTACCGGGCAATTATACAATTACCTGGACTTATACCGATAGTCATGGTAACAGTTCAACGCAGACACAGCAGGTAATAGTTACGGGATCACCTGCACCGACAGGAAATGCGACACAGACATTCTGCAGTACAACGACGAGCCAGGTAACGACACAGTGTGTGCCGTTGACCACCCTGGTGGATATGGTAGAGAGTCCGTTCTGCAGCTGGACTGATCCTTCGGGAGAGTACTACAGCTATGGAGCAAGCAGTGTAAATGTAGCTGCGGGAGTGGCTACCCACCTGGAAGCTTCATACAACGGAACAGCGGCCAATGAGATTTCAATAATAGGTATGAAGGCTACCGGAACGACAGGAGATTACAAGACGTTTAATATATGGACTTATGTAGATCCTGCGACCAAGCACCTGTATTCAGGAATCGGGAATTACAGTGAATTGCGTGTAGGCACGACAGCCTTACAGGCAGGTGACCTGTATGGAATATTTGTAAGTAATACAGGAGTGATTACGATACAGTATTACAGATCAGGATCCTGGCATTTAGAGTCAACATTTACGGCAACATACCCGTCAGCTTCAGCTAAATACTTTGTAGTGCAGAAGATGGGACCGGGTAAAGTAGTGTCGAATCTGAAAGCTGAATTTGCATCTGTGTCAGTGTCTTCAGCACCGACAGTAGCAGACCTGGTAGCTACCGGCTCGAACATACAATGGTATGCGACAGCCAGCGGTGGTTCACCATTACCTGCAACTACAGTATTGGTAAATGGTCAGCATTATTATGCCAGCCAGACGATAAACGGATGTGAAAGCAGTACAAGACTGGATGTATTAGTATCTGTCAGTATTGTCTCTGCACCAACTGTAGGAGTAATTACTCAGCCTACTTGTGTTATACCAACAGGAAGCGTTGCTTTAAGTGGGTTACCTGCCGGTTCATGGACCTTGACCCGTAATCCGGGTGGAGTAACGACAAACGGCAGCGGCAACAGTACAATTGTAAACAACTTGCAGGCCGGAGTCACATATACCTTTACTGTTACGTCGGGATCTTGTACATCAGGTTCATCGGCAAATGTTGTGATTAATTCAGCTCCGACAACGCCGACAGTATCTTCGATTACAGGGCCAACATCAGTATGTGTGGGAAGTTCGATACAGTTGTCGAATGCTACACCGGGAGGAACCTGGATCAGCAGTAATCCTTCAAGGGCATCTGTAAGCAATACAGGACTGGTAACAGCTAATAGTGCTACCGGTGGCGGGGTTACAATTACATACAGGATTACTAACAGCTGTGGTACTGTTTCAACTTCGAGATTTATCACAATCCAATCTCAGCCGTTTGCATTTATTTATTACTTCCCTGGCTTCTATTGTAAGACAGCAGGTTCAGTAAATGTCACCAGGATAGGTCAATCAGGTGGTACTTATTCTTCTACAGCAGGGTTATCTATTAACGCTAGTACCGGAAGAATAAACCTCGGAGCCAGCTCTACGGGCACTTATACTGTTACTTATACTTACGGTAATGGAAGTTGTACAAGGACTGCTACAGCAACTGTGTCTATCTTTACTTGTGGTAATAAGACAGCTTCTGAAGAAGCTGAAACACCATCGCAGAAAACACAGAATGTAGATCCGAAACGTCCGGTTATAGAAGCAACTTCGCTGGAAGCTACAGCATACCCGAACCCGACTCAGAACTACTTTAATCTGAAAGTCAGAAGTAACAAGAGTGATAATGTTCAGATCAAAGTATTCGATATGGCAGGCAAACTGCTGACAGTATTGAATGGATCTGTTGGTGAGACCTACCGGTTCGGAGAACGTTACACTTCGGGAGCTTATGTTGTGGAAGTTAAACAAGGAGAACAAAGAGTAACAACAAGAGTTATAAAACAATAAGATACCAGGCTGAAAAGTCTGAATATGGAAGACGACAAGGTCATTCGCTTCGGCGGGTGACCTTTATTTTTTTCGTGTTGTAGTTGTCGTCGTTTATTGTAGTTGGCGTCCCTTGTTAAAGTTGGCGTCCTCGCCAACAACTAAACGATATTCTTATCAGTGGTTTTTCAATTGCAGTTAACAAATCATTCTGATTATCGCTGTTGAAGTTGGCAATCTGCTTTTTGGGGTGCGTTGTTTGTTGGCGAGGACGCCAACAAAAGAAGAAAGAAAGGTTTGTTGGCGGGGATGCCAAAAGAGAGAATGTCATTCGCTTCGGCGGGTGACCTTTATTTTTTTTGTGTTGTAGTTGTCGTCGTTTATTGTAGTTGGTGTCCCTTGTTGAAGTTGGCGTCCCCGCCAACAACCAAAGGATATTTTTATCAGGGCTTTTCAATTGCAGTTGACAAATCATTCTGATTATCGCTGTTAAAGTTGGCGTTCTGCTTGTTGGGGTGCGTTGTTTGTTGGCGAGGATGCCAACAAAAGAAGAAAGAAAGGTTTGTTGGCGGGGATGCCAAAAGAGAGAATGTCATTCGCTTCGGCGGGTGACCTTTATTTTTTTCGGGCTGTTGTTGTCGTCGTTTATTGTAGTTGGTGTCCCTTGTTGAAGTTGGCGTCCCCGCCAACAACCAAAGGATATTCTTATCAGAGCTTTTCAATTGCAGTTGACAAATCATTCTGATTATCGCTGTTGAAGTTGGCGATCTGCTTGTTGGAGGAGCTTGTTTGTTGGCGGGGACGCCAACAAAAGAAGAAAGAAAGGTTTGTTG
This sequence comes from Bacteroidota bacterium, assembly GCA_018267515.1. GTDB lineage: Bacteria > Bacteroidota > Bacteroidia > Chitinophagales > Chitinophagaceae > UTBCD1. The sequence continues at coordinate 14,301 of JAFDYJ010000046.1, read as the reverse complement.
GCGAGGACGCCAACAAAAGAGAGAAAGAAGAATTGCAGTTGACAAATCATTCTGATTATCGCTGTTGAAGTTGGCGATCTGCTTGTTGGAGGAGCTTGTTTGTTGGCGATGACGCCAACAAAAGAGAGTTTTGATTAATTAACTTCCTTTATTATTCCATCCTGCATTTTGATAAAAAACAATTTCTTATTCTCAAAATAATCCAATGCCATTGTTTTTTTATTAATTACAGGCTGAATATCTATATCACGAATAACATTGAATTCTTTTCGACTGATATTTGATTCGAGATCATTTTTATAGCGCAGCAACAGGTTGGCAAATCGCCAGGTGGCTTCATAACCCCGCATTACCATATCGCTGGGGCGGGCAAACATTTTTGTGTTAAACCAATTGACAATCTTTTTACTTACTGTATCTGTCCGGGGGTTATAAAAAGGTGTGCTGTAAATAATTTTGAGTCCTTTAAATTCTTTCTTTGCAAATTCAGAAGAAATGTTATCAAAAGTTGGCATTCCCATCAGGGTAACCGGGTACCGGGCACCGACACCGGCTAATTGTTGTGCAAGACGTTTGCTGAAATTTTCATCCAGGCTTCCCGCAATACATAAAGAATTGCGGTTACTGTCAAGGTGAGCTGTAAGCTGATTGACTGTAAAGGAATCAGGAAGCTCCACATTTTTGAATTTTAAAGGAACCCCTAACGTATTTTTTCCTGCATCTGAAAAATACGAGTGAATGAGATCTTCGAGTTGCCCTTTTTTTCGAAAGACCACCAGTTCGTTCAGTGGGAAGTATTTCTGAATGTACCGGTAGATAGCTTCAATATGTGTTTTCAGTGTCGAATTCAGTAAGATCAGATAGGGATTGTCGTACACACCGCCGTCATTCGGCAGATTAATATTTACAAAAGGCACTTTCGTTTCCTGGGCCGAAAAGGCCATTTGTTGCAATTCATTAACTGTTGCTGTATAACCGAGAATTAATTGCACACTATCATTCTTTGCTTCTTCAAGTTGTTGTTTCAGATTTTTTCCTGCAGCACGGGTATCAAAAATGAAAATTTCAAGTTGTGCTCCTTCATGGGCCAGGGAATCCAATGCATATTGTACTCCTTCATAAAACTCAAGCCCGGGGTTTATATATCTTGGTATATCACCTGAAAAACGGAAATTTCCTGCGGCATCAAATGCTGAATCGAGATATAACGGTGCAAAAATGGCTATCCGTTGTTTAGATACCGTGTCATCATTTTGTGCGAACAATAATTTACTGTTCGACAAAAGGATAAGGCAAAAGAAACAATAGAGAATGTTTTTCATTTTTTCAGTCTTTTTGAAAGCTTAAGGAGGTGCTGTGATTTATTCCCATTCAATTGTAGCCGGTGGTTTGCTGCTAATATCGTACACCACACGGTTGATCCCTTTTACAGAATTACTGATTTCTCCTGAAATATGTGCCAGGTAATCGTAGGGCAGGTGGGCCCAATCAGCAGTCATTCCGTCCACACTGGTGACAGCTCTCAGCACAACTGTATATTCATAAGTTCTTTCATCTCCCATTACGCCTACACTTTTTACCGGAAGCAAGATTGTTGCGGCCTGCCACACCGTTGCATACAGTTTATTTTCTTTTAAAGATTTTATGAAAAGATCATCGGCTTCCTGGAGTAATTTCACTTTTTCGTCTGTCACTTCTCCAAGAATTCTGATTGCGAGCCCCGGCCCTGGAAAAGGATGACGATCTATCATTTCTGACGGTATCCCCAATTCTCTTCCTACTTTTCTCACTTCATCTTTAAATAGAAAGCGCAAGGGTTCCACTAAACTCAAATGCATTTTTTCGGGTAATCCACCCACATTGTGATGCGATTTAATTGTAACCGATGGCCCATGTACCGACACACTTTCGATTACATCCGGATAAATGGTGCCTTGCCCTAATAAATCTATGCCTTCAATCTTTTTTGCTTCTTCCTGGAAAATGTCAATGAATAAGCCTCCGATGATTTTACGTTTGGCTTCCGGGTCTGTTTTTCCTGCCAGGGCATCATAAAATCTCTTTTTGGCATCCACACCTTTTACATTCAAACCTAATTGGTCATAGGTTTTCAATACATTTTCAAATTCATTTTTGCGAAGCACACCATTATCCACAAAGATTCCATAAAGATTATTTCCGATCGCCTTGTGAATTAAGGTAGCAGCAACGGTGGAATCAACTCCTCCGCTCAGCGCCATAATCACTTTACGGTTGCCGATTTTTTCTTTCAATCCGTTTACAGTGTCGGTAATAAAGTGTGCTGGTGTCCAGTCCCGGGTGCAGCCGCAGATATTTACTAAAAAATTATAAAGAATTTTTTTCCCTTCTATGGAATGATACACCTCGGGATGAAACTGTAAACCATAAAGTGGCAGTTCAGAACCGGGAGTTCCGTTTGTTGACTTTTTAAATGCAGCAACAGGAATGGTATCAGTGGTAGCCAGCAATTCAAAATCCTTTGGTAATTCCAGGATACTGTCTGCATGACTCATCCATACCTGGGATCTTTCTGTGACATCGCGGAATAAGATATCTTCTTTTTGTTTGTGTAATAAAGCTCTTCCGTATTCTCTTTTATTGCTTTTTTCTACCCGTCCTCCAAAATGTTTTGCAGTAAGTTGTGCACCATAACAGACCCCCAGTACTGGGACCTTTTTTATAATTTCCTGAATATTGATATTCGGAGCTTTTTCATCGTTTACAGAAAAAGGGGATCCGGAAAGGATGATACCTTTTAATCCCGGGTCAAAGGAAATGTTTGCAGAGTAGGGTAAGATCTCACAATACACATTGGCTTCTCTTACTGCACGGGCAATCAGTTGAGTATATTGGGAGCCAAAGTCAAGAATAAGAATTTTTTCGGTCATCTTGTTGCGAAGATAGGGAAGAGTTGGTAGTCCGGCGGAGGGTTTGCTGCCAATAGGCAACTCTTAAAAAAATCAACCTGTAACCTCCCGGTTAGCTCAATCGTCTAAGATTTCAAAATCCCGAAACATTAGGGCATCTTTGTATTCTTTAAACCGGAAATGTATGAAAAGAGTTTTTATTATATCTGTTTTTTCGCTTTTTGTTTTTAGCTCTTGCTGGAATGTATTTGGCAAAAGAGTGAGTGGAGATGGAAGGATCAGTAATCAGTCAAGAAGTGTCAGTGGTTTTAACAATCTTGATGTGGGTGGCAATTTTGATGTTTATGTCAGGCAGGATTCTGTTTCCTCAGTAAAGATTGAAACTGATGAAAACCTGATGCAATATATAGTGGTAAGAACAGAAGGGAATACACTGAAAATTTATCCCAGGGATAATTATAACCTACGTCCTACCGGTGCGATAAAAATATATGTAACGGCCCCCTCATTCAGTGATTTTGAGATATCGGGATCCTGCGATCTTTATTCAGAAAATAAAATCGCCGGCAAAGATGAAATCTCACTCGATCTTAGCGGAAGCTGCGATGCAAAAATGGAATTAAATGCACCGAAAGTCAGTGCAGATATTTCCGGCTCAGGTTCGGTTACTTTAAAAGGCGAAACCAAAGAGTTGAAAGTAGATGGCAGTGGCAGTTCTCATTTTAAATGTTTTGAGTTGATGGCGGAAAATGTGGAAGTTGATATTACAGGATCCGGTAATGCAGAAGTTTTTGCCAGCGTGAAATTAGATGTTGAAGTCAGCGGATCCGGTTCTGTGAAATATAAAGGCAATGCCACAGTTAACCAGAAAGTGTTGGGTTCGGGAAGTGTAAGTAAAGTTCAGTAATGAAATTTTCTGGCCTTGAGGTATTTGAAAAATTTATTTCATTTATAAATTTACATAGCGTAAATAGATGGTGATATTCCTGTTTCTTCCCTTATCATCAGTGCAGGATATCTTTACGGGACCTTCGACAGGCATGAAAAACAATTTTTCTCCGGCATAAGATACTTTGTAAAATTTATTGTCAATATACCAGTACACTTTACTTACGTCGTTTGCAGTTTTACAGGTCAATTGCAGTGGTTCCGGATTTTTTTTACTGATTAAATATTCAGAACCGTTTACAGGAGAAATGATCAGGGGTGCAGCTCCTTTGAAAATTTTTTCACAATCCGGATTGTGGGGAGGTATGGATAGATAGCTGATCTTATTTTCCCGGTACCAGGATTCCATGTCCGGGTCAATAATTTTATACCATTTCTTTTTGTAACCGGTTTTAGGTAGGCAACTATTACAAAAGGAGATCTTTTCATCTGCACTGACACTAATTTCCTGCCAATTGTTACAAACCTTATTGGATGAAACCAGGGGGATGAAGTAATCAGTGACAAGATTACTGCAATGATCAGAAGGTAGCAGGCCGGTTTCACTGCACACCTTGCGGATATCGCAGTCTCCAGGTTGCGAAAACCATTCTTTATCGCTGTTGTAATCAATAGTGTTGAATATTTTAAACAGTAGCGGAGTGGCGATATTAGCTCCGCTGAGATCTGCGACTCCAACACCCGAAAAGTTCCCTGTCCAGATACCGACAGTAAAATTCTTATTATAACCGATGCTCCAGGCATCTCTTCTTCCATAACTGGTTCCGGTCTTCCATGCGATTTTGGGCATGTGTTCTGTTGCCTGCCAATTTAAAGGGAAGTCAGGGCGGTTTACACGGGATAGAATATCGGTGACCATATAGGCAGCAGCAGGACTGACAATATTTTTACTTACACCTCCGGAATCATCTTGTGTAAAAGAAGGACTAATATATATTCCATTGTTGGCAAAAGAAGAAAATAAGCCTGTAAGTTCTTCCAAGGTAGCACCACAACCTCCGAGTATCAATGACAGGCCAAGTTTGTTTCGATCCTTTTGTACCTGCCGGAAATTGCAATCGGTTAACTTTTGGATGAATCTTTTTATGCCCAGGGATTTCAGTCCTTTTACAGCCGGAATATTTAATGAGTGTTCCAGTGCGAATTCAATTGTAACATTACCATTAAATTTCTGATCATAATTTTCGGGGGCATAACCCTCATAGTTTACCGGTACATCAGTGATCACTTTTTTGGGTGTCAGCAATCCTTCGTCAAAACAAAGTGCATACAGCAATGGCTTTAGGGTACTTCCGGGTTCCCTTACCGCATTAGCGCCATTCACCTGGCCTGCATCAGTGGTATCACGAAATGAAGAAGAGCCCACATAGGTGATGATGTTGCGGGTGTGGTTATCTATTATGATAACTGCTGCATTTTTGATATTGCGTAATTTTAAATTTCTTACATAATCCTCTACTAGTTTTTCTGTTTTTAATTGAGTGTTCAGGTCAATATTGGTTTTGATAATGTCATTTTGCCGTTCCCTTTTTAGTTTATAGGCAAGGTGTGGAATATAATGGGGTACAGATTCCCGTGTGGCTGTCAGTGGTTCGTTGATAGCATCTTCGATTTCCTTTTCAGAAAAAACATTGTCTTTTGCGAATTTTTTCAGCCAGCGGTTCCGTTCCTGAACAATCAGATCATTATTTTTCCCGATTACCAGCGATGAAGGTCGGTTGGGAATGATACTTAATGCCGTAATTTCTGCCAATGAAAGATGGTCTGGATTTTTGTTGAAGTATAACAGTGAGGCAGCTTTTACACCTTCGATATTACCACCGTAGGGAACCAGGTTAAGATACATTTGAAGGATTTCTTTTTTGCTGTATTTCCATTCAAGTTGAAAAGCACGGAACATCTCACGGATTTTGACCCAGATGGTCCTTCTTCCCGGCTCCAGGGCTCTTGCCACCTGCATAGTAATCGTACTGGCGCCGGAGGTACGCTTCATTCGGAAAATATTTTTGAAAAATGCCCGGATCACAGCTAAGGGATTTACTCCTGGATGAGAATAAAAGTATTTGTCTTCTTTTGCAATTATGGTTTTGCGCAAGAGAGGTGAAATTTCATTCAGTTCGGTTTTCATTCGCCATTGCTGATCTCTTGTCAGGTAAGCATTAATAATATCCCCCTTGTTATCCGTAATTACAGTGGAATATTCAATTTTATCAGGAAGGGGAAATATCAGGTTCAAAAGGAAAAACAACAGAAATAACGAAAGCAAAAAGATACCGGATCTTTTCAAGAATTTTATTGCTGCACTTCTGGTAATCCTGAGTTTCATGATTTATAGTACACCGTAGTCCCGGAGTTTGGCATGTATTAAATTACTTAAAATGATTACTCAATTAATCAGTATTGAATGTTGCTAAGAGTCTTTTAAGGAATATGCCATTGTCAGCTAAGTTATACCATCCTTTTAATGTATGGAATAACTCTTTGCCTGTACTTAACAAATTTTTATCTGAAAAATTTATAGCGATTGGCCTTGTTATTTTAATTTTCCTGAGCAATTTTTAAAGGTTTATGGATACTTTGGTTTATTCAAGCCTTGACAGTAATATTCCTCCTTAGTTAATTTCTGATTTTTATGGAAAAACCTATGGATCCAATTCCATATCAACAATTTTCTTTATCTTTTGCAATATCTCCGTGACACTCTTAACTCATAACCCGTATGCGAATCAAAATTCTTCTTGTAGCCGCCATTGCCGCTACATTTTTTTTGCCGTCCTGTAAGCGTAATGCAGTCGGCCTTGATTTTACAAATGCCAAAGGCGAAGTTCCGGTATTAGGAAATCTGACTTTTCGCTTTAGCCAGTCATTGATGAAAGACTCGTTGCTTAACCAGTGGGACTCCACTGATTATATTTCTTTCGAGCCAAAAATTCCGGGACGCTTTCGCTGGGAGAGCCCTGATCAGTTGGTTTTTTCTCCTTCACAACCTTTGTTGCCTGCCACATCTTATAAAGCTACCATCAGGAGTTCAGTATTGCGGTTTAGCAAGTACAATTCAGTGAAAGGGGGAGATAAAATATCTTTTCATACTCCAGATCTTTCCCTGGATAATTCACAAGTGACCTGGATACTTGCCGATTCAGCAAACCGGAAAGCGGTACCTCAGTTGGATCTGTATTTTAATTATAAAGTCAACCCGGCAGATCTGAAAGACAGGTTGGGAATAAAAATTGATGGAGATAAGGCTGCTTACAGGTTAATAACTGTTTCTGCCGATAAAAGAATTTCGTTGCAGATTGATGGAATAAAAGCAGAAGATAAAGATTATGAAACGAAAATTACTATTGACAAGGGGTTGAAACCGGAAACCGGAGTTAATGCAACATCAGAAGCACTGACCAGCTCTTTCAGCATTCCTTCTCCTTATGTACTGACTATTCAAAATGTTCAAACGGATTATGACGGACTGGAAGGAACGGTAATGATTAGCACCAGCCAGCAAATCAGTGATGAAAGTTTCAAATCTTTTGTAAAGGTAGATCCGGATATTAAATATGCTGTGTCAAGGACTGATAATGGATTTTCTATCCGTAGTGATAAGTTTAATATTGACAGGAGTTATGCTTTGACTATTACAAAAGGATTGAGAGGAATAATAGGGGGAGTGTTGCGGGAAGATTACAATGGCAGTGTGGTATTTGGAGAGATGGAGGCTGATATCAAATTCACTAACAGCAAAGCAGTTTATTTATCCAAAGGAGGAAATAGAAATATTGAAGCGCAGATCACAAATGTTCCGAAAGTGAAACTGGTGGTTTCTAAAATTTATGAAAATAATTTACTGACAGTGCAACGGTATGGATACTCACCTTCTGAACCCCGGGAAAGCCGGTATGCAAGTTTTAGTGAAGGTGAAGATTATGAAAACAATTATTATGATGATTATGGAAGTGATATGCCACTTGGTGATGTCATTTATACAAAAGAAATTGATACCCGTACTCTACCCAAAAGTGGGGCAGGCAGAGTATTAAATTTCTCTGATTTTGAAGATCGTTTGCCGGATTTCAAAGGAATTTATCATGTCATGATCAGGTCCACTGCAGATTATTGGGTTCGGGACAGCCGGTTTATCTCGTTATCTGACCTGGGACTGATTGCAAAGGAGGGTCAAGATAAAATTCTTGTCTTTGCAAATTCAATCAAGACAGCTAAAGGGGTGAATGGCGTTAATGTTTCTTTGTACGCATCGAATAATCAGTTAATCGGAACCGGTGCCACAAACTCAGAAGGTATAGCCACAATTGATTATACAAAAAAAGACTTTGGCGGATTTAAACCGGCAATGATTATTGCTAAGTCTGCTGACGACTATAACTATCTTCCCTTCAATAGCACCCGGGTAAACACATCCCGGTTTGATGTGGGTGGGAAGAGAAACAACCCTACAGGTTTTGATGCTTTTGTATATGCGGAAAGAGACATTTACCGTCCGGGAGAAAAGGTAAATTTTTCAGTTGTCATTCGTGACCGTCAATGGAAGAGCCCCGGTGAGATACCCGTGAAAATGAAATTCCTGTTACCCAATGGAAAAGATTTAAAGGCATTCCGGAAAAATCTGAATGAGGAAGGTTCAGTAGAAGGAAATATTGAAATTCCGCTGGCTGCTATTACAGGTAGTTATACCTTGGAAGTTTATTCTTCAAATGATGTGCTGCTGGCAGTTAAGAATTTTTCGATTGAAGAATTTGTGCCGGACCGGATCAGGGTCAGCACTCAACTTGATAAACCTTTTTTAAAACCCGGTGAAACCGCCCATCTGAGTATAGCAGCACAAAATTTTTTTGGACCACCTGCCGCTAACCGGAATTATGAAACAGAAATACAGATTAAACCAAAATACTTTTCACCCGAAAAGTTCAGCAATTATGATTTCAGCCTGGTGAATCAAAAAATTTCATTTGATAATATCCTGAAGCAGGGAAAGACCGATGAAAACGGTAAAGCAGATGAATCGTTTGATGTCAAAGATGATTATCGGAATTCGGGTTTATTGAGAGCCAGTTTTTATACCACAGTATTTGATGAAACCGGGAGGCCGGTAAGCCGCAGCACCTCTTCCGATATTTTTACTCAGGATGTATTCTTTGGAGTGAATCGTGACTGGTATTTTTATTATCCCCTTAATCAGCCGGTCAGATTTCAGTTAGTAGCTGTCAACAAAGATGGTAATGCATCTGCTGCAACTGCAAAAGTGGAAGTAATTAAACATGAGTATCATACTTCAGTGGTAAAAAGCGGCAGTTATTTCCGGTATGAATCGTCGAGGGAAGATAAACTTATGATTGGCGGACAGATTTCAGTGGGCAACAATACTGTTTATTCTTATGTCCCCCGTTCACCGGGAGAATATGAATTGAGAATTTACCAACCCGGAGCCAATACATATGTAAGCAGGAGTTTTTACAGTTATGGAAGTTGGGGGGCAAGCAATACTTCCTTTGAAGTAAATACAGAGGGTAACATTGAAATCAAACCGGATAAAAAGTCTTATTATACAGGGGAGAAAGCAAAAGTTTTATTTACTACTCCTTTCAGCGGAAGAATGCTGGTAACTATGGAAACCGATCATGTTGTTACTTACCAATATGTAGATGTTGAAAAAAGGACTGCTGCATTGGATCTTCCAATGACAGGTGAAAACGTTCCGAACGTATATATCACGGCTACTCTTTTTAAAGCTCATGGTATTTCAGACATACCACTTACGGTTGCTCATGGGTATGAAAATGTGAAAGTGGAAGAGAAGAGCAGGAAAATTCCTGTTGAAATAGTTGCTCAGAAATCTGTACGCTCCAGGACGCATCAAAAAATAAAAGTGAAAGCAGAGGCAGGAAGCTTTGTTACATTGGCAGCTGTAGATAACGGTGTTCTACAGGTTAGTGATTTCAAAACTCCGGACCCTTATGACTATTTCTATCAAAAGAAAGCGTTGCAGGTAAATGCCTACGATCTGTATCCATTATTATTTCCGGAAATGAGAGCTGTAGTCAGCAGTACAGGAGGTGATGCCGGCGAAGCAATGCTAAAAAGAGTGAACCCTATGCCTGCAAAGAGAGTCAAAATTATCAGCTATTGGAGTGGAATCAAAAAAGTGAATGGAAGTGGCGAAGCAAATTTTGAATTTGACATACCGCAGTTCAGTGGTGAAATACGTCTAATGGCTGTATCCTATAAAGGGCAGCGATTCGGAAGTGGAGAAAATACAATGACGGTGGCTGACCCCGTTGTGGTCAGTACATCATTACCCAGATTTTTAAGCCCTGGAGATACAGTGAGTGTTGGAGTTACGTTGAGTAATACGACAGATAAGTCAGCTACTCTTTCCGCTACCATCAATGTATCTGGACCCCTGAAAATAATGGGAAGTAATCAGGAATCGGTTTCAGTTAAAGCAAAGAGTGAGGAAAGAGCAATATTCAGGGTCGCAGCCGATCCCGGTATTGGAGTTGGTAAGGTGAGTGTAGTTGTAAATGGATTAGGTGAGAAATTCAATGATGAAACGGAAATATCTGTCCGTCCTCCATCTACTTTACAAAAAGTGACAGGGAGTGGCTCCATTGCTGGCGGCAGCTCTCAAAAAATTAATATAAGCCTGGATGATTATATTCCTTCAAGTGTGGATTACCAGTTAGTCGTGAGTCGCACACCGGCTTTGGAATTTGCAGACCAATTGCAATACCTGGTAGATTACCCTTACGGTTGTACCGAGCAAACTATATCGGCTGCTTTCCCCCAGTTGTATTACGGCGATTTAGCCGATTTGATGCAACTACGCAATGGCGGAAAAGGATCTGCAAACTTTAATGTGCTGGAAGCTATCCGGAAAATTAAAATGCGTCAGTTGTATAATGGTGCTGTCACTTTGTGGGATGAAGCGGGAACAGAAGATTGGTGGACGACTATTTATGCAGCGCATTTTTTACTGGAAGCCAGGAAAGCCGGCTTTGATGTAGATAATAGTTTAATGCAAACCATGCTCAATTATATCAACAGCCGTTTACGCAATAAGCTACTGATCACTTATTATTATAACCGGACACTTAATAGAAAAATTGCGCCAAAAGAAATTGCATATGGCTTGTATGTTCTGTCCCTGGCCGGGCAGAGTAATGTATCTGCAATGAATTACTATAAGGCCAATCCGGGTATCCTGGCATTGGATAGCAGGTATCTTTTATCAGCTGCCTATGCAACGGCCGGAGATAAAAAGTCGTTTACTGCTTTATTGCCTTCATCATTCACCGGAGAAGAATCAGTAGCTCAGACGGGAGGCAGCTATTATTCTGATATTAGAGATGAAGCCATTTCCTTAAATGCATTGATTGATGTTGATCCGGCTAACTCACAGATACCTGTTATGGCAAAACATGTAAGTGAAAAATTGAAAAGCCGTCAATGGCTCAGCACCCAGGAAAGAGCATTCGCATTCCTGGCGTTGGGAAAACTGGCAAGAAGTGCAAATAAATCAGATGCAACAGCTGAAATAGTAGTGAATGGAAATACGATAGCAAAAATTGATAATGGGCAATGGAAAGCCGGTAAAAATGATTTGAAATCTGCCAATTTTCAAATTGTAACAAAAGGCAGCGGCAGGTTATACTATTTCTGGCAGGCAGAGGGTATCAGCAGCACCGGATCTTATAAACAGGAAGACAATTATCTGAAAGTAAGAAAACGTTTTTATGATCGTTCCGGAAAAGAACTGAACGGCACTACTTTCAGGCAAAATGAACTCATCATCGTGGGAATAACGTTAGAACGTTCATTCTCTACTGATATTGAAAATGTAGTTATCACTGATTTGCTGCCGGCAGGTTTTGAAATTGAAAATCCCCGGACAAAAGAAATACCGGGGATGAATTGGATTAAAGATGCATCTGAACCGACATCACTGGATGTTCGGGATGACCGGATACATTTCTTTGTGAATGCTACCGGGAATAAACAGGTATATTATTATGCCGTTCGGGCTGTTTCTCCCGGGGTATATAAAATGGGACCTGTCAGTGCTGATGCAATGTACAACGGAGAATATCATTCCTATAATGGTGCAGGTACAATAAGAGTTATTCCATAAAAAGAATCAATTCCTGATAAATTTTAAAGGTGCTGCGATTATGTCCGCAGCATCTTTTTTATAGAGGTAGAGGAATGAGATTCGATTTCTTAATCTGTATATTCACTTCATGAATAAACTGCCCGGCGTTTTTGACAGAAATATTGCGATCGTTTGCAATCCTTTTGCGGGAGGTGGAAAGGCGCTTGAAGTAACTCAGGTAATAATGAAACAATTAGAGGCCGGTAAAATGAGTTTTACAGTTTTTCAAAATAACTGGCCTGATGACCTGATTGGGTTTACGGAAGCCTGGATAGTTGGAGGTGATGGCACTTTGAATTTCTTTATTAACAGGTATCCTGGTATAAAAATTCCGTTTGCCATCTTTAAAGGAGGGACAGGGAATGATTTTCATAGCTTGTTATATGGAAAAAGAAGTTTGGAAGAGCAACTGGAACTTGTTTTAACAGTGGCTGCAAAACCGGTTGATGCCGGAAGATGCAATGAAAATCTTTTTATTAACGGAGTGGGAATTGGTTTTGAAGGAGCTGTAGCTGAAAGTGTGTTGGGCAAAAAGAAAAAGAGTGGTAAAACTTCATTCATGATTGCAGTACTTAGAAAAATTCTTTTTTATCGCTCCCGGTTTTATTCAATTCAGTCCACAGAATTAAAATCAGAACAGAAATCACTTATGATCAGTGTTTGCAATGGCCGCTGGGCAGGGGGTGGATTTCAGGTTGCGCCTTTGGCCCAGGCCGATGATGGATGGTTGGACGTGGTTATCATAAAAGCAATTTCACCGTTATTAAGAATACGCTGGCTGCCGGTAATAGATCGGGGAAAGCATCTCAGGCTTTCTTTTGTTTCACATTTTAAAATCCGGAAAATAATTGTTGAAAGTAATCAGATCATACAATCACATCTGGATGGAGAGGTTTATCAGAATAAGCGCTTAGAAATTGAAATACTTCCCGGTAAATACCTGATTTATCATTGACATTATCCATAAAAAAAGTCCGGTTGATTAAACCAGACTTTTGATACGATCTTATTATCAATGATGATTAATAGTCGTTGTTAAAACCGCCACGATCACGGTTATAACCGCCGCCGCCGCCTTTATTGTAGCCGCCTTTCTTGAAGCCACCGCCGCCGCCGCCAAAGCTTCTTTTCTTGAAGCCGCCGCCGCCGCCACCTTCAGGTTTTGGACGACTTTCATTGACAACGATGTTACGACCATCAACTTCGGTTCCGTTTAATGCTGCAATAGCTGCCTGTGCTTCCGCATCATTTGCCATTTCAACAAAACCAAAGCCTTTACTGCGTTGAGTAAATTTGTCTGTAACAATCTTTGCGGATGTTACTTCGCCGTAAGTGGCGAAAAGGTTGGACAGATCCTGATCTTTCAGGTTCCAACTGAGGTTTCCTACGTAAATGTTCATTTTGAGATGTTTTTTAAAAAATAAGTGTCAACAGTAAACAGTAACCGATGAACATTTAACGGATAATGAAAACGTTCAGGACTTGTGAAACTGTAAAGAACACCAAGACAAGACAAAGTAACGTATTTTTTATTGACTTATTGTCAAAAATCTTGTTCTCCGGAACTTAAATATGAAACTGGTTGTATTTCAGGCTTTAGTATAAACTGTCATTAGATGTTCTTAAATGAAAAAGTCTCCCTGAAAAGGAGACTATAATACAGTTTTGAGGAATTTCCTATTCGGCCACTACTTCAAATTCCACTTCTGCAGAATGACCATTTCCGAAATCAATTGAGGCTTTATAAGTCCCAAGCTCTTTGATTTCTTCAATAATGCTAATCTTTCTCCGGTCAATTTCATATCCTTTCTGTTCACGAATAGCCCGGCTTATTTGAAGAGGAGTTACACTACCGAATATTTTTCCGCTGGTTCCTGTTTTTGCACCAATTTTCAGAGGAGATTCTTTTAGCTTGTCAATTACGCTATTAATTTCTGCAAGCATTTTCTCTTCTTTCTTTTTCTGGAGCTTGATTTTTTCTTCTAACCGGCCCAGGTTTCCCTGGCTGGCTTCTACAGCCAGGTGACGAGGCAGCAGAAAATTGCGGGCATAGCCACTTTTTACTTTTACAACTTCATTAGCTGCACCCAGATTGTCAACATCTTTTATCAATATTACTTCCATGCTGTGTCCTCCTTATTTTAACAGATCAGTTACATAAGGCAATAGTGCCATTTGCCGTGCTTTTTTTATTGCATCGGAAACCTTACGTTGATACTTCAGGGAGTTCCCGGTAAGCCGGCGGGGTAAAATTTTGCCCTGCTCATTCAAAAATTTTTTCAGGAACTCTACATCTTTATAATC
>JAFDYJ010000045.1 GCA_018267515.1 Bacteroidota bacterium | reverse complement strand
AAAGGAACCGGTAATATGGAATTACAATTGGATCGTCGCTTATCTAACCGCCGTATTTATCCTGCTATTGATCTTGTTGCTTCATCTACACGACGTGATGACCTGTTGCTTGAAAGAGATGTATTACAAAGAATGAACCTTCTTCGGGTTTACCTCACCGATATGAATACGGAAGAAGCGATGAACGAATTATTGAAACGGATGCGTGGCACCAAGAGCAATGAAGAATTCCTGGCAAGCATGAATGGATAAAAAGGCTACTTTGCGGCTATGCAAATGCACTGAAGATATAGTTAGCTGTTCTGATTTAAAGGAGCAGCTTTTTTATTTAAATGGCAATTGAAAAAATAAATACTGAAAAATTTCTTGAGCTGGCGAAAGAACAGCCGGTGATTGACGTCCGTTCCCCCGCAGAATATAAACATGCACATATTCCCGGCGCTTATAGCTTACCGTTATTTACCGATGAAGAAAGAAAAGTGGTAGGCACTATTTACAAACAACAAAGCCGTGAAGCTGCAATCAAAATTGCATTAGACTATTTCGGGCCTAAGATGAAGAAGATGATTGAGGAAGTAGAAGACATTTGTAAATTGCGAAAAAAGAAATACGATTCTGCTAAAAACCCGGATGAATTAATAAATCTTAATTCAAAAATTGTACTTCTTTATTGCTGGAGAGGTGGAATGCGCAGCGGCGGAGTAGCATGGCTGATGGATTTGTATGGATTCAAAGTGTACACACTCATCGGTGGATATAAAAAATTCAGGAATTATGTTTTGGAAACCTTCAAACTGCCTTTTCAATTCAAAATATTGGGCGGATTCACCGGTTCCGGAAAAACTGAAATATTAAGAACGCTGGAGAAAAATAGAGTACCCGTTATTGACCTGGAAAAAATCGCAAACCATAAAGGCTCTGCATTCGGTAATATTGGAATGCCTGAGCAGCCGGGTCAGGAAACATTTGAAAATTTGCTGGCAATAAAACTCAGGAAACTATTTACAGTTAGTAGCTTAGATAATTTCTCTACGCATACAGCAAACAGTATTTGGCTCGAAGATGAAAGTCAGCGAATCGGCTTGATAAATCTTCCGAATGATTTTTGGAAGACAATGCGCAGTTCTCCTTTATATTTTATAAAAATTCCATTTGAAGAAAGATTGAAGCATCTTGTCAGGGAATATGGTGTATTGGACAAACAGAAAATGATAGATGCCATTGGCAGAATAAAAGAACGATTGGGCGGGTTAAATGCAAAAAATGCCATTCAGCTTCTGGAAGAAGGGAATATTACTGAAAGCTTTCGTATCCTGCTGCAGTATTATGACAAGTATTATTTAAAGGCTTTGCACAATCGTGAGGGCATTAATTCGTTATTACATACGATTGATTGTGAATCAGTATCTATTGAAAATTCAGATAAACTGGAAGCTCCGCTCCAATATCATAATGAAGATCGTTAAAATCACAGTAATACTCCTGTTTTTCCCTTTTGTTTCCTGGGGTCAAAAACAACTTACAGGTTTATGGGTCGGTTCTTTAAGTAACGACTCCACTACCACCCGTAAAGAACAATCTTTTGAAATTGCGCTGACAGAGTACCGGGGTAAAGTTTATGGTTACTCCCGGAGTGAGTTTATTGTTAACGATACACTGTATTATATTTTAAAAAGAGTAAAAGGAACTATTGAAGGTGACAGTTGCGAGGTAAAGGATGATGAGATCCTGTCTTATAATTTCCGGGGACGATTGGATAAAGGGGTAAAAGTGACCAGTATATTCCGGATGAACAGGCAGGATAGTACCTGGCACCTAGATGGATCATGGAAAACCAATAAAACGAAAAAATTTTATTCTATTTCCGGCATTGTCACGTTGAAGGAAGAAAAAGATCTCAGCCAGTCAAAAATATTTCCACACCTGGAAGAAATAAAATTAGCTGATGATGTTGCCTTTTATAAAGAAGATAAAAAGCAACAGGATCTCCTGGTTAAGTCTAAACAGGATAACTCAAAAACAGAACTGCTTTCCTCATGGGTTGCCGGAAATAAAATTCCCGGAAATATAACCCGGCGGGAAATTGAAATTAAAAAGGATGATCTTGCAAAAGATATTTCACAGTTATCAAAAACAGGACAAGTTCCGGATTCTGTGCAACTGGCCCCTAGAAACAAGGAGAATCCCGTTGCCATAAACAGGTCAGATGTTAAAGAGACAAATCCTCAAAAAGAAGTCAGACTTGCCAAACCCGGTGTCCCCGAAATTGTAAAAACCGGTCCGGCTGCTTTCGTTTCAGAAAGAAAATTTGCATTATCAAGTCCGGTTAACTTCAAATCAGATAGCCTGGAGCTGTTTTTATATGATAATGGTGAAATTGACGGAGACACCGTAAGCGTGTTATTAAACAATACAATTTTACTTGCCAAAGAAGGGCTGAAAACTGTCGCAATTAAAAAAACAATTCATGTCACACCCGAAATGGGCGATTCCATTCTCCTTGTACTCTACGCAGAAAACCTGGGAAAATATCCACCCAATACCGGGCTACTGGTGATACATGATGGCGATGACGTTTACCAGGTTCGTTTCAGCGCCGACCTTCAAACAAATGCTGCGATCATTTTGCGAAGAAAAAAATAGGCGTCGCTTTGATAATTCATCGAGATTTGCGGGACAAAATTCTTGACTCATGACTCCTGGCTCAGTACCCCTGACTCAATATTCTCATGGCGCCGGTTGTGGTTGCAAAATTGCTCCAAAAGTTTTAGACGAAATTCTGAAAACGAATCTCGAACTTCCCGACAATGATAAATTAATTGTAGGCAACAGCAGCAAGGACGATGCGGCCGTGTATGATATCGGGAATGGGATGGCATTGATCTCCACGACTGATTTTTTTATGCCCATTGTTAATGATGCTTTTGATTTTGGAAGAATTGCAGCAGCTAATTCAATCAGTGACGTATATGCAATGGGTGGAAAGCCCATTTTGGCAATTGCAATTTTGGGCTGGCCTATTCAAAAACTTTCCACAGAAATAGCACAAAGAGTTATAGAGGGAGGAAGAGAGATTTGCAAAGAAGCCGGAATTCCGTTAGCCGGGGGACACAGTATCGATTCACCGGAACCGATTTTCGGATTGGCAGTAACAGGAATTTTGCCGATAAACAATTTGAAAAGAAATAATACGGCACAACCTGATGATCTTTTATTTTTGACAAAACCCATTGGTGTGGGTATTCTATCCACCGCACAAAAAAGAGGCTTATTAAAAGAAGAACACCTGGAATCACTGATCGGCCAAATGACTACATTGAATAAGTACGGCGAAATGCTTGGAAAAATAAAGGGAGTTACTGCTATGACCGATGTAACCGGCTTTGGATTGCTGGGACATTTAATTGAAATGGCAGAAGGCAGCGGCTTGAGTGCTGAGATCCTGTATGATAAAATTCCGGTGGCAGCAGGCGTAAAAGAATATCTCGATCAAAAAATATTTCCGGACGCCACCTCAAGAAACTGGAACAGCTATAGCGATAAAGTAAAATTTGAAAAAAGTGTAAATGTGCTGCAGGCTTTCTCATTATTACCCGATCCTCAAACCAATGGCGGCCTGCTGATAAGTGTAAAAAAAGAAGCAGTGAGAGAAGTAAAAAATATTTTAGGTGAAAATATCGAACCCATTGGAAGAATGATTAAAGAAAATGAGAAGCGGGTTTGGGTGAAATAATAAATATGGCCGGAGTTCACAATTATTAATTCACAGGTACTGACAAATCATTTTGCAACAGGAACCGGTCAAACACTATTTCACAACTCATACAATCTCCCGAATCATGTAGACCAGACACAACTATTTAAGAAATTGAATTCCACCCAACATTAAACTTCTTAATAAAAAACCTTCGACGCATTATTATCACTAAAAAACAATTTCTATCTTGCGTTATCTTTTAAAAGCGCTTTTCAATTATAAGTTGGTTTTCGGATCACCTGTCTATAAATTTAATTTCAGGACAGGTCAATAATAAATAGTGAATCTGAAAAAACATCAGGCACCTATCACAACACCGAAGTAGATTCAATCTTGAAAAAATAAACCATTACTTATGAATATGAATAAAAACATTGTACTGCTGGAGCAGGTAGGCCTCGGTGATGTAGAAACTGTGGGTGGAAAAAATGCGTCACTTGGCGAAATGCTGCAGAATCTTACCCGGCTGGGCATTCGCATACCCGGCGGATTCGTCATCACGGTTAATGCTTACCGAAAGTTCATGGAAGAAAACGGATTGAATACGGCAATCCAGGAACGCATTCGGGAAATTGATTATGATAACATCGAATCGCTGCGCCGGGCCGGATTGCATATCCGGGGTATGATCCGCAATTCAAAAATTCCATCCTCCCTCAGTGCTGAAATCATTGAAGCCTATTATGCTTTATCAAAAAAATACGGACAGGATATAACGGATGTTGCAGTGCGTTCTTCCGCTACTGCTGAAGATCTTCCCGATGCATCCTTTGCGGGGCAGCAGGAGACTTACCTGAATGTAAGAGGCCCCGCCGCATTGATGAATGCTGTTCGTAATTGTTTTGCCTCGCTGTTTACCGACCGGGCAATCAGTTACCGTCAAAGATTCAAATACGATCACTTTGCTGTTGCATTGTCTGTTGGAGTACAAAAAATGGTGCGTTCGGATCTGGGGGCTTCCGGAGTCGCCTTTTCAATAGACACTGAAAGTGGGTTTAAAGACCTGGTGTTGATTAACGGCTCTTATGGATTAGGTGAGATGTTGGTGCAGGGAAGTATTTCTCCCGATGAATTCATAGTTTTCAAACCAACAATGGGAAAAGGTTTTACACCCATCATTGAAAAAAAATTAGGTAGCAAAGAAAACATGATGGTGTATGGTGATGATCCGGATGAACGGGTAAAAATTATCCCCGTAGAACGTTCCGCACAACAACGCTTTTGCCTGAACCAGGAACAGGTGCTGCAATTGGCAAACTGGGTTTGCACTATTGAAACCTATTACAGCACTACCAAAAAAACATGGTGCCCGATGGATGTGGAATGGGCTCTTGATGGTCTGTCCGGCGAATTATTTATTGTGCAGGCAAGACCTGAAACCATTCACTCCCGGAAAGACGAAAGTCAGCTTACCGAATATGTGTTGCTGCCGCACAGTGCCAGAACATTGGTAAAAGGAATTGCAGTAGGTGATAAAGTAGCTTCCGGAAAAGTAAGTATTCTTTTTTCTCTTGATAAACGGGTGAGTGAAGGACATGAATTTAAAGAAGGTGATGTATTGGTGACAGACATGACTGATCCCGACTGGGAGCCAATCATGAAAAAAGCATCGGCAATCATCACTAACAAAGGTGGAAGAACCTGCCATGCAGCCATCGTGGCAAGAGAGATGGGTGTTCCAGCCATTGTAGGTTGTATCAACGCAACTGAAATATTATCGGAAGGGCAATTGATCACCGCAAGCTGCGCAGAAGGAGATGAAGGTGCGGTGTATGAAGGAGCATTGAAATACGATGTGTTGAAAACAAATTTATCAGAGTTGCCAAAAATTAAGACCCCGTTGATGCTGAATGTGGGCTCGCCATCGCTTGCTTTTCAATTTTCAAACCTGCCTCACAGCGGTGTAGGGTTGGCGAGAGAAGAATTCATTATCAACAATTATATCGGCATTCATCCATTGGCATTACTGACCCATCGTGAATTGAATGATTCATCATTAAGTGCTACAATAAAAACTAAGATTTCAGGCTTCGCTGATGAAGAAGATTATTTTGTACAAAAGCTTTCATTCGGCATTGCCCGTATCGGCGCAGCATTTTTTCCTAAAACGGTGATAGTACGTTTCTCTGATTTCAAAAGCAATGAATACCGTAACCTGTTGGGCGGAGAACATTTTGAACCACATGAAGAAAATCCCATGATCGGATGGCGTGGCGCTTCCAGGTATTATTCTAAAGAATATAAAGCTGCTTTTGGTTTGGAATGTAAAGCCATTCGCAATGTGCGGGAAAATATGGGGTTAGAAAATGTTGCCGTGATGATTCCTTTCTGTCGCACCGTAAATGAACTGTTGAAAGTAAAAGAGACAATGGCTGAGTTTGGATTGAAACAAGGTGAGCATGGATTGAAATTGTACCTGATGGCAGAAATTCCTTCTAATATTTTATTGGCTTCCGAATTTGCAAAACATATTGATGGTTTTTCCATTGGCTCCAACGATCTTACCCAACTTACATTGGGATTAGACAGGGATTCTTCGCTGGTGGCGCATTTGTATGATGAAAGAAACGAAGCGGTAAAAATCATGTTGTCCATGCTGATCAGCGCTGCAAAAAAAGCCGGAGTGAAAGTGGGTATATGCGGACAAGGGCCATCGGATCATCCTGACTTTGCACAATTTTTAGTGGCGCAGGGTATTGATTCAATTTCGGTGACACCGGACTCGGTAATCAAAACCATCAAAGCAATACATGCTGTGGAACAAGAATTAGCTGGTAAGAAATAGACTGGGATAATTAAGATTTATTTACTTGTTTTTCTTTACAAAAAATCACTACAACCCTTTTTTATTTTGAATTACTGGCAAAAGCTATTCTTTTGCTGTCAGGCGACCATGATGGCGTATTGATAGTTCCCTGTCCGCCATAGAAACTGGCTATTACTTTTGGTGCTCCGCAGGAAACAGAATGGCCGTCAATATAATTTTTATAATACTCATTTAATTCGGAAAGGGAAAAGATTAATTTCAAATTATCACTTGAAAAACTATAAGAAATCTCAAACCGGTTTTTCCTGAATTATCTAAAATTTAAATGCAATAATAAAAGAGCAGTTTTAAATCAATAAGTAAGAATCTAATGCCGGGAGTTTTTGTTTCAGGCGTAGAAAAAATTAGATTACCCCTCAATTAATTTATAGTCCAAACTTCATTTCCACTAAGCAGCTTGTCAAGATCAGCCGGTTTCCGTGCCTGTGCATCTTCAATCTGTTGCGCCATTGCGTCTTCATAGCATATGCGATCTGTTTCATAAAACACACCAAAAGGCCTGGGCAAATGACCGGCAATTTTCGGATCGTCAAACATCCGGGTTAGTATCTGAGCTTTGTACATATCATGCTCATCATGTATCCACAGATCATCAGCACTGAATCCTTCGTTAAGGCTTACCACTTCAGGCGTAAATCCATCCAGCCGGATACCTTTATCGCTCTTAGCTCCAAAGAGCAGTGGTTTACCTTGTTCCAGGAATAATGTCTCTTCTGCTTTAGAGCCTTTTTCAGTAAAGATTTCAAAAGCACCGTCATTAAATATGTTGCAGTTTTGATAGATCTCAAGGAAAGAAGCACCTCTGTGATTGTGCGACCTCAACAGCATAGATTGTAAATGTTTGGGATCACGATCCATAGTCCGGGCAATAAAAGTCGCATCGGCGCCCCGAGCTAATGCCAGCGGATTGAACGGATGGTCCACACTTCCAAAAGGCGATGATTTGGTGACTTTGTTAGCTTCTGAAGTTGGAGAATATTGTCCCTTCGTTAAACCATAAATCTGGTTATTGAATAATAAGATGTTGACATTAAAGTTCCGGCGCAAAATATGAATAGTGTGATTTCCACCGATACTCAATCCATCTCCGTCGCCGGTTACAATCCAGATGCTTAGTTCGGGGCGGGATGCTTTTAAACCACTGGCTATAGCCGTAGCCCTGCCATGAATCGAATGCATGCCATACGTATTCATATAATAGGGAAAACGGCTACTGCAGCCGATACCTGAAATAATTACGAAATTTTCTCTCGGAATTCCCAGGGTGGGCATTACTTTCTGCACTTGTGCTAAAATAGAATAGTCGCCACATCCGGGGCACCAACGCACTTCCTGGTCGGTTTGAAAATCTTTTGCGGTCAATGGTGCCGCTAACGTTTCTGCCATATAAAAAAATTCTGCACAAATTTAATTATAATCATTCATGGAACAATACGGTTTGCTTCCTTTTTTGTCGAATCTGTTCCCTTTAAAATCGTATATTCATTCAGCCAAAACTATTCGACATATGAGAAAAATCACAACTATTCTTTTTCTTCTTTCATTACAAGTCCTGTCTTTAGCACAAAACGGAAAAGACCCCGTTTTGATTACAGACATGCTGAAAATAACAACTGTGGGCAATGTAACGCTCAGCAGTGATGGCAGCAAAGCCGCCTTTACAGTTTCCACCATTGTACCCGAGACAGAAAAAAAGTGGGAATCTAAATTTGAAACGCAAATATGGATGCTGACAACAGATGGAAAATCATCTCCCCGTCAATTGACTACTAAAGAAAATTCCTCACAACCGGCATGGAGTCCTGACGGGTCGCAACTGGCTTTTGTTCGTTCTGCTGAGGGAAAGTCTCAAATATTCTTACTGCCTCTCGATGGTGGAGAGGCCAAACAACTAACACATTTCAAATATGGGGCTTCCAATCCAAAATGGAGTCCGGATGGAAAGCAGATTCTTTTTTCAGCCGGCATTAACCTGAAAGACATGCTGAAGGATTCCACGCTGAACCCCCTGAAAGAGCTGCCCAAATGGCCATTTGAAAAACCCGGTTTTAATCACAATGAAAACCTTAGGGCCAATACTGCAAAGGCTGATCCCGATGGTAACATTGAAGAAGTGAGAGCCTATCTTGACAATAATGCAAATGACAAAAAGGCTAAAGTAATAGACAAATTAAATTTCCAGGATGAAATGGATATAAATTCAGAAATGATTTTTAACCAGTTTTTTATTATTAATGTAAATACCTCCGCAAAACCTGTGTTGATTTCAAAAATCTTTTATCGCTTTAACCAGGCAGAATTCACTCCGGATGGCAAGCAAGTCGTTTTGTCCGGGAGTGTTGATTCCACCCGTCATCCCGATCGTGTGCTGGAAAGCGGGATATTTATTGTACGAACAGATGGAAGCAGTTTTCGCCAGTTGATTGGTGAGAAAGAAAAGAACTATAATTCTCCTGCTGTTTCTCCTTCGGGAAAATGGTTGGCATTTCAATATGGTAACACTTCGTTTGTCAGCATTCCAACATTAGCTTTGATGCCATTAAATGGTACTGTAAATGATATTATTTCTATACCCTTTGACCGGAATAAGATGAGACTGATATGGAGTAAAGATGAAAAGTATATTTATTTCTCCTCTCAAAGTAATGGCGGCGCCCCGGTTTATCGTGCAGATGTTAAAACAAAACAAGTCGAACAATTAAGCGATTACAATAGCGGTATAAGTAGCTTTAGCCTGGCCGGTGATAAGATGGTTTTTTCAAAAACCGAAGTTGCCAATCCTTCAGAACTGTATTTAGCAGATGCTTCCGGAAAAAATCCTATCCGCATCAGTAGCTTCAATTCAGATTGGTTAGCACAAAAGAAAATTTCATTTCCCGATAAAAGAACATTTACCAACAGCAAAGGTGAAACCATAGAATATTGGGTAATGAAACCAACCCATATTGAGCCCGGGAAAAAATATCCATTACTCCTGGAAATACACGGAGGTCCTTCTGCCATGTGGGGTCCCGGAGAAGAAAGCATGTGGCATGAATACCAGTTCTTTTGCAGCAAAGGCTATGGGGTCGTTTATTGCAATCCAAGAGGAAGTGGTGGCTATGGTGTAGATTTTCTGCGTTCCAATATCAAAGATTGGGGAACCGGCCCCACCAGTGATGTATTGACCGCACTTGATAAAACAGTAGCAACCGAGAGCTGGGCAGATACATCAAAACTATTAGTCACCGGGGGCTCTTATGCCGGCTACCTGGTAGCCTGGATCATTGGGCATGATCATCGTTTTAAAGCGGCTTGCTCTCAACGGGGCGTTTATGATCTTTCTACATTTTTTGGTGAAGGAAATGCATGGAGACTGATTCCAAATTATTTTGGCGGCTATCCCTGGGAACCCGCTACCAAAGAAATTTTGCAAAGAGAATCTCCAATTAATTATGTACAGAATATAACAACACCCTACATAATTTTTCATGGCGACAATGACCGCCGTACCGGATTTGTTGAAAGCGAAATGATTTACCGCAGCCTTAAAGTGCTGGGCAGACCGGTAGAATATGTCCGCCATCAGGGGGCCACACATGAAATCACAAGAAGCGGAAATAATCGTCAACGTATTGACCAAATGCTGAGAACTTATGAGTTTTTTGAAAGATGGGTCAAATGAGTTGACTTGAAAAACTGAAAACCCGTTATAATTCTTTTTTTAATAATAAACTAACCGGAACTGATGTCACGGCTATTTCGTGTATCCTCAACATTGTGATTAATTCCAAAATATTCTACTATGAGTTTTAAATGACATTTGTTGAGGCAGATATTAATAACTTGCAATAAAATTTTTATACAACGTGGAAACATCATCTTTTGATTTCGGAATGATCGGACTGGGAGTAATGGGTCGTAACCTTTTACTGAATATGGCCGATCATGGATTTAGTGTTATCGGATTTGACAAAGACTCTGCAAAAGCCGACAGTCTCGGATCTTTTGCATCTCCGGGTACCATTGTAAAAGGAGTTAATTCTCTACCAGAAATGATAAATCAATTAAAAAGACCACGTAAGCTCATGATGCTGGTTCCGGCAGGGCCAATAGTGGACTCAGTAATTAGTGATCTGCTCCCTTTGCTGGAGGATGGAGATATTATCATTGATGGCGGTAATTCTCATTATACCGATACATTAAACAGGATAAAATTTTTAGAAGATAAAAAAATTCATTTTGTAGGAATGGGGGTTAGTGGAGGTGAACATGGAGCCCGTACCGGGCCCAGCATTATGCCCGGTGGTGACGTAAAGGCATGGAAGGAACTAAAACCAATTCTGGAAGCCATCTCCGCTAAAGTAAATAATGAACCCTGTGTAGCTTATATGGGCAAAGCAGCAGCGGGTCATTATGTAAAAATGGTACATAATGGGATTGAATACGCCATCATGCAGCTTATTAGCGAAGTATATGATATTTTAAAAAATGTAGTTGGATTAAGCAATGATGAATTACATGATGTCTTTAAAAAATGGAATGAAGGAGAACTGAGTTCTTTTCTCGTCGAAATTACGGCTGATATATTTTTGAAAAAAGATGAGTTCAGTAATAACCGGCTGGTAGATATGATTCTGGATAAAGCCGGTTCCAAAGGAACAGGTAAATGGACATCACAGGATGCTATGAACCTGCCGGTTCCAATACCTACAATTGATATTGCCGTAGCTATGAGAAATCTTTCGGTTTATAAAGAAGAAAGAAAAAGCGCTGCAGCCCTGTACCGTCCTAAAACCAAAATGATTTCAAAAAATAAAGAAAAGGTTATTCAGCAATTACATGATAGTCTCTTTGCAGCAACAATTCTATGTTATGCCCAGGGTTTATCCATGCTTCACAATGCATCTGCAGGGTTACAAATGGATATTCCTTTAAAAGATGTAGTTCGAATCTGGAGAGGTGGATGCATCATCCGGTCTTCTCTTTTGGAATTGTTTACAACAGCTTATAAAAAAAATCTTCAATTACCGAATATTTTATTACATAAGAAAATAGCTGCGCTGATAAAAAAGAAAACAGCTTCCTTAAGAAAGGTTGTTCAACTAAGTGCAGCCGGAAAAATTCCGGCTGCCGGTTTGGCAAGTGCTTTATTTTATTTTGATGCCTATTGCAGTGCAAACCTCCCCACTAACCTGGTACAGGCACAAAGAGATTATTTTGGAGCACACACCTATCAGCGTATTGACAAAGAAGGGAGTTTTCATACCGAATGGTAATGGTGTGAGGTTCGGTTAAAAAAAATATTGGCTAAAACAAAAAACATGGAAGGACAAAAAAATTTGCCGCCTACAATTCTGTTTATTTTCGGAGGAAGCGGAGATCTTACAAACCGGAAGCTGATTCCAGCCTTATATAATCTTTACCTCGATAATTATTTACCCCAGAAATTTATTATCATCGGCGCCGGCCGCACTCCTTTTAAATCGGATTCAGAATACCGGAAAAAATTATTTGAAGGTGTAAAACAATTTTCGGGCAGAAAAGATGAGCCGGATAGAGAATGGAAAGCCTTCTCTTCTAATATTTATTATCACCTGACTGACCTGCGTGACGATAACAGCTACCAGGAAATCACAAATGATATTAATGAGAAAACAAAAGACTGGGGTGAGCCTCCTGTTACAATTTTTTACCTGGCAGTAGCACCGGAACTGGCACAGGTACTTGCAAAAAAACTATATGAACAAAAGCTTTGCGTGAATCCTGAACGCACCCGCCTGGTTTTTGAAAAACCTTTTGGCCATGACCTTCAAAGTGCTCACGAACTCAACCAGGTGCTTAGCTCCATGTTTGACGAAGAGCAAATTTTCAGAATTGATCACTATTTAGGAAAAGAAACGGTTCAGAATATTCTTGCTTTCCGTTTTGCAAACACATTATTTGAACCGATATGGAATAATAATTTTATTGAACATGTTCAGATCACTGCTGCAGAAACGGTGGGAGTGGAAAACCGGGGCGGGTATTATGAGCAGGCCGGTGCTTTAAGAGATATGGTGCAGAATCATATTCTGCAACTGATCTGTATGATTGCAATGGAGCCACCTGTAACTTTTGACGCCAATGAAATCAGGAATAAAAAAGTGGATGTGCTCCATGCCATGCGAAGAATAGAACCGGAACAGGTACATGCTTACACTGTCAGGGGCCAATATGCTGCCGGTTGGATGAATGGAAAAAAAATACAGGCATACCGCCAGGAAAAAGATGTAAATCCGCAATCTCCGGTAGATACATTTGTAGCGGCAAAATTTTTTATTGATAATTGGCGCTGGCGAAATGTACCGTTTTATATACGCACCGGGAAAGTGCTTCACGAAAAAACCACTCTCATTTCTATTCAATTCAAAGAAGCCCCAAATTACTCTTTTCCAAAAGAAGCGGCCGAAACCTGGAGACCCAACCGTTTAACAATAAGCATTCAACCCGAAATGGATATACGGATTCGATTCCAGGCTAAAAGGCCGGGACAAGATATGGTGTTAAATCCTGTAGACATGGTTTTCAGTTATGCAGAAGCCTACGATGGCAGAGAGCCTGAAGCATATGAAACATTACTGGAGGATGTAATATCAGGAAATCAAACTCTATTCATGCGTGCCGACCAGATAGAAGCTGCCTGGACCATCATCCAGCCTATTTTGCAAACATGGCAAAAAAGATCACCCGTTGATTTTCCTAATTATACACCCGGCAGCTGGGGACCGGAAGATTCGGAAGCCCTGATTGCAAAAGATGGACATCACTGGGTGAGCCTGCCTTCAAAAAATAAAGAATAAATTTTGAAGAATGCAAATCATAGTGACTAATGATATCAACGATCTTAGTATAAAATGCGCTGACTGGATAGTACAGTATATTGAAAAAATATTGAAGACAAGTGACCGGTTTACCATTGCATTATCGGGAGGTACTACCCCTAAAAAATTATATCAGCTATTATCATCAGATAAATACCGTAATAAAATTGACTGGACCCGAATACATTTCTTTATAGGAGATGAAAGGTATGTCCCATTTTCGCATGCAAGAAACAACGGGAGGATGATCGTTGAAACACTATTGAATCTTGTTCCTGCAAGGAAGGAACAAATACACCTGATGCGTACAGATATTGAACCAGAAACATCTGCAACAGAATATGAAAAAGTGCTGCGTAATTACTTTCCGGATATCAATCATAGTTTCGATCTCGTCTTGCTGGGACTGGGTGATAATGCTCATACCCTTTCCTTATTTCCCGGCTATCCGGTAACTTTTGAAAAAACAGATTGGGTTCAATCTTTCTTTCTTAAGGAAGAACATATTTTCAGAATTACACTGACGGCACCGGTTGTCAATGCTGCCGGCTGTATTGCTTTTCTTGTGAGCGGAAGTGAAAAAATGGCTGCGCTTTATAATGTATTTACCAAAGAGCATAACCCGGGCTTATACCCGGCACAAATTATTCAGCCTTTTAATGATGAAATATACTGGTGGGTAGATAAAGCGGCTGCTTCAGATCTTCTTCAGTAGTATTAATTTTTCAGAGAACGTAACCAATCCTTTATTCCAGATACGATTTTGAGAGCCACTGCTTTATGAAAAGCCGGGTTTAAAATTCTTTTTTCGTCCTGCCGGTTGCTGAGAAAAGCAACCTCCACAAGGCAATTGGGATATTCAGTCGGGCCGCTTAAAGAGAAGTTGAAACTGCCAACATTTCCATACTCTTTTAAACCCAACTCCTGCATTCTTTTTAAAATAAATTGTGTCAGTGGCCGGAAACCAATATAGCGATAATAGGTGCTGACTCCTCTTATGGTATCCTTGCCGGAAGAATTGAGATGGATACTTATCAAAAAATCAGGATCCCAATTTCGTAACATTTCTGTTCGTTCAACCATGCTTAATGTAGTATCCTTTTCCCGGGTCATAAACACATTTGCTTTTTCATTCTTTAATGCTTTCTTTAATTCTTTCGCAAACTTCAGCGTGTAATTCTTTTCTTCTACTTTACTTTTCACTCCGGCGGCTCCCATGTTTTCTCCTCCATGACCTGCATCTACAGCAACTTTTAGTTTACTCAATAACAGAATTGAAGGTTGACGTTTCACACGAATAACTAATTTTTTCTCTTCATATGAAATGAAATAGCCCCAATGCTGATTATGTTTTAATTCAATATAAATCCTGAATACATCGTCTTCAATCTGCTCATACCAGGTGTTTTTAATTTCTTTTACCGATGAAAGCTGTGTTATCCAGTTTGAATTACTGGTTACCCCAAAAACGTCAACCACTATTCTTGCCGGGTTAATCTGTTGAATACTACGATAGGGCAATCGCTCATCCAATGAAACCGTTACATAATCATATTTTTCATCTCCATAAACTTTCCAGCTGCCTGTGAGAAAATAATTGAAACTCCGGTTCAGGCTATCTCTTTTAAAATTAACTTTTGGCAGATAAGCAACGTGGTTTTTGGATAACTCAATTTTATAATCATTCCCGACACTATCAATCACTTTTACCACAATATTTGAGTCGAGATAAGTCATTTTTGCTCCGCCCAAACGATCTTGTCCCAGGCCATAATTCAGAAAGGCTAATGGCCCGGTAGTTTCACCTGAAATAAACGATGGATTTATTTGAGCGAGAGCAACCGATGATTGTAAAACAGAAAAAAGTAAAAAATTTCGTAACATTTCAGAAAGGTAACACAAAAACACTTAAACAGTCAGTCAGTAATATTACGGAATAGCCACCTGTTTTTACTGAATCTTCTGCAACCTTTTGCAACCTAACACTAACCTGGCTTCAAAACCGTTATTAAAGTGCTGTGTAATTTGATTTGTAGCCGTTTAGAATGTTATCCATATCCAAAAAACCGATCCCATGAATTGGAAAGAAATATTGGGGATTATTTCCATTATCGCATTATTGCTGCCGGTACTGCTTGTTCTGATTTATCGCCTATACCGTTTTAAATGGTTTATTGCCCTGGCTGTATATTTTTTACTGGACTTTATTTATAACCTGATGACTGAAAACTATATTCCGGTAAGCGCTGAAATAAAAAGATATGTTGGTATATCCATAAATTTCCTTGAGTTTCCTTTGATGTTTACTTTCATGACTTATTTCAGTTATTCTGCCACATTAACTAAACGCATCCGGTATTCCATACCCGCATTTATTTTATTTGAACTACTTACAATTTTAATGTTCGGTTACAATAGAAAGGCCATGATTATCATCATGGCGCCCGGGCTTAGCTTACTTCTATTTTTCAGCACTCTTTTCGCACTACGGCAGATAAAAATCACCATTACACAGGGAAAATCTGCAGGTAAAGCATTAATGGCTTCTGCTTTATTATTTGGATATGGCAGTTATACGCTTATTTATGTTCTCTATTACCTTATGAAAGCCGGAGAAATTAATGAAATTTTCTCTATGTATTTTGTTGCGTCTACCTTTTCTGTTATACTTCTTTCCATTGGCATTATGATTGAAAATAAAAGAATTCAATTGCTGGAAGAATTAAAAACTACCCGCAAAGAATTAAACTCGGTGTATGATCAGAAACAGAATGTAAAGAGGATTCCTATTGATCCCTCGGTATTTGATAAAAATTTCTGAAGTAATTAAAAACAATATTTTTCTGCCGCTATCATTGCATCTGCAATATTTCTCCTTGCACTTTTTGTATTGAATGGTTCTGCTTTAGTAAATCGTTTAAGACCCATCAGCAACATCCGCTGTTCATCTCCTTCTGCAAAAGAATTGATTGCATCTTTTCCGGATTTCAATACTTTATCTGCCGCATCATATAAATAGGTCCTCATAATATCCAGGTAATTTGCGCCGGCCTTTTCTCCCTGTTGCTCAGTTATTTTCATTACCCGCAATAAGACGCTTTCAGCATTAAATACTTCAATTGCCATATCAGCAATATTCATCAACACTTCCTGTTCCTCCTGTATTTTCATCATTAACTTCTGTACTGCGGCGCCAGCCGTCATTAGAATTGCTTTTTTGAGATTAACCACTAATTTCTTTTCTTTTGAAAAAGTGGACTCATCTTCAGAAGAAAAATCAGGAATACTCATTAATTCCTTTTGTACAGCCATAGCAGGACCCATTAGATTCAGCCTTCCCTGCATTGCTCTTTTCAATGTCATATCTAATGTCAACAGACGGTTAATCTCGTTAGTCCCCTCATAAATCCGGTTGATCCTGGAATCACGATAAGCCCTGGAGATATTATATTCAGCGCTAAACCCATTGCCTCCATGTATCTGCACCCCCTCATCCACTACAAAATCCAGAGCTTCACTTCCAAAAACTTTAAGAATCGCACATTCAATGGCATATTCTTCAGCAGCGCCTAACAAGGATTCATTATAAGGCTTTCCAGCAGCTGCCAATTCTTGTTCCTTTTCATCTATCCAGTTTGCAGTACGGTACAAAGCGGACTCACCCACAAAAATATCAATCGCCATTTGTGCCAGCTTATGTTTGATAGCACCAAAATTTGAAATCGGTTGTTTGAATTGCTCTCTCGTTTTTGCATATTGTACAGAGTCGGTGATTGCTCTCCGTGATGCACCCACAGCAGCAGCACATAATTTCAGTCTGCCGATGTTAAGAATATTAAATGCAATCCTGTGCCCTTTTCCGATTTCACCTAATACATTTTCAACAGGAACTTTACAATCCTGGAAATATAATTGCACTGTGGAAGAGCCCTTGATCCCCATCTTATGTTCTTCCGGCCCTTGGGTAAAACCTTCTGTTCCTCTTTCAACAATAAAAGCAGTAAACTTATCACCATCCACTTTTGCAAACACTGTATATACCTGTGCAAAGCCTCCATTGGTAATCCAGCATTTCTGTCCGTTTAATAAATAATATTTTCCATCGGGGCTTAGCTTAGCTGTCGTTCTTGCGCCCAGGGCATCACTGCCGCTATTCGGTTCTGTTAACCCGTAAGAACCAGCCCACTCGCCACTGATCAGTTTAGGAATATATTTCTGTTTCTGTTCAGGAGTACCAAAATATAAAATTGGTAAAGTTCCGATACCTGTATGCGCTGCAACCGCAACTGAAAAAGAATGACCGGCACCGAGATATTCATTCACTATAGTAGAAGTGATAAAATCTTTTCCCATACCACCAAATTCTTCAGGAAAAGAAACCGCAAACAACCCCTGCTCACCGGCTTTCTGCACCAGCGATTTCATCAATCCCGGTTCCAGGTTATCAATCCGGTCCAGAATGGGAAATACTTCTTTATCCAGAAACTGGTTACACATATCCCGGATCATCATTTGTTCCTCGTTAAAAGCTTCAGGAATAAATGTGTCTGTCGGTGAAGACTCTTTAATCAGCCATTCACCTCCATTCAATACTGTGAATTGTTCTGTTGTTGTTTGCATAAAAAGAATTTTGTAATCCGATAATATTATTTCAGGTTATCATAAACAATTTGTAACACCTCTTTGCATAGTTCAATTTTTGAGGCCGGCACTGTCTTAAGGGCTTCGCTTAATGTCTGATCCGCCAGCTGCATAGTCTGTTCTTCTAATTTTTGTCCTTGCTTAGTGAGAAATACCAGGTTGATCCGCCGGTCATTCTCAGAAGGAACTCTTTTGACCAGGTTTAGTTTTTCCATGTTATCCACCAGCCGGGTAATACTGGGCTTATCCCGGAAAGTAGCGTGGCATAATTCCTGTTGACTGAGCCCATGCTTTTTCCAGAGATGATACAATACACTCCATTGCTCAATAGTGATATTTACGCCGGCCTGATTCAGTTTCCTCTGCAAACGACGGGCAATAGCCGTAGAGGCCTGCCCGGTTATAAAACTATATAGTTCTCCTTTTTTAAATTGGTTGTTTTGCATATAGTTGTTTATACAACTATTCAAAATTAATGCTAATTTTGATACCGTCAACTTTATTTTTGAAAATACCGGAAATAGTTATGGAAAGCCGGTTTATCATTTATAAGAATTCCCGTGTTTGCTTCCGGACCTTTGGTTCCGGAGATAGGGTCGTTGTGTGTTTTCATGGTTATGGTGAAGATGGAGCGGTTTTTAGTTTCCTGGAAAAATATATTGGCGGGGATATAAAATTGCATGCACTGGATCTCCCCTTTCACGGAAAGACTGAATGGAAAGTTGGGCTGAATTGCAGCAATATGGACCTGTTGAATCTACTTAAAGAAATTCCTATAGGGGAGAATTCGAAAATAATATTGATGGGGTTCAGTCTTGGTGGACGTATTGCCCTAAGTCTTTATGAAAGAATTCCTGAGCGAATCGAGAAAATGATTTTACTGGCGCCGGATGGGCTAACGGTTAACTTCTGGTACTGGTTTGCTACACAAACAGTATTAGGAAATAAATTGTTTTCATTTACAATGAAACGACCGGGGTGGTTTTTTACATTACTGAAGATCTTCAATAAGACCGGGCTGGTGAATGCAAGCATTTACAAATTTGTAAATCATTATATCGGGAACAAGGAAGCCAGAAATCAATTGTATAATCGGTGGACTGCTTTCCGGAAAATAAAACCTTCTTTAAAAAAAATAAAAATAAAGATCCGGCTTTACAAAACACCTGTACGACTCATGTATGGAAAATTTGACAGAATCATACTGCCGGAGAATGGCCGGAAATTTCAAAAGGGAATAGAAGAATATTGTTCTATTCAAATCATATCATCGGGCCACCAGGTGCTTCAGGAAAGCCATATAAAAGAAATTCTCTGTGCTTTGCAGACTACAGCAGGCAATGATTAGATTTGTCTTTATTAACTCATGATTCTCTTACTTATAATCATATTCCTTTTTTCCTGCTACGGGGCTCTCCTCTTGACTGCCTGGAAATATTGGCGATTGATTCCTGAATTTGAAACCTCTGCCTTGCCCAAAACTACAATTTCAGTAATTATACCGGCAAGAAATGAAGAAAAAAACATCGGATTGCTTTTGCAGAAAATAAAAGAACAAAGCTACCCGGAAAACTTATTTGAAGTAATCGTCATTGATGATCACTCTGAAGATAAAACAGCAGAAATAGTCAAAAATTATAACGCTGTTACATTAATCCGATTACAGGAAAATAATATTAATTCATATAAAAAGAAAGCAATTGAGACCGGAATTGCATTAGCAAAAAACGAATTGATTGTTACCACTGATGCCGATTGCATTCCCGGTCCCGATTGGTTAAAAAATATAGCTGCTTTAAAGGAAAAGAAAGATTCCGTTTTTATCGCAGCTCCGGTCGTTTATGACAATAACAACTCTTTATTGCAAATATTTCAGTCTCTTGATTTTTTAGCATTGCAGGGGTTTACCGGAGTGGCTGTAGAAGAAAACGTTCTGCCTATGTCGAATGGTGCAAACATGGCGTATACCCGGCAAGTCTTTTATGAAGTAAATGGTTTTTCAGGTATTGATACTTTGGCTTCAGGAGACGATATGCTGTTAATGTATAAAATCTGGAAAAAATATCCCGGTCAATGTCATTACCTGAAAGCAAAGCCGGCGATTACACATACAGCTCCTGTGAAAACCTGGAAAGAGTTCTTTAACCAGCGGATTCGTTGGGCTAGCAAAACATCAAAATATAAAGACAAAAAAATAATGCCTGTTTTGCTGCTTGTTTATCTTTTCAATCTTTCATTTCCGGCCTTATTGATTGCGTTGTTCCGGGACCCCTATCCTTTTAATATCGGAACCGGCGTTTGGCTTCTGATATTGTGGATAGCCAAAACTATTGTTGAATTGCCTTTTATATATTCTGTAGCTGTGTTTTTTGAGAAACAATCACTTTTAAAATACTATTTCATTTTACAACCGGTTCACATTGCCTATATTTTATTTACTGGTTTATTCAGTCAAACAGGGAAATATGAATGGAAAGGAAGGAAAGTAAGATAATCTATAGCAACCCGCTTACAAAACTCGCAGATACAGATATATTTGTATAAACCGAAACTGTTTATTTCTAAATCAATGAAAGAAGTCCGGTCATTTCAGGCTGCCGCATGGAAAAGGCTGAGAAAAAACAAAGGCGCTGTTTTTGGTCTTGTTGTCATTACATTAGCTGTGGTCACTGCCATTGCTGCTTACTTTATTGCTCCCGACCATTCCCCTTATGCCAATCGCATTATTTTAGAAATCGGTGGAAGAAAGCCGGGCTTTCATCAACAATTTATTAAAGTAAAAAAAGAAAAACAGGTATCATCTCCCGGAATTTTTAAACAATTGCTTTCCGGCAAAGAAGACGTTTACTCTTACATCCCGGTGACAAGTTATGAAATAAAGAAAGATAGCATTATTGTTCAAAAATATGTTGATGAAACGCTGAATGAACGCCAGGCCTATACATTATCACAATTAGCGCCGTACCCCGTTACCACTAAAAAATTTCTTTTAGGTACGGATAAATATGGTCGTGATATTCTAAGCCGGATAATTATCGGTACCCGGGTTAGCCTTAGTGTTGGACTGATAACTGTAATCATTTCATTAAGCATTGGCTTAATTCTGGGTTCGCTGGCAGGTTTTTATGGCGGAAAAACAGATCAGATTATTATGTGGTTTATCAATGTGATCTGGAGTATTCCAACTCTTTTACTCGTTTTTGCGATAACGTTGGTTTTAGGAAAAGGATTCTGGCAAATATTCATCGCAGTAGGGCTTACTATGTGGGTAAATATTGCCAGGTTGGTAAGAGGACAGGTTTTAAGTGTCAGGGAATTAGAATATGTAGAAGCGGCGAGAGCCTTAGGTTTTTCAAACATCAGAACAATTGCACGGCATATCTGGCCTAATATCATCGGGCCGGTAATGGTGATTACCGCTTCCAATTTTGCATCGGCAATAATTATCGAAGCCGGTTTGAGTTTTTTGGGAATTGGCGTTCAACCTCCCCAACCCAGCTGGGGACTAATGATCAAGGAGAACTATAATTTTATTATAACACAAAATCCAATGCTTGCCCTGGCACCCGGCTTTGCTATCATGTTACTGGTACTTGCCTTTAATCTTTTGGGAAATGGCTTAAGTGATGCGCTAAACGTCCGTAGCAAGAACTGATTTCTTTTTTGAAAAGAAGTCCGTTACTACTAAAGTGGATAATGATAAAAAGAATATACTTCCGATCTTATCAGTTTCTATAAGATCACTCAGGAGGTTTACCGTGATCAGTATTAAAAAGACAGATGCGATTGTAGCTGCTACCGTTTTATAAAATATATCTTCCGTGCTATGATATATTTTCTGTGCATAATACAAAAGGCCTCCGGTCAGTAAGAGAAAAAAAATCAGGCCGGGAATTCCTTGTTCAACAGTGATGAGCAGAAAGTAATTATGAACCGTGGATTTATCTTTATTATCACTAACCCATGTTTTAAATGCAGGGATAGCATAGGGCTTATAATTGTCAGAAAACGTATTGGGGCCATATCCGGTAAGCCAGTTATCTTTTATCATACGTATCCCGGCAATCCAACGATAAAAACGTTCTTCTGTAGAAACATCTTTCAGCCGGTATGTGGCAATCAGGTGCTCCCGGAAATCCTGATGAAAAATTGTAGTTTGAAAATCGGGACTGTATTGAAGATACCTGTTGTTATTCTTCATCCACAACAAAAAGCCAAAGCTGATAATGATAAAAGTAAAATAAGAAATGAGTAATAGTTTTTTCCTGATCAGTATAAAAGCAATAAGCCCGGAAAACAGGGCCAGCCACGCCCCTCTCGAATAAGAAAAAAATAATGCAATCAATAAAATGACTATCGTGATACTGATAATAATCTTGACTCTTTTTAACCCGGTGAGTTTATAAAAGGCAAAGTACAATGGAATACTGCTTACAAGTAGTGCAGAATAATTCACATGATTTCTGAAAAAAGGCTGCACGGCATTGTTAATTTCTGCAAAGCGGAAATTATATTGTCCATGTCTGGCTAATATAACAGCAGTAACAATAAACATAGATGCAGCCATAATAATGGCAGCGGTCTTTATGGCATTTTTACTTTTAAACACTACCAGCGGAGCTAATACAAATGCACCAATATACCAGCTCTTTGCAAGTAAATATTTTATTGATACGACCGGGTTAACAGAAAATATAACCGTATTGAGTGTCCACAAAACAGAGAAAAACAAAATAAGCAATAAGGGATGCCGGATTTGCTTTTTAATTTCTTCCGGTTTATAAATAATATACAGGAAAATCAATCCCGACATTAACAACATCAGAAATTCATCCGGAATATCTGTACCCCAACCTGAAGAAAAATTATATTCCATTGAAAATGGAAGTGTGGCCAGCAAGAAATAGAAAACAATACTTATATTTTGCCAACCTAAATAGCTTAACAGTATTCCAAATGGTATAGCAACCCAGAAATATTCATTTGTAAGAATACTTATTGAAATAAATACAACTAATAATCCGGCAAAAATCCAAAAGATTGATTTATTTGTATTAACAGAGCGAATCACTTGCCGGTTGTTTTTCTTTTTTCAAGTGCTAAGGCAACCCATAAAGCAAACAGGAAACTCAGAACAAGGGTTGCACTCAGAATCTCAAGTCGTTTAGGTTTATCCGGTTTTAAAGATGGCCGGGCTTTTTCAACTACCAGTAATGACGGAGGTTTATTATCCACCATCAACTGATATTCGCCAATCAATTGCTGATATTTTTGCAGCTGATTCTTTAATACGCCGAGACCCGAAGTATCGGTTTTTTGAGTTACCGGATTTAAAATAGCTTGAATTGAATCCCTGATCTTTTTCATCCCGGCTTTCAGATTATTTAAAGTAGTGGTATTGCTAATACTCTGAATATTTTGAAAGAGTATTTGTATCTGATCCATGAGTGCATTAGCTAATTGTGGTGCCAGATTTTTATCCGTGTCCCAAACTTTTATTTTCAGCTCTCCGTACCCGCTTTTTTGGATCTCTGAATTGAGTTTTAATAATCGTGCTGATTTTATTCTCGCTAACTCTAATGAATCTTTTAGTTTATAATGATCATATAAGTTAAATTGGTCAGAAACAGCAAGGAAAATAGTATCCAGTTGTCCGGCTCCCACCATCATATCCAGGTCATCCGGTGAACCAAGATTAGAGTATAATGACTCAATATTATCGCTAAATATTCTTGACTTGTCAGATGCCACAGTGCTTGCCGATACTGATGTAGCAACAGAAAGATATTTTGAGGGTTTAATAAAAACAATTACTCCGACGACAATCAAAGAAATGAGGACCAGTATTGAAATCTGCTTCCACCATTTTGTTAACAGGTAAAAAAAATCAGGCATAACAATTTTATTTATATTCTTTCATACGAAATAATTTAAGCCAGGGCCTCCACTGCCGGGTACCCGAGATCAAAAAGGCAATTCCGGAGATCAGGAGTACTCCCATAACCAACCAATACGGATTTATTCCGAAATTCTTTCCCCAATATAAAAAGAAAGCCAGGATTACAATGGTAAAAATATTAATTATCAGGGAGCGAAAATCTAGAGGAATGGCTGATCTTTTCCATACATACAACATTACTGAAATTCCACAAAACCCCTGACTGATCAGAGCCGCCATACAACAACCCAGGGCGCCCCATGAGGGAATTAATAAAAAATTTAGTGTGCTGTTGATGATCACTGCAATCAGCGTGATATAGCAAAAATGAACAATTTTACCGGTTGCTGTCATTACTGTTCCATAAACCTGAACCAATGAGTAACCAATAAGAGAGGGAAGACACCATTGCATTATTCGCATTGCATCGAAAGTTTCCTGGTGATATAAGATTTGCAGAATCCAGGGTGCCAGGAAAAAGGAAACACTTGCAATGGAAATGGAAAATAAGACAAGGAAATGCCGGCAGGTAAGCACAATTGCAGTTATGTCTTTCTTGTCACTCCATTGACGGGCAATATAAGGAAGCAGGAATGTTGCTATTAATGCTCCCACCATATTGG
This sequence comes from Bacteroidota bacterium, assembly GCA_018267515.1. Classification (GTDB taxonomy): domain Bacteria; phylum Bacteroidota; class Bacteroidia; order Chitinophagales; family Chitinophagaceae; genus UTBCD1. Next base: position 5,389 of record JAFDYJ010000045.1, on the reverse strand, counting down.
CAGCATCCAGCAGACGGTACGCCGAAGCATAAATCCCGGCTTCATAAGCTCCGTTTTTATGTATTCTACCGAGTAAAAAACCATCCAGCCGGTAATGAACAGACATTAGCAGAATAATAAAAGCAAAAGGAAGTGCCGACCGGAATATTTTTTTTCGTAATAAATAATTATTGTGAAAAGTAAACTTAACTCCTTTCTTTAAAATGACAATCCAGGCTGTAAATACCGCCAGCAAGCTGCAGGCAATCTGAATTTGTAAAAAGCGGTCAATGCTCATCGCCCCAAAAAAAGAAGGAAAGTAAAGAAGACTTCCGCAAAGAATAATCATAAGTGTTTTGTCAAGAACAGAAAGCCAGGCATCAAACCGGAACCATTGACAGGCCGTAATAATGCTTCGAAAGAAAAGAAAAAATGATTGAAGAGCCTGGATAAAAATAACACCCAAAAGAATACCCCAATCACGAACTCCCGTAATCCAGCCGATGAATAAAATAACAGCAACATACAATGAAAGGAAAAAAAATTTGATTAGGAGAAAATTCCCCGCCTGATCAATAAAATCTTTTTCCTGAGCCGCCAGTTGGCGGTTAAAATAAACACTAAACCCCCAATCAAGTAAAAAACTAAAAACAACTGAAAGACCGAATAAAGAGAAATAATTTCCATACGAAATAGTTCCAACCGAATTTTGAACCATCCTGTCAATACCCAAAATCCAAATGGGTTTTACAATAACATTCAGGCCAATCATCAGTCCCAGGGATGAGATAAAAGAAGATCGCTTTTTCATGAAAGAACCTGCTTACTGAGTCACTCTTACATTTCTGCTAAAACTTTCTTCAAGAGAAATCAACGTTTCTGTTCTTTCAATTCCTTTTACTTTTTGCAGCTGGTCATGAAGCACCCAGCGCAATTGTTCAATATCCCGGCAAACAATTTCCGCAAACATGCTGTAGTTTCCGGTTGTATAATTAAGCCTGACTATTTCAGGAATTTTCTGTAATTCTTTGGCAACGGTATCATACATGGAGCTTTTCTCCAGGTAAATCCCGATAAATGCAATAACATCATACCCGAGATACTTCAGGTCAACACTGAGTTTTGTACCTTTAACTACTCCTGCTTCCAGGAGTTTTTTGATACGGACATGAATAGTACCACCCGATACAAACAATTTCTTACCGAGATCAGCATAAGAAATTTGTGCATCCTCCATCATATGATGAATGATTTGCAGATCAAGATTGTCAAGATTTAATTTTGCAGTCATTTTAATTGTTTGTTTTTGATATTTTTAAAACAATATTCAAATATTTGAATATTTTCAATAATTTCAAAATTTATTTTAAAATATTTTGAATATATTGGTTGTTTCATTTAAATTTGTTCTACAAAGTTCTTAATATCACAGTTAACATTGTGGGGTGATGAAACCTTTTGGCAGACATGCCCTCTTGTCTCGGGGGTGGGGACCACAGGATAAACGAAAAGTAGAGCCGGTCTTGTCTTTGACAAGGCCGACCGGGATTGACCACCGGACTTTGCTTTTTGGCTAACTGCCCCGTGGAGGTTCGAATCCTCCCCCTACAGCGAATACAGTTTTCAAAATGTAGTTCCCCGGTTATTTAACCGGGGTTTTTTATTTCCCTGCGAAAAATAAAAAAAATCTTTTTTAATTTAATAGTTCTCTCCACTTCCCGAATTGCTCTTGCCTGAAAATTTTTTAAATCTCTTTATTGTTTATTGTATTCTCTCTTTTATTTTTTTGCTAATATATTCCAAACATTAAGTGAAAATCATTACTCGTATTTAAGTCAACCGTTTGCTTTCAGAATAGTTATAACTTTTTTAAGAAACCTAAATTGTGGTTTTAATTACCTTGCAAACAATGAGAAAAATATTATTTATTAGCACCACGACTGTTTTATTTTCATTTTGCCTGGAAGCCCAGGATGCCACCATTCGAACACTTCAGATTGAGTCGACAAAAGCTATTAAGACCGGCTTGCCGGATACCATAAAAAAAGTCTGGAAGACCGGAGGTTTGTATAATCTCAATGTAGGGCAGGGAAGTCTTAGCAACTGGGCTGCAGGAGGAGATGATTTTTCTCTAACTGTAAACTCTCAGTTGGGTTTGTACGGATTTTACAGAAATGGAAAACATAGCTGGATCAACACACTTGATGTCAGTCTGGGATATCTCAGAACAACAACTCTTGGCAGCAGAAAAAATGATGACCGTTTTGATTTGCTTTCAAAATACGGGTATGCATTACACCGGAAATTAAATATCAGTTCATTGTTTGACTTTCGATCACAATTTTTTAAAGGATACACTTATAATAATGGCTTAAAAACCTTTGCTTCAGACTTCCTGGCTCCTGCTTATGTAGTACTCAGCGTAGGAACCGATTATAAACCCACAAAACATTTATCTATCTTCTTGTCACCTGTCACCTCCCGCTGGGTAATTGTAAAAGATGACAGCCTGGCTTCGGTAGGTAGTTATGGTGTGGATAGTGACAAACACAGTGTTAATCAATTAGGCTCTTTTTGTACCATTAACTACTTAAAGGAATTCAACAAATATATCGCATACAGGGCCAGAGTGGATTTGTTTTCCAATTATAGAAAGAAACCCCAGGATATTGATATGTACATGACCAATGCACTGATGGTGAAACTTGCAAAATTTTTCTCCATTAACTGGAATGTAGACATGATTTACGACGATAATATTAAGTTGTTTGGCAAATACAAAACATCTCCAGCACTTCAGCTAAAGTCTATTATCGGAATCGGGCTACTGGTAAATTTTTCTACCCTGTCGACCTGAATCTAAAGAAAGATATCTTTGTTTTTCATGGGACAAAAGAAGCTACAGCGTTTTGCTGAATTGAAAACATTCGCCAACGTATTACAGTTTCCTGAAAATATGAAGGGGCAATGGAATTTATTCTTCAAAAATTCAAACCCTGTTACTTTAGAACTGGCTTGTGGCAAGGGAGAATATGCTATCGGTCTCGGAAATCTATTTCCTCAAAAAAATTTTATAGGAGTGGATTTGAAAGGAAACCGGATCTGGGTGGGAGCAAAAAAAGCATTACAACTGAATTTGGTTAATGTCGCTTTTTTAAGAACCGGTATAGAAAAGATCGCCGACTATTTTTCTCCTAACGAAGTATCCGAGATATGGATTACATTTCCCGATCCGCAACTCCGTAATTCAAAAGCAAAAAAAAGGTTGACCCACCCCCGTTTTTTAAGGCTCTATCACCTGTTTTTAATACCCGGAGGAATTATTCATTTAAAGACAGATAGCCCGGATCTTTATCAATTTACAAAACTTGTGATTGAAAAATATCACTGTACCCTGCTTCAGGATTATGAAAATATTTATGATCAAAAATCGATTTCATATGAGTTGCAGATCAAAACGCATTATGAGTCGTTAGATATTGCTCAAAGTAAACGAGTTCATTATCTCAGTTTTTCATTACCCGATCAATTGCCGGGAAAAGAAAAAGATAAAGAACTGAAGAATGAAGATTCATTGAATAACAGTATAGATTTTAAAATGGACACAAATCAATAGTTGATACTATGCCGGCAGCAAAAAAAGTAACAGTTAAATTGAAAACGGTCAGACCCTCGGGCAAAAGAGATGAGAGTTTTTTTGAGTTGGTTTATGAAGTGGTACGGCAAATTCCTAAAGGAAGAGTAACTTCTTATGGTGCAGTAGCTGCTTGCCTGGGAACAAAGCTTTCAGCAAGAATGGTGGGTTGGGCGATGAGCAGTAGTGGAAAAATGAGGCCAAAAGTGCCGGCGCACCGGGTAGTAAACAGAAACGGCGTCCTGACCGGAAAACATCATTTTTCGCCACCGGGATCAATGGAAAAAATGCTGAAAAAAGAAGGTATAAAAGTCAGGAATGATACTATAGTTGATTTTGAAAAGCTGTTTTGGGATCCGGTGAAAGAATTTGGAATCTGATAGATCTCCTGTATTTTATTTTCATGCTCTATTTAAATATCACCTTATAAAAAATAAATATTGGAAAACAGATATAAAATCTCTTTTCAATTTATTTATAGTATGGGCTAATCATCCAATACACAACTACACCCGTCACCGCAACATAAAACCAGATGGGCCAGGTATAGCGAACCAGCTTTTTGTGCCGTGAATATTCACCTATTAATGCCCTGTATGCAGTAAATAAAATGAGCGGAAGGATGAGACCTGCCAAAAGAATGTGAGTACCTAAAATGAAGTAATAAACATAACGTAAAGTTCCTGTTCCTCCATACTTTGTTTCTTCAGCCAATAAGTGATGGCAGATATAACTGATCAGAAAGAGAGATGAAAGAACAATCGAAGAGATCATTAACCACTTATGAATCTTATATTCTTTCATCTTCACAGATAGTAATCCTGATAATAAAAGAACTGCAACAATAGAGTTAATAATTGCATTAAAAGAGGCAAATAGATGGACATTAAACCCGGGTTTCCAATTCAGATGAAATCGCCCCAGTAAAACAAAAGTGCAGAAAATAATAACTGAAAATGTGAAGATGAGTATTCTTGCTTTGGAATCATTTTTCTTCCAGGCGGCAGGTAACATTTATTTTGATTTTTTTCTGAACAAATAAAGAAATACTCCAAACCCGATCATTGCAATGAGTGAACCCACTGCAATCGGAAGAAACTGGCTTGCAAAAGTACTTTTCGCTTTTGGGTTTTTCTCCATCGTCAAAAACACCAGGTCTCTTGAAAGCCGGGCCAGGTCTGCTGAATCCAATCCACTGTAATAACCTCTCACTACTCTGCTGCTGTCAATCAATACAAATTTGTCTGAGTGAACATAATTAGAGTCCACCCCTTCACCATCAGCCATTCCTAATTTTATTTCATTCAGCGCCAGGTCATAAATTGCTTGCTTATTACCGGTGAGCAACCACCATTTTTCAGAATTAATCTGGAACCGGTTAGCCCAGTATTTTAAACGGGAAACAGAATCTCTCTCCGGGTCAATACTGAAAGAAAGAAAGTGTACATAAGGATTAGTTGTATCACCAACCCTTTGTGCATTGGTAATAGATTCCTGTAAGCGCTTCATGTTTTTTGTCATGGGGACACAAATAGTAGGGCAATGGGTAAAGAAAAAATCGGCTACCACTATTTTACCCTTCAGGCTATCCCACGATACAGGCATACCCAATTGATTGGTCATTGAAAAATCAGCAACACGATGCCAGACGGTATCGGTGTATTGCTTTCCGTTTTTAGTTGTAACAATTACCGTATCAGCATAATAATGCCGGGGCATTACAGTGGCCTGGTCACTAAAATACTTCACAATCAAAAACCCTACAATCGGAAATAA
>JAFDYJ010000044.1 GCA_018267515.1 Bacteroidota bacterium | reverse complement strand
TCAAAATAATTTTCACTCATGTGGCCGTTGCGTTCCAGGTATTGTACAAGCAGGTCAATTTTTTCTTTGGCTTCCTCAATTTGTTCCGGAGCTCCACTAAGTTTTATCTGTGTGCCGCGGCTTAGGATTTTTAAAAGTGGGAATTTCTTTTTCAGAATGTCAAGCTTACCATTGTTGACTCCAAAGAATTCGATAGGGTTTACGGTTTCGAGGTTAATAATCGTTTCTGTCAATGCTTTTCAATTTAGCTGGCCGATCCGTAGAATTTAATGGTGGACGGATTCAAACCAATTTCACAAAGCCGGCGAAGGGTTGTCCGGATTATTATTGCGTCTTCTGAGTTCCTGTACAGAAGCTACCCTTCATATTCAAATATAACTGATGAAAGTTATTATAACCTAAAGTTAATTATTCACAGTTGTGAAAAGAAATACGGGTTAAAAAAATTGCATATTGATTTTAGTACTGTATTTCCGGATTAGATAGCACCGGAACGATTTGATTAAAATCAGTTATAGATCTGTTACAGGTCAGGAGAAACTCTTATCCGGCCAGTTATTATTGTGCAATGGATGTGATAAAGAATTCTTCACAACGTGGCCCTCAACTGGAAGCACTGAGTAATGAACATTCAGAGGAGTTATTATTAGTCTGGAAAATTCAACGAGGATTGAAAAAAAACATTAATCCGGAAAGAATTCAGTCCTATATATTATGGTATTGGAAATATCATATCCAGCCGCATTTCCTCCAGGAAGAAAAAATTGTGATAACTTATTTGTCCGCACATCACGAACCGGCGCTCAGGTTGCTGAAAGAACATAAACAGATCCGGGACCTTATCCGGGAAATTGAGAAAACCCCGGATACAAAACTGTTTACAAAACTGGCCGATTTTCTTGATGAACATATCCTCTTTGAAGAACAGGAATTTTTTACTTTCCTGGAACAGGTACTTTCCCGGGATCAACTCGATATTATAGCATTACATCTTCATGAAAATCCGTTGCCGGAAAGTGAATGGGCTGACGAGTTTTGGCTAACTGCGAAATAAGTTTATTGCATTCTCTCCTGGATTCTATTTCTAAATTCTGATTCCCGGCAGAACTTTACCGGTATTTTGTTAAATTACTCTGAAAAGAAAAACCTGTATTTTCATCTGAACTGAATAATTCTAATTTTTACAACTAAATTCTACCTGAGAAAATGAAGTTTGGCTTCCGGCTTTCTCCCCTTTTTATTTTATTGTTATTGGCGACTTATTCGCAGGCTCAGTATTTTAAGGTAAGTGGAACAGTTATGAATACTAATAAAGAGCCGTTGCCCCTGGCCAGTATCGGAGTCAGGGAACTACACTCCGGGATTATTACTAAAGATGATGGCAGCTATACCTTTTCCCTGGAAAGGGGAAAATATGAATTGGTGGTTACTATGATTGGCTACCAGACCCAGGTAGTGACTGTACAGGTAAATAATTCGGATGTAATCCAGGATATCTTTATGGAAGTGGATTCCAGCAATCTTTCAGAAGTTGTGATCAGGGTAAAAGCCAGGGACCGGGCTGAAGAAATTATTAAAAATGTAATTCAGAATAAAGATAAAATACAACCTGCGGTTTCATACTCCTGTTCTGTTTATATCAAAGCGTCACAGACAGATTCTGCCATTTCCAAACGAAAAAGTGCAGGTCTTGCAGATACTTCAGCAACTGTATCTGATTTCAATGCAATGTCGCTTGCTGAAATTTCACTCCGGTTGGATAAAAACGCAAACGGGCAAATGAAAGAAGAAAGATTGGGAGTGAGAAAGGAGGGAGATATTCAAAGTTTATTTTACCTCAATGCCACGGGTTCAGATTTAAATGTCTATAACAATTTATTGAAAGCGCCTTCTCTTTCGGCCATACCTTTTGTATCTCCGTTGAGTTATAGCGGATTACTTGCTTATCGTTTCAAGACACTGAAAATAGATCGTAGCGGCAAAAGAAAAGTTTACACCATTGCAGTGCGACCCCGCTTGTTGAGTAATGCAACCGTTGAGGGTGAGTTGACAATAATTGACAGTCTCTGGGTGGTTACAAAAGCAGAATTCCGGCTGCCTTCAGCACACCTTCCCGAATATGATCGCTTTGAAGTCAGGCAACAATTCACTCCTGTGGACGACAGTGTGTGGATGATGAACCGTCAGCAATTTGATTACTACAGCAAGACTAAAACCGGAAAGAATTATGGCCAGACTGTGGCTGTGTATTCGAACTATGAACTCAATAAAAAATTTAAGAAGGGATATTTTGGAAATGAAATCAGCAACACTTCCATAAAAGCGTATGAGAAGGACAGTGCTTTCTGGAATTCAGTTCGCACCGAGCCGCTTTCAAAACAGGAGCTTTTATATTCCCGTTACCGTGACAGCCTGTTCACCCTCATGCATACCGAGGCCTATCTCGATTCAATGGATCGCCTATTGAATAAAATTACCTGGAAGCGGATGCTTGTCTTTGGCCAGATTATCAATGATCATAAAAAGCAACGAACCTGGATTTTACCACCTGTGACAACTATTTTTCTTCCTTTCCAGTTTGGCGGCAGCCGGCTTTCTTTTCGTGTGGCCTATAAGAAAACTTTTAGTTCAAAAAAGGATTTCTCATTCGATGTAAAAACCAGTTATGGATTCCGGAACAGGGATGTAAACGGCGTCTTTCATATACACCATATGTATAATCCTTTTAACAGGGGTTATTTCAAAATATCAGTAGGGCGGGATTTTGGATATATCTATGGGGGTGATGCCTGGATTAATTTAATCAAGAGAAGCAATATTTATCTTGAAAATTTTTTTACGCTGGGTCATGGATTAGAGTTACTGAACGGCCTTTATCTTTCCAATGAATTTGAAGTTGCATTGAACCGTTCAGTCAGTGGCTATAAGATCAATCCGAATGTAGATAGCTTGTTCGGTGATTTTCTGACCGATAATCAACCCCAGGATTTCCAGGCTTACAATGCTTTTTATTCTAAAGCAAAATTAGAATTCACCCCCTTTCAGAAATATATGAGGGAGCCCCGTGAAAAAATCATTCTTGGATCTAAATGGCCCACCTTTTATGTGTACTGGAGAAAAGGGATTCCGGGTATATTTAAGAGTGAAATTAATTTTGATTACCTGGAATATGGGGTGACCCAAAAAATCAATATGGGTGTGGCAGGAGTTTCCACCTATACAATTAAAACGGGCAATTTTCCTAATAAGAAAGATCTTCGGCTTATTGATTATACTTATCAGCGAAGAGGTGATCCCATCTATTTCCGTGACCCCTATAAATTATTCCAGGCATTGGATTCCACGTTTCCGATCTTCCGGCGGTATTACCAGGGAAATTATGTGCATGAGTTTAACGGGGCGTTGATTAACAAAATTCCTTTTATGAAAAAGCTGCAATTAAATGAAATTGCAGGTGCCGGGTTTTTAATTTCGAAAGAAAGGAATCTCAAATACTTTGAACTGTTTGCAGGACTCGAAAGAGTTTTCAAATTTCCTTTAAACCCGCTTTCTAAGTTTAAGCTGGGTGTTTATGTAGTAGGCTCAGCAGCTAATCAATTCAGGAACCCGGTTCAGTTTAAAATCGGGCTCACTACCTGGGACCGGTATTCAAACAAATGGAAGTAATGAAAAATGAAACAGGTAGAATTACCTCCGGCCAATAATTTATTTGCCTGCCAAATTTTTAATTTTTAATTCTTCATTCTCCATTCTCAATTTTTCACCATCTCGCTATAATCTTAAAATTTAGCAATCTCGGTGTTAGGCGATTGGGCATCAGGAAAGTTGTATTTGAAAAATCTTTGATCAACTGGTAAGAAATCGTATTGGCACGGTCAATAATGTTAAATACTTCCAATGTTGCCCAGATATTTTCAAAATTGCGAAAAGGACAATGACTGCGCCGTTTACTTTTTTCAGAATCCAGCAGTAAAGCGCTGAAACCAATATCGCAACGGATATAAGGATCTATTACCATGGCATTCCGGTATTTCACACTGCCGGGTATATTGTAGGGGAGATTACTGCCATACAGCAGGTTCAGGTACATTTTAAAGTTTTTATTTGTAGCCAGGTAATCCTGGAAAAACATTCCGAACGTAAAGAGCCTGTCAGTTGGCCGGCGCACCCAGCCCTTTTGTAGAACCATGCTGTCAACCGGTGTGTTCAAAGAATCCAATTTGTATTCTGTATAAAAATCACCATTGATGTTTTCACGGGTCCTCATTATTCCCAGGCTAACCCAGCTTTCCGCATCTTTTACCAGTTCACCAAACAAACGCATTTCTATTCCTGCTGCGTATGCTTTTGCATTGTTTTCACCGGCATAGCGCAATCTTACGTTATCAATATCGTAAGGAACCACATTTGTCATGTATTTATAATACGCTTCCGTAGTGAAGCGCATTGGCCGGCCCCATCCGCTGAAATTATAATCAAAGCCTAAGACTCCCTGCCAACTCTTCTGTGATTTTAGATTTGTATTTACAGTGCCGTCATATCTTCTCATCTCACGATAAAACGGAGGCTGATCATAAGCCCCTGCTGCAGCCCTGAACACTATATCTTTTTCCCAGCCCGGTTTCCAGCTGGCGCTGAGACGGGGAGAAATAATAAATTCCCGGTTCAGTGAATTGTAATTGAATCTTACTCCTGCCTGCAGTGTTGCTGAGTGAGAAGAATCTCCCAGTAAAATATTATCCTGCAGGTAACCTGAAAATTTATTGACATTGAGATCAGCTGATGAATTCAAAACTTTATTCAGCTGCAACTGGTTTGGATTGTGGGGTAATGAATAGCCGGCAGAATCCTGGTATTCCCACTCGTGCAGCTGATCCTTGATTATGGTTTTATCATAGCCTACTCCCCATTGGTAATAATTTTTTCCTTTTTCATAGCTGCCTTTATGAGAAATATTCCAGTTGTCAATGGTGAGTTTATCTCTCGTAAAATTTTGATACAATCCGGCTCCTAACGGATTTACAATGGATCCATATGTGCTGTTGCTTTTATCAAAGTCTCGTTGCCCGAACAGGTATGCACCGGTGATATCGGTATTTTCATTTTCATTATCACCGAAATGAGAAAGCATCCATTTTAGTTTCAGTTTCCGGTTTACCTGGTTAATAAAAGCCAATCCCTGCATGTTGGTCTGGTACTGATCTTTTTCCTGCCCGTCGAAATATATATCGAGACCTAAATTAGCGCTAAAGAAAGGAGAAAAGACCGAAGAGGTCAACTGGCTGGTTTGAGGCACCAGTTTAAATTTTGTCTGTGAAAAATTTCCGAGGAATTCAATCATCCATTTTCTGCTGACTTCGTAATTTATTAATGCCTGGATGTCGGCTGATGAAGGGGCGTAATTACCTTTTGTTTCCTGGCGGCTCAGCAGGTTCCTGTTGCTGCGGTTGCGTACACCGACCAGGTAGCTGAGTTTTTTATCTTTTGATAATCCTTCAACATGCAAACCTTGTTCGAGAATACTCACATAAGCTGACCCGCCGAATTGTTTTGGTTTTTTATATTGAATGTCCAGCACACTACTCATCTTGTCTCCATACCTGGCCTGGAAACCTCCAGTATAAAAATTTATATTGCGAACCAGCTCAGGATTTATAAAACTCAACCCTTCCTGCTGGCCACTGTTGGTAAGGTAAGGTCGGAAAATTTCAAAATCATTTACATAAATCAGGTTTTCGTCATAACTGCCGCCACGGACAGAATACTGCGAAGTGAGTTCATTATTGGAGCCTACAAAAATTTTAATCAGGCTTTCCACGCCTGTTATTGCAGCCGGAAGATTGAGTACAGACTTAGGGTTTGCTTTAATCAATCCGGCTTCCCGCCGGTCCCGCTGATCGCTTACAATAACTTCGGGTAAAATGTTTTCACCTTTTTCCAGCCGGATGGTAATTTTTTCTTCCTCATTTTCATTCAGTAAAAAATTTACCTGTTCCGGTCTTCTGCCGGTATGACTGAAGACTAAAGCAAAAGCTTTGTCTGCAGGTACCTTCAATCTGAAATAGCCTGAATCATTTGTAGTGATCCCTTTTGTTTTACCAAGAATAAGCACAGAAGCATTTGTAACCGGGTTTTCATTTTCATCAATCACTTTGCCGGAGACGTAAGCAGTTCCCCCGGCCTGGCGGGCAGGCTTTTTTTGAGAGAAAGAAAATACAGAAAGCAAAATGCAAATTGTGGTCAGGGATATTTGGAAAAAGAGGATTTTCATAAGTGAATATATAAAGATATTAAATAGTTGGAAATATTTGGAAATGAATTTGGTAGAAATAAAATATAGATAGCTGATTAGTCTTTTCAAATTGCCGGTATGATCAGTCTGTTTCTAAAAATAAATTTTGATAGTTGTTTTTTTTTTTTTTAAATTTTGTTCAATTAAACTTTTTCATATGAGAAAGTTCATCTTCACAATTGCATTTTTTTTCTCCGGTATTTTATTTGCTCCTGGAAATCCAATTTATTGTGATGATTGTTGGGCGTACGGCCCTGATGGTACAATGGTTAATTGGACCTTTACGGGAGGAGCGGGTGATTGTTGGAATTCTTTTCATACTAATAATATGTATCCATGGTCTACAGCCTATGTTTATCAGGATGGAGTCCTTATTGATGTAATTTCTTATAATAATTCCAGCAATGTGTCTTGCGCTAATTATATCTGATACCTTTCTTTAATTGTAAAATGTAAATTTTCTTTATGATTATCATTAAACCATATTGCAGGACAGTTTTAGTACTAACAATTGTTTTTGCTTTATTTGTTAAATGCAAACCTGAAATTGAATCCCAGTCCGGCCAGATTGAAGAGATCAGGAAGAGTATGAAAGACTTTGGAGACAAATCAACAGAGTATAGGAGCTTCCCAATAGAGATTAGTTTTTTTGATCCGGTAGTTGATAGAACTAATCCTACTATTGCTATTCAAAACAGGAAAAGTTTTATTAAGCAGTCCGGATTGCCGGATGATGCTAATATAGATGAATTCAAAAGAACTAAATCTATTGAATTTGCTTTTAACTTATATAAAGGCCATATTTTCAAAAATTCTAAAAGTCCTTATTTAAAAACTTTTAAGCAATATGGCGCCTGGTTAATTCTGACAAGGTTGGATTTATTAGCTCAAAATTCTGCACATGATGTAGAAATGACTTATGAACTCACCAGGAATTTGGCTGAAACAAATTATGAGGGATTTCAATTATTGAGTTATAGCATTAAACATCTTTATTTAAATAAATTCAATTCAAAAAAACTTGAAGAATTAGGCAATGTCGTTTTGAATTATGCGAGTACCATAAAAAAAGTAGCTGTTGAACAGCCGAATGCTATTGAAAAACCTCAAAAACCACTTCCACCGGAAATAATGGAAAGTTTAAAAAGGTATATTGAAAATAAAGAGAAAGATAGATTGGCGGCTATAAATCAAATCGAAGAATTGGTAAAAAAAATTTAAAGATTAAGACTGTTGTCATGCCACAGATTGTCCGCTCTGTTTTAGCTTTTTGATTGACTCTTCCGGATCTGAAGATTTAAAGACCGCATTACCTGCCACCAGCACATCGGCTCCGGCATTTACAATTTCCGAAGCATTGTCCACTGTTACGCCACCATCAATTTCTATTAGTGCCTTTGAGCCGGATTCGGTGATCAGCTTGCGTAATTGCCGGATCTTTTCAATGGTATGTGGTATAAATTTCTGTCCGCCAAATCCCGGGTTGACACTCATAACGATGACCTGTTCAATATCCCTGATAATTTCTTTCAATTCACTGATGGGAGTATGCGGGTTGATGGCTACACCGGCTTTCATACCGAGCGATTTTATCTGTTGAATATTACGGTGTAAATGAGGACAGGCTTCAATATGAACCGAGACATGATCGGCTCCTGCATTTTTAAAAGCTTCTGTATATTTTTCCGGTTCCACAATCATCAGGTGCACATCACAAACTTTTTTTGTTGTTTTCCGGATAAAATCAACTACCATAGGGCCAAAACTGATGTTAGGAACAAATCGTCCATCCATTACATCAAGATGAAACCAGTCTGCGTCACTTTCGTTGAGCATTTTGCAATCTCTTTCGAGATGTAAAAAATCGGCAAATAAGAGGGATGGTGCAATTAAAGGCATTGATAAGTGTTTGCAGTGCAAGATACAAACCGTCAATTATTAATTATCAATTTTAATTCTTAAGCCGGTTTGCCGCATCAAAGGCTTCTGTTAATGTCTTATCCAGGCCGTAGGCCCTTTCATAATTCACACGGGCTTCTTCTTTTTTACCCATTGCTTCCTGGCATTTCCCCAGCCAATAATAGGCGTCTGAATAAGTAGATTGAATGTTTAATAACAACCGGTAGGTTTTAATGGCATCATTATATTTTTTCATATCGTACAGGATTTTGCCTTTATTCATATAAGCATCTATAAAAGTGTAATCCCGGATAATCGCTTCATTAAATAAAATGAGGGCTTTGTTGGTGTCGCCTGTTTTTTCAAAATATACTCCTTTGAAGTAAAGAGGTTCGGCATGTTCATTCAATGAATCTTCTTTCAGTAAGTTGTCACAAAAAGCAATTGTTTTTGGATTTTTTGTAAAGGCATATTTATATCCCAGCTTGTAATCTATTTCTTCTATGCCCTGGTTGATGGAATAGGCTTTTTCCAGCGTTGCAATGGAAGCACCGGTTTTATTTTGCTGATCCAGCAGATCTGCTTTCAGGACCAAGGCATCCATTTGCTTCGGATTAGCCCGCAGAATATTCTCACAAACATCCAGGGCAGCGGAAATATTTTTTTGTGCCTCGAAAGTTCTTGCCAGTGTAAGTTGAAGCAGGAAGCTCCGGGGTAATTCTTTTAAGGCATCATTCAGAAAAGAAATGGCGGAGTCCGGTTTTTGATTTAATAGAATTGTACCGGCTCCCAGTGCATATTGTTCTTCTTTTTTTAAAGACCATGCTTTTTTAAAATCTGCAAGCGCCGGTTCGGGGTAATAATTTTTATTAAGCAGTACAGCCCGCCGAAAATAGAGTTCGTCCCGGTCCGGAAATTTCCTGATACTGTCCGTCAGGGATGCATAGGGTGGTTGTGTTAAGATGTCATCATAAGGCCCTTGTTTAGTCTCGTTGTTGCAGGCCGCCAGGCAAAAAACCGCAATCGCAAGAAGGAAAGCATATATACCTGAAAAATATTTCATACAAACCGGGGAATTATTCTCAAATCTAATGGTTTTTTGGGGTTTGAGAGATTACATTCACCTGACAAAACTATGTTTTAACGAAAATACTTTTGCTGCCTTACTCAAACTTCCGGTATGAAGAATTCTTCCAGATTCATTTTATTTTTCATTCTGATCGCAGGGATCTTTTCATTCAGAAATCCTGATTTGAATTCGCTGCCAGTTTCATCGTTTACGGTTCATTCGCCGGGTGATACCATTCATTACCCTGAAGAAAAGCATTTTAAAAACATCCGGCAGTTAACTTTCGGAGGTGATAATGCTGAAGCCTACTGGAGTTATGATGGAAAGTACCTCGTATTTCAGCATCGTAATCCGAAAGAAGGAGTTCAGTGCGACCAGATCTATTATGCAAAAGTACCTGAGGCGCCCGGAGAAAAATTTGAACCCAGACTGATCAGCGGAAATAAAGGGAGAACCACCTGCGCTTATTTTACCAAAGATGGAAAGCATATTATCTATGCTTCCACTTTTCTGGATGCAGATAGCTGTCCGCCGGTGCCGGATCGGAGCAAGTACGGAAATAAATACATCTGGCCGATCTATTCCAGCTTTGATATTTTTATGGCAGATCTGGATGGAAAAATAACGAAACGGCTTACACAAACACCCGGCTATGATGCCGAAGCCACCCTTTCACCGGATGGGAAAAAAATGATTTTTACTTCTATGCGTGATGGTGACCTGGAGCTTTATATCATGGATCTTGCCACAGAAAAAGTAAAACGGATTACCCATGAATTAGGCTATGATGGCGGTGCCTGGTTCAGCCCGGATGGAAAAAAAATAATCTGGAGAGCCAGCCGGCCAAAAACGCAGGAGGAGATTACGGAGTATAAAAATTTATTGAAAGAAAACCTGGTGATTCCATTGCAGATGGAAGTATTCACTGCGGATATTGATGGTAGTAATGTAAAACAGGTGACGCAACTGGGCGAAGCTAACTGGGCTCCGAATTTTATGCCCGATGGAAATATTATTTTCTGCAGCAATCATGAATATCCGAAAGGATTTCCGTTTAATATGTACACTATGCATGCCGATGGTAGTCATATTAGCAAGATTAGCCATGACAACAGTTTTGATGCTTTTCCCATGTTTTCTCCGGATGGGAAAAAAATTGTTTTCAGCAGCACCCGTAATAATGGCGGAGGCAGGGATATCAATATTTTTATTGCCGATTGGGTGAATTAAGATTTCGCATTTACGAATTACGGGTTTAGATTTGTACTAAATCCCTGCTTATGTACAATTTTGTTTTACATCTTCATAGCGGACTGCGCTGGGTGGTATTGCTGCTGCTGCTGATCGTAGTGTACCGCAGCTTGACTGCAGGCAAACGTCCCTTTAACAACTCAGATAAGAAGTTTGTACTGTATGCGATGATCATTTGTGATATAATGTTGCTGGTAGGTGTATATCAATGGCTGGCAGGACCCTGGGGATTAAGCAGTATTCAGGCTAATGGCATGAAAGGCATCATGCAGGATTCTATACTCCGCTTTTTTGCAATCGAACATCCTATAGGTATGCTCATTGCCATTATTATGGTTCATATCGGCAAATCGTATTCAAAGAAAAATATTCCCGACCCGGTGAAGCACAAAAGGGTATTTCTCTTTTTTGCTCTCGCATTACTGATTATTCTTGTGTCATTACCCTGGCCTTTCCGGGAAGCAGGAGCAGGAAGAGGGTGGTTTTAATAGAAAAAACCCTGACACGCCTGATTCAATAATCAGTCTATAAGATCATCCGCTTTCAGTTGTTGTAATATCATTATGGCGCCGGGAGCTTTGTTCGTTTCCGATAAATATTCTTCGAGATAAAAATATTTCAGCGCTCCGATTTCTGCAGAGGCTGCCGGCTCTATTTTTTTGGTTAGTACAAAACAATCCTGTTCCATAATAATATCATTTGCCTCACCATAGGCAGGTGCTGTGATATGAGTGTAAAATTTTAAATCGGTTTCTTTAATATCAACTCCCAACTCTTCTGCTATCTCCCTGCAAAGTGCTTGTTTCGCTGATTCGTTTTTATTCAGCTTTCCCCCGGGTAAATAAAAGCATTGTTTGTTCCGGCTGTAAGCCAATAATAATTTCCTGGTTTCAATCACCAATAATCCTGCTGTGGGCAACTGCATGGTTCAAAATTCGGAAATTCGGTGAAAAAACCACGAAGACACGAAGGCGCCGGGTTACACAAAGCTTTCTTCGTGCCCTTTTGTGTCCTTCCTGTCTTAGTGGTTTACAGAATTAAAATCTCACTAACTTTGCTCATGCCTCTTCACCGCAATTTCACCTACTGGATTGATAAACGCAGATGGAAATATATTTTCCTCCTCGCCACTTTAGAACTTTCCCGAAGCTAAAAGACAATACTATTCATCCTGCTTTCGCAATTTATAATTCAACATTCAACATTTAACATTCAACATTTATAAT
>JAFDYJ010000043.1 GCA_018267515.1 Bacteroidota bacterium | reverse complement strand
TCTTTGCAGGTTTTCCAATAAAGCTAATTCCAGAAGTTGATCATCATTTGCCTGCCTGATATAAGCAGGAATGTCTTTTAATCCGGCCATTTTCGCAGCCCGCCAACGTCTTTCTCCGGCAATGAGGCGATATTTTCCGGATGGAAGCTTTGAAACCGTAACCGGCTGCACTATATCATGAAGTTTGATTGATGCGGCCAACTCCTGTAAAGCTTGTTCATCAAAATCATGTCTCGGTTGCCGTGGGTTTGTTTCAATATCTGTAATAGGTATGCGATTGGTGCCGGTGGCATTTTCCACTACTGTAGTTTTTAAGCCACCGCTGCTGGTCTTCAGATCGGCGTCAATACTTTGCAAAAGTGAGCGGATTCCTTTTCCAAGTGCTTCTTTATTTTGTTTGGGGTTAATCATAATTTTCTTTTGAGCAAGGGTATGAGGGTTGTGAATTAAGGGATGAAAGCTTCGAGCTTTGAGACATAAGCCATGAGCTTTGGGCTTATGAAAATTATTTATAATTCAGTTTACTCATAAAACTCATTAGCATTTTTTGTTCTTCATCAATATTTTTTAATAGCAATTCACTTTCTGATTTATTTCCAAAATTAGCTGATTGGGCTATCAATACCTGTGTTTCTAATTCAAAAGATGAACCCAGGGAAATTTCAAGAAACCGATGATAGTCTCTTTCACTTTTTCTGCTGCTACCTTCTGCAATATTAGAAGCAATGGAAACAGCAGATCGTGTTATCTGCGAACTAATGCCATATTTTTCTTCTTTAGGAAATGTTGAAACAAATCGTATAGAGCTAACGGCAATATCAAATCCCTGCTGCCAAATTTTTAATTTTTTAAAATTTTTCATATAAATAAAATTCTAATTCTGCACCTGAAACCCATAATCTGAAACTCAAAGCTCAAAGCTCGAAGCTCGAAGCTCAAAGCTCGAAGCTCAAAGCTCGAAGCTCAAAGCTCAAAGCTCATAGCTCGAATTTCAAAGCTCACAACTGAAGTATCCTTTCTTCCTGCTTTATTTTAGTCATATCATTTTTTTGAAGTATTTCTTTGGCCAGGTTCAGATAATTCATGGACCCTTTACTGTTGCCGTCATATAAGATGACCGGTTTGCCAACACTGGGAGCTTCAGCCAGCCGGGCATTACGGTGAATAATAGTACTGAACACCAGGTCGTCGAAATGTCTTCTGACTTCACTGACTACCTGGTTGCACAACCGAAGCCTGCCATCATACATAGTCATCAAAATTCCTTCAATAACCAATGAAGTATTCAGCCGGCTTTGAACAATCTTTATTGTGTTCAATAGTTTTCCCAGGCCTTCCAAAGCAAAAAACTCACATTGTACCGGCACAATTACGGAATCGGCAGCCGTGAGTGCATTGACAGTAATTAATCCCAAAGAAGGAGAACAGTCAATGACAATAAAATCGTAATTCTCACGGACAGCTTCCAGAATATTTTTCAGTATCATCTCCCGGTTGGGGTAGTTGATCATTTCAATTTCAGCGCCTACCAGGTCAATATGTGATGGGATCAGATCCAGGTTAGGAATTTCACTTTTCAATATCACTTCCTTTGCTTTTGATTCATTTACCATGCAATCATATAAGCTGTGGGTGATATTATGCAGGTCAAAACCAACCCCCGTAGTACTGTTAGCCTGAGGATCAGCATCTACAAGAAGGGTTTTAAACTCCAGTACAGCAAAACTGGCTGCCAGGTTGATGGCAGTAGTGGTTTTCCCCACACCCCCTTTTTGATTCGCAACACCGATAATTCTTCCCATTCGTTTGAAGTTATGATAACGTAATTGATTTTCCAATTTCTATCAGATGCAACCGGTAACCGGATTCAGAAAATGCTTTCTTCGCTTTTTCATGATCAATCCTGATAAATCCGAAGGTATCAAAATGAACACCGACAATTTCCCGGCATTGTATCATCTCTGCAGCCGCCAGTGCATCTGAGTAGTCCATGGTAAAATTGTCGCCTATCGGCAAAACGGCAAAATTTAGTTTTGCCCATTTTGGTATCAGTTGCATATCCAATGTCAGGGCAGTATCACCGCTGTAATAAAAATTTCCTTCTATACTGTAAACGATGAAACCCATGGGATTGCCTCCATAGCTGCCATCGGGCAATCCACTGCTATGCTGGGCCACTACGCATTTTACACTAAAATCACCAAAATCCCATTTACCCCCGGTATTCATTGGATGTGTATTTCTGACTCCGTTTCTATTCAACCATTCATGTATTTCCCAGCTGCAAATCACTTTTGCACCTGTACTTTGTGCTATGGCTATACAATCGGCAATGTGATCCACATGTCCGTGCGATTGCAAAATATAGTCTGCATTAATATCTGTAATACTGATTTTTTTTGCCAATTCGTTGGGAGTGATAAATGGATCAAATAATAAAGATTTGCCATTCACTTCAACAGCGAAACAGGAATGTCCGTAATAGGTGAGTTTCATATAAAAAGCTTTTTGCAAAAATACGCCTTAAGAAAATTTCAGAGTGTACTTAATGTAATTGAGGTGCTTTTAAAAAACTTCTTAACAACTTGCTGAAGTACTGGCAACCGGTGAAAATTTGAAATGCACCTTATTGATCTTTAATTTTGACATCATATGAGAAATTCTCCATTTTGGTGGATATTAATAGGAGTTATGGTGCTTCTGGATATTTATGTATTCCAGGTGGTAAAACTTTTATCCCATTCAGTGGGGGCAAAGCCCCGGCTTTTTATTTATATACTTTATTGGGTCATTTCGGTTGCGGCCATTATCATCCTGATTATTCTTCCCTACCTGCATTTTGAACATCAGTCAAAATTTATTAAGACTACCATTTTTGCAATTATTGCCGGAATATTTTTTGCCAAGCTGGTGGCCTCTGTTTTCTTTTTTGTGGATGACTTGCGAAGAGGGATTCAATGGGTAGCAGGAAAATTATTTTTCGCAAGAACCGAAGGTGAAATTCAGCAGGGTGAAGGAATTTCGAGATCTGTCTTTTTGAGTTGGACCGGGGTTGCCTTTGGCGGTGGTTTGTTCAGTTCCTTAATTTTTGGTTTTGGGAATAAATACCGCTACCAGGTAAGGCGGCAACAATTATCCTATCCCAATCTGCCTCCTGCATTCAAAGGATTAAAAATTGTTCAGATTGCAGATATTCATTCAGGAAGTTTTACGGATAAAAAGGCCGTAGCCAAAGGCATAGAAAAAATTCTGAAAGAGAAGCCGGATCTTGTTCTTTTTGTTGGAGATCTTGTAAATAATGTGGCTGATGAGATGCAGGAGTATATGGATGTATTTAATAAGATTAAAGCGCCGATGGGAGTTTTCTCTACATTGGGGAATCACGATTATGGCGATTATGTAAATTGGGATAGTCCAGAAGAAAAGAGAATTAACCTGGAACGCCTGAAACAAATCCATGCGGACCTGGGTTGGAGATTATTGATGAATGAACACATAGTATTGGAAAGAGAAAATGAAAAAATTGCTTTACTGGGAGTAGAAAACTGGAGTGCCAAAGCAAGATTTCCGAAATACGGAGATCTCAAAAAAGCTTATACAGGTTCTGAACAGATATCATTTAAAATTCTGATGAGTCATGATCCTTCTCATTGGGATGCTGAGGTAAGGACCTTGTATCCGGATATAGACCTGATGCTTTCGGGTCATACACACGGAATGCAATTTGGTGTTGAAATTCCGGGTTTCAAATGGAGCCCGGTTCAATATGTATATAAAGAATGGGCAGGATTGTATGAAGCCGGCAATCAAAAACTTTATATCAACCGGGGATATGGGTTTATAGGTTACCCCGGCCGGGTTGGAATTTTGCCAGAAATTACTGTCCTGGAGCTGGTATAATTTTTTCAGGTTCTTTGAAAGTTATCAAATATCTAACGTTCATTTTATTGCAGGACGGCGTATTAAACTTATTTTTAAACTCTTAGTCCAAAAAAGCGGTTTGGGTTCCTGTTCATCAAGCCAGAATACAACTGTCCCATGTTTAAAATATGGTTTTTTATATCTGCATTGTTGATGCCTTGCACAGTACTGCTTTCACAGCAACCGGAGCCGGACACTTCGGTGAAACCTCATGTGCTTAAAGAAAAAAAACAGGTTTCTGATACTGACTTTAATTATGATGAAATTTTCAGGGATTTCAGTGATTTTATGGATTCAATTTTGTCGCCCCGCAGTTATTTTCTGATGAGCCTCTCCCTGGGAAAAGGTAATTACGAATTCACAAATAAAAGCAACGTATTTCTTGAAACATCAAAGAGATTTTCTTACCTGCCTACTCTTGGTTACTTTCATAAAAGCGGCTTAGGCTTAGCGGCTTCTGCATATATTGTGAGCAATGAAAAGAAATTAAATTATTATCAATTTTCACTCACAGGTTCTTATGATTATCTGGAAGACAGGAACCTGGCTACCGGGCTTTCCTATTCCCGTTATTTTTCAAAAGACTCTTTACCTTTTTATACTTCACCTCTTCAAAATGAATTGAACGCTTATTTTACTTACAGGAAATGGTGGATACGTCCGACACTAACATTGAATTATGGCTGGGGCAGCCGTTCTGCCTATAGTGAAAGAAGGGCTTTTATTCAATCGCTCCGGCTGCGGTACCGGGGGTATATATTTATTAACACGACTGAAACCATAAATGATTTTTCAATAATGGCTTCTGCTCATCATGACTTTTACTGGCCGGGTGTTTTTTCTTATAAAGACTATGTGCGACTTACTCCTCAGCTTTCATTTATCAGCGGTACCCAGAAATTCGGTTTTAATCAAAGCTCCGGTTTATATGTGCAGTCGGTAAAGACCGGCACCAACCTGTTGTACAATGCTGAAAATGCTTACCTCGATAACCACCTTAACTTTCAGCCTCTTTCAGTTTCTTTTTATTTACGGGGCGAATATTCTATCGGCAAGTTCTTTATTCAGCCCCAGCTAATATTGGATTATTACCTGCCATCGGTTTCCGACAATTTCAATGTATTGGGTTCTGTTAATACCGGTTTCCTGTTTTGATTTTAGAAAACTTTTGCATCTGCAAAGCAATATAATTTTCTCCTTACTGTTTTTATTCTGATGACGGTTTTGGTAGTTAAGAGATTTTAACAACATCCCGGTTGCATTGGCATTATACTTGAAATTTTTTTTAGAATCAAAAACAAAAATCATGAAAACAAAACTCAGTTTACTTTCAGCAGCTCTTCTGTTTTCACAGGTAATGTTGGCTCAATTCCATTTAGGCGTTAAAGGCGGTGCCAACATTATTAAAGTGGACGGACAATCTTTCAAAGATCAATTTAGTTATGGTTACCATCTGGGTGGTTTTATGGAGATCGGTCTTGGGCCAAAATTGGGAATTCAACCGGAAGTGCTGTTTAACCAATATAGCACAACAGTAGACAGTAACTTTAATCATATTTATCATGATATTTTCAATCCTTCCTACCAAAGAGGTGTAAAACTGAGTTATCTCTCCATTCCAATATTGCTAAACTATAAATTGATTGGAAATTTTGTAACACTGCAGGCAGGTCCGCAATTCGGGGTATTAATGAATCAAAACAGATCATTACTTCAAAACGGAGCTGATGCTTTCAGTCATGGTGATTTATCATTGCTGGGAGGAGTTCAGTTAAAGCTAGCCGCATTAAGAATTACGGGACGTTATGCAATTGGTCTTAAAAATATTAATGATATTGACAATCAGGACAGGTGGAAATCACAGGGATTTCAACTTTCGGTAGGTTTATCTATTTTATAAAAAGGAAAGCAACAGTTGGTTTTATCCCTTCCCGCCCGGGAAGGGATTTTTTTTTGGTGTTGCATAATCCTGCATTTATCAGTTTCCGGATCCTATTTCGGGATAAATTTCAAAAAGAATTGTTCCCGCAGGCACGAATCTTGACTACTATCTAATCCGTTTGTATTTTCGCCTCCCACCCAAAGTGGATGACAGGTTGTCTAAAGAAGAAATAATTATGAGTTTTGAAAAATTTTTGATGAAATCAGAAGATGATATGGATTTCATGCCTATTATTCCATTAAATGAGAATGATCAGGAAGATCCCAATGGAATTACTGTTCCCTCTGAAATAGCATTGCTGCCATTAAGAAACACAGTTCTCTTTCCAGGGGTGGTATTGCCAATTACTGTTGGCAGGGATAAGAGTATCAAGGCCGTCAATGATGCATATAAAACTGACAAATTGATTGGTGTAATAGCGCAAAAAGACAGTAGTATTGAAGATCCGGAAACAAAAGACCTGGAACAAATCGGAACGATAGCCAAGATTGTAAAGCAGATAAAAATGCCCGATGGCGGAACTACAGTTATTATACAGGGCAAAGCAAGGTTCGTGGTAGAAACGATTTTTGAAACGGATCCTTATTTTAAAGCCAAAATCAGGAAATTGGAAGAAGAAGCAGCACCGAAGGATGCCGACTTTGAAGCTTATGTTGCCAACATTAAAGACCTGGCTACAGAGATTATCCAGCTTTCACCCAATATTCCGACTGAAGCATCCATCATTCTCCGCAATATTGAGAATCCCTCATTTTTAATTCATTTTATTTCCAGCAATCTGAATACGGATATTAAGGAAAAGCAGCAATTGCTGGAGCTGAACCAGATACGTCAACGGGCTGATTTGTTAATGAAGTTGCTGCAAAAGGAGCTGCAATTTGCGGAGCTGAAGAATAAAGTAACCAATAAAACGAAAACGGAGCTTGATAAGCAACAGAGAGAATATTTCCTTCAACAGCAATTAAAAAGTATAAAAGAAGAATTAGGCGGCGATTCCAATGCACAGGAAATTCGTGAAATGCTGAAAAAGGCAGAAGCAAAAAAGTGGCCGCAATCAGCAAAGGAATTGTTTCAGAAAGGAATTGAAAAGCTGGAACGAATGCATCCCAGCACTCCTGATTTTTCTGTAGTGTATAACCATCTTGACTTGATGCTCGATCTTCCCTGGGAAGAATATACTGAAGATCATTATGATCTTAAAAAAGCAAAAAAGACATTGGATACGGACCATTACGGGATGCATAAGATTAAAGAAAGAATTTTAGAGTACCTGGCTGTATTGAAATTGAAAGGTGATATGAAAAGCCCGATCCTTTGCTTTGTAGGGCCTCCGGGAATCGGTAAAACTTCACTGGGCCGCAGTATTGCCAGTGCTATTGGCAGAAAGTATGTAAGATTAAGCCTGGGTGGTTTGCATGATGAGAGTGAAATAAGAGGACACCGGAAAACATATATCGGAGCTATGCCCGGCCGGATTCTTCAATCTATCCGGAAAATAAAATCATCCAACCCTGTTATGATACTTGATGAAATAGATAAAGTTGGCAATGATTTCCGGGGTGACCCCAGCAGTGCATTATTAGAAGTGCTGGATCCGGAAC
>JAFDYJ010000042.1 GCA_018267515.1 Bacteroidota bacterium | reverse complement strand
GTATTCTGATAAAACCTGAAATGATTTATTCAGCTATTATGGCTTTGAAATCGTTGCTAAGGGAAGACCTTCAAAGAGAATCAATATAAGGCACGGGCTGGAAATCATGGAAACGAACTCACCAAAATTTTTAAAGAAGATAAAAATATACAGGTTTTTAAGCAGGATTTTCGGAAAAAGGAATATAAAATACCCCCCTTTAGATCTGAAATGGTATTTGTACCGGAAGATCGGTGCGATTACAAGTATTTTTACTGGTATTAATTTGAGCTTCTTATAATTTCATACTGTATGGATTTAAAGAATAAAACTTTTCTGAGTATTGTACTTCCTTGTTATAATGAAGAGGCTATCCTTTCGAATAACTTAAATATCGTCATCGGATTTCTTGAAAGCAAAAGAGAAAAATATTCCTGGGAAATCTTAATAATAAATGATGGTAGTAAAGACAAGACCGGCGACATTGCAGACCAGTTTGCTGAAAAACATAAATCCATCAGGGTTATTCATCACCCTGTAAATCTCAACCTGGGATTTGCCTTACAAACCGGATTTAAAAATTCGAAAGGTGAGGTGATTGTTGTGTTGGATATAGATTTAAGTTACTCTGTTGACAATATTGAAAAATTGACTGATAGACTTTTGGCAGATTCAGCAGACATTGTTGTGGCTTCACCATACATGAAAGGTGGAAAAGTGATAGCAGTTCCTTTTTTGAGAAGAGTTATGAGCCGCTTTGTAAACTGGTTTATGCGAATGGCGGCGCAAGACAAGTATTATACATTTACCGGCATGGTTCGGGCTTACAAAACAGATTTTATTAAAACATTGAATTTAAAAACCCGGGATTATGAAATTAACCCTGAGATCATGTACAAGGCAATGATTCTAAGAGCACGGATAGTTGAAATTCCGGCAAACCTGGATTGGAGTGAGCAAAATAAATTTGCCGGAAAGAGAACTTCAAGTATGAGGATATTTAGAGGAGTTTTTTCTGGTATGATGTCCGGGTTTATATTCAGGCCTTACATCTTCTTTTTTGGAATTGGAATCGTGTTGATGGGATTGTCGTTGTTTGAATTAATCTGGTTGCTTCATGATACCATCTCTGGTTTAGACCAGCTAAAGGGACATATTCCTGCAAATGAAAATCCATTTTCTTATAGTTTATACATGCAATTTAAAAAAAGCCCGCAATCATTTATAGTTGGCGGCATTACTTTTATTGCTGCAATTCAATTTCTCAGTCTTAGTTTCCTTTCGCTTCAGAGTAAACGATATTTTGAAGAATTATTTCATCTCGGTTCCTCTTTTAAAAAACAGAATAAGAACTGACCTTGAATTGAGTAAAGTGCAATTATCAAATTAAAAGCATTCAAATGAAAACAACAGGAAAAAGGCTTAAACTGCCTGAGAATCCTTATATACTATTTCTCCCTTTTCTTTTATTTTATTTAGTAGTAATAGCACTTTTTCAAACGAGCGAAATATATGGTGATGAATCCAGGTATTTTTATTTTGCACATAATCTGCTCCAGGGGTTTTACTCACCCAAAGCACCCAATGTCGATCTTGTCAATGGCCCCGGGTATCCATTATTAGTTGCATTATTCCTGGCCTTAAAAATTCCATTGATTCTTCTCAAATTGCTGAATGCTGTTTTCTTTTACTTATCAATAATTCTTTTATTTAAAACGATCCGGAAATATGGTTCATTCCGTATAACCTTTTTGGTTTGTTTGTTTTGGGCTTGTTATTACAATGCATATGAATTTATGCCATTGGTTCTTACAGAAATACTGACTGTATTTCTTGTATCTGCATTGATGCTATTATTGACAAAAGTATTTGATTCACCAAAGGAGGAAGGATCAAAAAAATATATTTTTTGGGCAGGTATAATTTTTGGCTATATAGCATTAACTAAAGTAGTTTTTGGATATGTTATCGTTGTGATGTTTATTGGCACCTTGCTGTTATGGATATCCAACCGCAAAATTGTCAACTATAAAAAAGCATTTCTGATTTCTTCAATAGCGCTGCTGACAACGTTGCCTTATTTGATTTATACTTATAGCCTGACAGGTCGGATATTATATTGGAGTACAATATCCGGTAATAACTTGTATTGGATGACTTCACCGGAAAAAGATGAGTTTGGAAGCTGGATGGAATATCCTCTATATGGCAGTGATTCCATTTCAAATACAAATGTAGATTCCGGATCTTATTCCGGTGGTATTTTAAATTTTAAAAACAGGTCTTATCACTTTCAGGGCTATGAGGATTTAATAAGAGCTAATCATAAAGATAATTTTGATGAGATATACAAATACAAAACACCTATGGAGCAGGATGATGCATACAAAAGGATTGCTTTTAAGAATATAAAGGAGCATCCACTGAAATATTTTGAAAATTGGGTGAGCAATATCGGGAGAATTCTGTTTAATTTTCCCTATTCTTATAAAACCCAGACACCCGGCACTCTTGTGCGATTACCTATGACCGGAATCATAGTGGTGCTCATGCTTTTTTGTCTTATTCCTACTTTTTTAAACTGGAGAAAAATAAATTTTTCAATCCGCTTTATGATTTTAATGGCAGCTGTATATCTTGGTGGAAGTACTTTAGCTAGTGCTGAGACAAGAATGTTTACAATGATTGCCCCTGTGTTACTGGCATGGATTGTATTTGTCATGATGAAGACCGTAAAAATCAAACTGAAGTTTCGCAACGGCCCCGATCAGTAATAAATCGTCATCGCTGTTGATGATTTCTTCAAAAACTGTTAGCCTTTTTTTCGATCCTTTAAAATTTAAATTAAAAAGTTGAAACAGGTAGTACAGAATTTTAAAACAGGAAAATTATCCGTTGAAGATTTGCCGATGCCATCCATTTCAACAGGGATGGTACTTGTTGAAAATGAATATTCATTAATCAGTGCCGGAACGGAAAAAAGCACCGTAAAAGTTGGAAAGGCAAGTTTGTTAGGCAAAGCAAAACAACGACCTGACCTGGTAGCCCAGGTTCTCAGGAATATAAAAAAGGAGGGACTTGCTGCTACTATTCGAAAGGTAAAAACGAGACTTGATTCATTGAAAGCACTAGGATATAGCACATCAGGCACAGTATTAACTTCAATGGATAAAAAAGGTGAATTTAAAAAAGGAGATAGAGTGGCTTGCGCCGGGCAGGATTATGCTTCTCATGCAGAAGTCGTTGCTGTTCCACAAAACCTTGTAGTGAAAATTCCTGATAATGTCAGTGCGATGGAAGCCTCCTTTACGACCTTAGGTGCAATTGCTCTCCAGGGTGTGCGGCAGGCTGAAGTAAAACTTGGCGAAAAAGTGTGTGTGATAGGTTTAGGCTTACTTGGTCAAATAACTTGTCAATTACTTAAGGCAAATGGTTGCTCTGTTTTAGGAATAGATATTTCGGAAAGGCTTGTACAATTAGCAAAAGAAAATGGTGCGAATAAAGCTTTAAACAGGAATGATAATAATTTAATTGCCGCCTGTGAACATTTCACAAACGGTCATGGTTTCGATTCTGTAATTATTACAGCTGCTGCATCAACAAATGATCCTGTAGTATTTTCAACTGAAGTACTGAGAAAAAAAGGGAAGCTAATTATAGTTGGTGCAGTTACGATGGATATACCCCGTGAACCCCATTTCTATAAAAAGGAACTTGAGTTAAGGATTTCCTGTTCTTATGGACCAGGAAGGTATGATGTCAATTATGAAGAATTGGGAAATGATTATCCATATCCTTATGTACGGTGGACTGAAAAAAGGAATATGGAAGCATTTCTTGATTTGCTTTCCAATGGATTGATCAATGTAAAGCACCTGATATCTCACAATTTTGAAATTGCTGACGCTGAGAAAGCTTATGATATCGTAGTGGGCAATGTATCGGAACCTTACCTGGGTATTGTTTTAAATTATCCGCCGCGGCTGGAAAAATATTCCACAGCATTCAAAAGCAATAATGTACCCCTGGCAAAAATTAATGTTGGTTTTATCGGTGCCGGAAATTTTGCACAGAGTTACCTGATTCCGAATGTAAAATCTTTTGGGGTAAACCTCAATACTGTGGTTACATCAAAAGGAATAAATGCTAAAAGCGTTGCTACAAAATTCGGATTTAATACTTACACAACTGCAATCGGCGACTTATTAATGAACAGGGATGTTGACACAGTATTCATTGCAACACCACATACACTTCATACTCCACAGGCAATTGAAGCAATGAAAGCTGATAAGAATGTTTTCGTGGAAAAACCGCTGGCAACAACTCTTGATCAATTAACCGGTATTATAGAAGCTAAAAAAAGCTATAACAAACCGTTGATGGTTGGGTTCAACAGGCGATTTGCAACCGTTTCTCAATATATAAAAAATGAATTTTCCAATTCAGGCGAACCCATCGTGATGAATATCCGGGTGAATGCAGGATTCATTCCAAAGGAACATTGGATGCAGATTGAGGATTTGGGAGCAGGCAGGATCATCGGTGAAATGTGTCATTTCGTGGACCTGATGCAGTTTCTTTCTGAATCGGACCCTATAGAAGTTTATGCTACAAGTATAGCATCGGCAAATAATAAAATTACCAACTACGATAATATAGCCATCGTAATTACTTTCAGGAATGGCTCCATTGGAAATTTATTGTATTTATCAAATGGTGATGCGGCACTTCCAAAGGAACACATTGAAATATTCGGAGCCGGCAAAGTAGGGGTAATTAATGATTTTAAAAACGCCGAAGTATATAAGAATGGAAAAAGAATACAGTCCAGACATCCGGGTAAAGGACATGAGCAGGAAGTGAAGTTATTTCTTAAAAATATGCTTGAAGGAAATGATGCTCCGGTTAGCTTCCGTTCTATTTGTCTGACCACTTTGACCACTTTTAAAATAATAGATAGTCTGAACACATCGCTACCACAAAAAATCAGTATTGATGAATTACTCTGAGGATTTTAGAACAGCGTTTAATAAATTACGGACATATTGCGAAAAAGAAAATTTTAAAGGTTGGGATCCCTATGATGGATTGAATAGTAAATTATTCCAGGCACTTCCATTTTTGCCAAAAAATAAATTACCCCGGCTGGCCTGGATACAGTTTTTTAAAAGATCTTTCATTAATTTTCGCCGCCTTGCAATTGTAAAAAAAGGGATAAACCCTAAAGGCGTCGCCCTGTTTGTTTCAGCGTATTGTACGCTGCTGAAAGCGGATAATATAGAAAAGGATGAATTAAAAATTAAGATCACTGAGCTTTCGGATTTACTCCTGCAATTGCAATCCACTGGTTATTCAGGAGCTTGCTGGGGTTATAATTTTGACTGGCAGTCCAAAGCTTTTTTTTTACCAAAATATACTCCGACAATCGTAGCGTCAACATATTCTGCTAATGCTTTGTTGGACGCTTATGAAGCTACCGGCAACACACAATACCTGGACACTGCATTGAGCACAAAGAAATTTATTGTAAATGATTTGAACCGAACCACTCTTGCCAACGGAAATTTTGCTTTCTCTTATTCACCATTGGATCATACTTCTGTATTTAATGCCTCCCTTTTGGGAGCAAAGCTGCTCAGCCGTATTTATTCCTACACAAAAGAAGAAGAATTGACCATGCAGGCAAAAAAAGCCGTGGAATATTGTGTGAGTTTTCAAAATTCTGATGGCTCCTGGTATTACAGCACCTTGCCTTTTCATCAATGGATTGATAATTTCCATACCGGGTTTAACCTGGAATGTATTTATGAGTATGGAAAGTATACCGGCGATAAATCATTTTTAGATTCTTTCCATAAAGGTATGGAATATTACCTGGCAACTTTCTTTGATGAAAAAGGACGTTCAAAATATTATAGCGACAATATTTTCCCTGTTGACGTTCATGCCCCAGCACAGTTGATTGTGACATTGTGTAAAGTCAATTTATTTGAAAAGGACCGGAGCCTGGCTGACCGTGTGCTGAATTGGACAATTCAGAATATGCAATCTTCCAAAGGATATTTTTATTATCAAAAAAGAAAATTATATACCAATAGGGTAGCTTACATGAGGTGGACTCAGGCATGGATGTTTTATGGTCTTGCAATTTACTTAAGTAATGATAATAGGTCCCAACTGATGAAACCATAGTATTGATATTGGATGTACAAGTTTAAAAAACATATGATCTTGCCGTTCAAATGAGCAGAGTAAATTTTTGTAATATTCCTATTGATGCATTGACGATGCAGGAGACTATTGATAAAATAGATATGTCTATAGCGGAAGGTAAAGTTATTCATCATGTTGTTGTTAATGCAGCGAAAGTTGTAAATGCGCAAAAAGACCCGGAGCTTCGAAACTCAATCATTAACTGTGATATTATTAATGCTGATGGGCAGGCAGTAGTATGGGCTTCCCGATTTTTAAATCAGCCACTTCCGGAAAGGGTTGCCGGTATTGATTTAATGGAAGCATTGGTGAAGTTGTGTTCCGAAAAGAGCTATCGTATCTATTTATTTGGAGCCAGGGAGGAAGTGGTGACAAAAGTGGTTGAAAAATACAGTAATCAATATGGACCGGAAATTATTGCCGGCTATCGTAATGGGTATTATAATAAGGCGGATGAGCCGGTAATCGCAAAGCAGATTGCAGATTCAAAGCCAAGCATCCTTTTTGTTGCAATCAGCTCACCACGTAAAGAAATATTTTTAAATACATATAAGGATTTGATTAAAGCTCCCTTTATCATGGGTGTGGGTGGAAGCTTTGATGTAGTTGCTGGTGTTGTCAAACGGGCACCTAAATGGATGCAGCGAATGGGATTGGAATGGTTCTACCGTCTTGTGCAGGAGCCCGGCCGGATGTGGAAGAGATATTTAGTAGGAAATTCAAAATTTATATATTTAGTTTTCAAAGAAAAATTCAGGCAGATATTCCGTTCAAATAAAAAAGTATCAAAATCAAAGAAGGCAGAATGAATATAACGTTAGTAGCGGGTGCCCGCCCCAATTTTATAAAGATTGCTCCTATAATTAAAGCAATTCAAAAAGCACAAAAGGGAAATAAATTAGTAAAGTACCGTCTTGTTCATACGGGTCAGCATTATGATAAAAAAATGAGCTCGGATTTTTTTGACCAATTGAATATTCCTGAACCGGATGCTAACCTGGAAGCAGGAGGTGGAACTCAGGCTGAACAGACGGCTGCTATCATGGTCCGTTTCGAAAAAGAATTATTAGAACATAAACCGGATATCGTGTTGGTAGTGGGTGATGTAACATCGACAATGGCCTGTTCTATTACGGCAAAAAAACTTTGTATTGATGTGGCGCATGTTGAGGCGGGTCTCCGCTCTTATGATTGGACAATGCCGGAAGAAATTAATCGGATCGTCACGGATGCTATTGCGGACTATTTTTTTACAACAAGTACTGATGCCGGCGAGAATTTAGTCAGGCAGGGAGTTAATCCTGCGAATATTTATTTTGTCGGGAATACGATGATTGATACTCTTTATCAGAATGAGAGCCGTTTACAAAAGCCTGCAATTTGGGAAGATATATCATTAAATGAAAAATCCTACTTTATTTTAACTCTTCACAGGCCATCGAATGTAGATAATGAAAATAATCTGGCTGATATTTTAAATACTATTCTGGACACTACTGTAGGATTCCCGGTTTTGTTTCCGGTTCATCCAAGAACCAAAAAAATTTTAGAAAAAATGGAATTTAAAAATGACCGGTTGGTGCAACTTGATCCGCTGGCATATCTTGAGTTTTTATACCTGATTAAGAATGCTAAGGCAGTTGTAACCGATTCCGGTGGTATAACTGAAGAGACGACTGTATTAGGTATTCCTTGTATCACTATTCGAAATTCCACCGAAAGACCTGAAACCGTTTCTGTTGGTACAAACGAACTGGCAGGTACAGATCCCGCTAATTTGAGAAGATATATAAAAGATATTATGTCCGGAAATTGGAAGAAAGGTCAAATACCGGAATTATGGGATGGAAAGGCTTCTGAAAGAATTATTGAAAATCTTTTATCAATTTACAGTGGGAATTAAAAATTTAGATTAGACTTTCAGATCCCCTGGAAAAATAGGTTAAGCCATTTGATATAAAAGATCAAATGGCTTTTATTTTTCTCCCAATTTTACAGGATGAATTTCATTTGATCTTTGACAGTTTTGAACCTGGATTTATAATTGGTTCGTAAGGTATTGTATAAAAAAAAGGCGGTCTTGATAGACAGCCTTTTTTTATTGAAGTGAAATAGTATTGCTTATTCTCTTACAATCTTCCTGCTTTGTACTTTGGTTCCGTCAAAATACTGAAGAATATAGAGGCCGGGTGAATAAGTGCTCATATCCATTGTCATGCTCTGGCCGGATGCCCGCTTCTGTATTAATAGTTTACCATCAGAACTAAGCAGTTTGATTATTTCATTTCCGTTGATGCCACTGATTGTGAGAGTATTTCGTACCGGGTTGGGATACACTTCAAACCTAAGTGCATCAGTGAAACTAATCTTAAGAACTGAAGAATAGCTGAATTTACCATCAATGTCAACCATCTTAAGACGATAGAAATTTGTGGATTGAGGCTGACGGTCGGTATAATTATAATTATTTGTGGAAATATTATTATTTGTAGCGACTGTTGCTAATGTAGAGAAGTGAATTCCATCTGCACTCCGTTCGATATCAATATGACTGGTATTTACCTCGTTTGTTGTAGTCCAGGATAAAGCTACAGAACCGGATTGTTTTGATGCCTGAAAATCGAGTAACAGAAGTGGTAAAACAGTTGGGCATTGAGCTTTCCAGGTACTGTCAATCTGTGTTGGAGTGAAAGAAGAATTACTTAAAGATAAATAGCTGATGCTGCCAGCTCCTGATTCGCATATATATGTAGGGCTTCCGGTAATACCATTATCAATAAACAACCATATAGGTTGATTTGTACCCGGAGCTAAGTATTGGTTATTATCATGCGCACTATCGGATTTAACTCCATTGATATAAAAATAGACAGAATCAACACCCCCCCCGATTCTAACTATTGAATAAAGAAAATAGGTATTTGCCAATATTTCCTTATTGTCGTTTGATGATGGAGCTGTCCCGTCATAAAAATGAACGACCCCGTCTGGTATTGGGAAACTTGGTGGAAATGAATAAAGCCCCATATTGGTAGCTGTATCAAAATTTATAATACGTTGCGCCCCGGTAGGATTTGGAGGACCAGCATTCAGAGCATTAAATTTCATTAGAATATTGATGGTATAACTGGATGATGGAACAATGAAACCGGCGTCATTTCTGAAAATAAGCCCCTCACCTTGATTAAAGTCAAAAACATTTTTTGTACCACCTGTACAAACAGTCTGCGAACTATAAGTCCCGGCAGAAGCGCTACAGGTTAAAGTATCTGTAAGTGCAGGGCCACCGCCTGTTTCATTTAAATTGTTGTTGAAATTATAATGGTAAGTCTGGCCATAAGATCCAAAGCAAATACAAAGTAACCCCAATAAGTAAACCTTTTTCATAATAACGAGTTTAGTTTAAAATAATTAAATTATTGCCTTTGCAGAGAAATTGGATTTATTAAAGCGGGCCTTTTAAGGCCGGGAGACTATTTATAAAATGAAGATATATATATTTCTAATATAAAAATCAATGTTCATAACTAGTTAAAAAATTTTTATTCTGACGTAATAGTCCTAATTTTTATATTGGAATTTTGATTCCAATGGTATGATCTTTCGGGAAGAGCATTTGGAGTTTTATTCTTTATTTTTAGACATAGGCAGGTTTCATTCGATAACCATCCGGCAATTCTTATAAAGTCTCATTGAGTTATTTTACCTGTTTTTTGTAAGTAGTATAAGGTCTAATACAGGTTTAGAGATGGAGCTATTTGTATATCTGCTTATAAAACTTAGAGTTATGGTTAAATTAGTGATGTTGATATTGGGTTTGGCTATACTGATTCAAACTAGTCAGGTCCCTGGTAGAGGATTTATTCAGGGTAAATATGAGGATAATTTTGATACTTCAAAACAAATCGTATCATTAGGGGGCAACTCCTGGCTCACAGTTAAAGCCAGGGGAGGATCAGAGAAAGTCACAAATGATGGATGGATCAACTGGAAAAACACAGATGCTGTTTTCAGTACCTATATCAGACTGGCTAAGCCGGGAACCTTGAAGGTCTATGGACTATTAAAGATACCGGAAGGTGAAAGCACGATTCAGTGTACTATCAATAATATTTCAAAGAATCTTTCTATTTCCGGTAAAGAAGAACAGGAAAAATATTTTGGTTCCTGGGATATTTCTCATACCGGCTATATCAAAATTGATATTAGAGGGATAAGGCGAACAGGAGAATTATTCGCTAATATTAGTGAGTTGCATATTGCCGGTACAGCCGTTGATGCTAATACGGCATATGTAAAAAATAATAAAGAAAATTATTTCTATTGGGGTAGAAGAGGTCCGTCTGTTCATATTAACTATGATACCTTTGAAACAGGCAATGATGCTGAATGGTTTTACAACGAAATTACTATACCCGACGGCAATGATGTAATCGGCTCTTATTTTATGGCCAATGGTTTCAAAGAAGGGTATTTTGGAATGCAGGTGAATTCAGCAACCGAAAGGCATATACTTTTTTCAGTGTGGAGTCCATTTCAAACTGATGATCCAAAGTCTATACCTGACGATAAAAAGATTATTCTTATAAAAAAGGGAGCTAATGTTCATGCCGGCGAATTTGGAAATGAAAGCGCAGGAGGACAAAGCTTCTTGAATTACATCTGGAAAACAGGAACTACTTATGGTTTTTTAGTGCATGCACAGCCTATGAAAGATGATCATACTATTTTCACAGCATATTTTTTTACACCCGAAACGGGTAAATGGAACCTGATTGCAAGCTTCAGCCGCCCTGCTACTCACACCTATCTGAAACGTCTCCATTCCTTTCTTGAAAATTTTGACCCTTCTACAGGTTATATTTCAAGAAAGGCATATTATGGAAACCAGTGGGTGGTCAATACGAACGGAGAATGGAAGCCAATTACCAATATGACGTTTACAGGAGACGCTACTGCACAGAAGGGCTATAGAATGGACTATGGGGGAGGAGAAGAAAATAATTTATTCTTTTTACGGAATTGCGGATTTTTTAATAATAGCACAAAGTTGAGATCAGCTTTTGCTCATAAAGCAAATGCGGAACACCCTTCTGTTGATCTCAAATCTCTCGAATAAGCAGATACATAAACTTTTCAACACATGATCATGAAATCAAAGTGCAGGAAGTTATTTTTTATTTTTTCAGTGCTTGTGGCCATTTGTCCGGCAGGAGATGCACAGCAGCTTAAATATTCTGATGGGAATAATTCATGGAATGCTGATTCATTGGGTAATCACAGGTTCATTGTACAGCTTTCTCAATCAGAATTTCAAAAAAATAAAAATATTGCTCATGTTGTCATTCCCTGGAGAAGAAGAGATTCTCATCCCGAAGAAAAGAGAATCATTGTGGAAGACGCCGCTACCGGTAAACGCATTTTTAATGTTCTTCGGGTTGATATCAAAAGAGAATATGGAGAATTCCTTTTTGAACCGCTTTCCGGAGCAGGAATCTATTATGTTTATTACATGCCTTATAGAAATGAAGGGCGATCAAATTATCCCAAAGGTGTATATCTTAAGCCGGACACAGCAGCTTCAATAGAATGGCTGAATGCTATTCGTAATTCAGAAAATTTTGCTGATGCAGTGGCAACTGAGTATCAATCTGTGGATGCGTTCAATAGTTTTTACCCAATGGAATTTATTGCTACGGCAAAAGAAACAGAAAAGCTTATTGAAAATAACAGCGGAGCTACCTTTCTTGTTTTTCCCGAAGATCGTTTGCATTCCATTCGGATGAAATATGATTTACCCGAAAGATGGGTGGTTAATGAAAATCAGGATAATTTCACAGATACAGTAAAACAGGGCGAGAATTTTACATTTCAATTAGGTGTTTATGCTATGCAGAACCTGGCAGATGTGAACATTAAGTTTTCAGATTTTAAAGATGCAAATGGAAAAACTATTTCTTCAACTCAGCTATATTGTTTCAATACAGATGGAATAAACTACGATGGATCTGTTCTTCATAAAACAGTTGCAATTAAGAAAGGAGAGGTTCAACCGATGTGGTGTGAAGTAGATGTTCCGGAAAGTGTAAGCCCCGGGCTTTATTCAGGTAAAGTATTTGTTCAGGCGAGGGGAACAGCAACAAAAGAAATTTCAGTAAGCCTTTTTGTAAAAAATGAAATAGCAAAAGAGGGTGGAATAAGTGAGCCGCAAAAAATGACAAGGTTAAAATGGCTTAATTCAACCTTGGCGCAAGAGAATGCTGTTATTAAACCTTATACCCCTTTGCAAGTGGAAGGCTCTTCGATTTCTTTATTAGGAAGAAAAGTGATTTTAAGTGATGATGGGCTGCCTGCGCAGATTCAAACATTCTTTACGCCTGAAATGACTTCTGTTTCTGCTCAACCGAATGATTTATTTACTGAACGGCCGTCTTTTGATTTTTATCATGCTTCCGGAGATGAAATAAAGGGATGGAAGAGTAGTGGACTTGTTTTCACAAAACAAGAACCAGGCACTGTAACATGGAAAGCGATCAATACTTCCCAATCATTAAAGATGGAAGTCACCGGTTCATTGGATTTTGATGGTTTTATTGCATACAAAGTAAAGATTACTGCATTGGAAGATATTTCATTAAATGATATTGCCTTTCGTTTACCAGTGAATCCCGGGTCAGCAAAATATTTAATGGGCCTTGGACAAAAAGGTGGTAACAGACCTGATAATTTTCATTGGAAATGGGATGTAGCACATAAGAACCAGGATGGCGCATGGATTGGAAATGTAAATGCAGGACTTCAGTTTTCATTAAGAGATGAAAATTATATTCGCCCGCTTAATACCAATTTTTATTTACAAAAACCTTTACTCTTACCAACTTCATGGGGAAATGATAATAAAGGGGGTATTGATATTTCTGAAAAAGATAAAACTGTTTTAGTGAAAGCTTATAGCGGTAGCCGGACAATGAAGAAGAGTGAAACACTTAATTATGATTTCAATTTACTTATTACACCCTTCCATACAATCAACACCGATTTTCAATGGGCTACCCGTTTTTATCATAAGTATGATAACCTTGATACCATAAAAGCATCAGGTGCGACTGTGATTAATATTCATCATGCCACACCCATCAATCCCTGGATTAATTACCCGTTTATCGAGTGGAAGAAAATGAAAACATATATTGACCAGGCACATCAGTTGGGTTTGAAAGTAAAAATTTATAATACCATCCGTGAATTATCTGACCGGGCTTATGAATTATTTGCCATCCGAAGTTTGGAACATGAGATTTATTCTCCTGGAAAAGGTGGTGGATTCAGTTGGTTGCAGGAGCATGTTGGGGATGATTACCTCGCAGGTTGGTTTGTCCCCGAAATAAAAGATGCTGCATTGGTAAACAGTGGGGAAAACCGCTGGCATAATTATTATGTGGAAGGAATGAACTGGTTAGTGAATCATGTTGGTATAGATGGAATTTATCTAGATGATGTAGCATTTGACCGGATTACGATGAAACGAATTAAAAGAGTGTTGACGCAAAATGGTCATCCGGGTATTGTGGATTTACATTCAGCCAACCAGTATAATAAAAATGATGGCTTTAATAACAGCTCCAATTTATACATGGAACATTTTCCGTATCTCAACCGTTTATGGTTTGGAGAATATTTCGATTATGATCATAACGGGCCTGATTATTTTTTGACAGAGATCAGTGGCATTCCATTCGGATTGATGGGAGAGATGTTGCAAAACGGCGGCAATCCCTGGCGAGGAATGATTTATGGGATGACCAATCGTTATCCCTGGACAGAAGATGCGGACCCAAGACCAATCTGGAAAGCATGGGATGATTTTGGAATGAAAGGAACGGAAATGATTGGATACTGGAGCGATAATTGTCCTGTGACAACGGATAATAAAAATGTATTGGCGACTGTCTATAAGAAAAAAGGAGCAGCATTAATTTCCATTGCAAGTTGGGCAGATACAACAGTGAATATTCATTTAAAAATTGATTGGAAGAAATTGGATTTGAAAAGATCGAAAGTTTCCTTAATGGCACCTGCAATAAAAAATTTTCAACCCTCAAA
This sequence comes from Bacteroidota bacterium, assembly GCA_018267515.1. GTDB lineage: Bacteria > Bacteroidota > Bacteroidia > Chitinophagales > Chitinophagaceae > UTBCD1. The sequence continues at coordinate 4,508 of JAFDYJ010000042.1, read as the reverse complement.
AATTTTTAGACTGAAAGATCCCATTGAAGTACAGAAAGGAAAAGGGTGGTTGTTGGTGATAAAGGAAAGTGAGTAATGATATTCAAGAAAAATCCCCACAACTCAACGATTGTGGGGATTCCAGTAGCCCGTACGGGATTCGAACCCGTATCACCACCGTGAAAGGGTGGTGTCCTAGCCCTTAGACGAACGGGCCTCTTTGAAGAGACTTCCTCCCGAACATTACTATTCGGAATGGGCGGGCAAAGATAGCCGCAGTCCCATTTTTTGCCAAATGTTTTTCTACTTGTTAACGCTTTTTACTGAAACCTGATATTGCTTCAACCGCAGTTTTCTTAACTTTGCAACTCCTTTTAACATTAAATCAATAAGACAGATGAGCACTATTAAAGTTGCGATAAATGGTTTCGGACGAATCGGACGCTTGGTTTATCGCCAGATTTATCAAATGGAGGGCATTGATGTGGTGGCTGTTAATGATCTTACCAGCCCCAAAGTAATTGCACACCTTTTGAAGTATGACAGCGCCCAGGGACGCTTTGATGCAGATGTAAAATCTACAGATGATTCAGTTATTGTAGATGGAGATATTATAAGAGTTTATGCACAAAAAAACCCTGCAGAAATCCCATGGAAAGATCATGAAGTGGATGTTGTGTTGGAATGTACCGGTTTTTTTACCGATAAGGATAAAGCTTCAGCCCACCTGGCTGCCGGTGCAAAAAAGGTGGTAATCTCCGCTCCGGCAACCGGTGATTTAAAGACCATTGTATTCAATGTAAATCATGATATACTGGACGGTAGTGAATCTATAATTTCCTGCGCTTCCTGCACAACGAATTGCCTGGCGCCAATGGCAGATGTGCTTGACAAACAATTTGGGATTCAGGTGGGTCTGATGACTACGGTTCATGCTTATACCAATGATCAGAATACGCTGGATTCTCCTCACCCGAAAGGTGATTTGAGAAGGGCAAGGGCTGCTGCTCAAAACATTGTTCCCAATAGTACAGGAGCCGCCAAAGCCATCGGCCTGGTACTTCCTAAACTAAAAGGAAAACTGGATGGTACAGCTCAGCGGGTACCTACAATCACAGGTTCTCTTACCGAGTTGAACTGTATTTTAAATAAAAAGGTTACAGTGGATGAAGTGAATGCAGCAATGAAAGCCGCTTCCAATGAATCCTTCGGTTATAATGTAGATGAAATTGTCAGTACGGATATAATCGGAATGCGATTCGGATCCTTATTCGATGCTACCCAGACTAAAGTTCAAACCTCAGGTGATACCCAATTAGTTCGCACTGTAAGTTGGTATGATAACGAAATGAGTTATGTTAGCCAGTTAGTGAGAACACTGTATTATTTTGCAAAACTGATTAGGAAATAAAGATCATTAAAACTTGTTATGCCTCGAAATTTTCGGGGCATTTTTTATTTCAACTAATTTTGAGAAATTAATAATTGAATATGTCAAAGTTTTCTGACTTCAACTTTAAAGGGCATAAAGCATTGATCCGTGTTGATTTCAATGTACCCCTGAATGAAAAATATGAGATTACGGATGATACCCGTATCCGTGCTGCTGTTCCAACTATCAGGAAAATATTAAATGATGGAGGCTCTGTCATTCTGATGAGTCATTTGGGTCGTCCTAAGGATGGCCCTGCAGACAAATATTCATTAAAGCATCTTGTCATTCATCTTAGAAAACTATTACAGGGTGTTGCGGTTCATTTTGCTGCTGATTGTATAGGATCCGATGCTATTCAAATGGCTGCTTCTTTACAGCCCGGCGAAATATTATTACTGGAGAATCTCCGGTTTTATAAAGAAGAAGAAAAGGGAGACAAAGTATTTGCAGAAAAATTATCAAAACTTGCTGATGTTTATGTGAATGATGCATTCGGTACTGCTCACCGGGCTCATGCTTCGACAGCTGTGATAGCTCAGTTTTTTCCTAAAGAGAAAAGAATGTTTGGCCTGCTTATGGAAAATGAAGTTGCCAGTGCTGAAAAAGTGTTGCACCACTCGGAAAACCCTTTTGTGGCAATCATTGGAGGCGCTAAAGTATCTGACAAAATATTGATTCTGGATAACTTATTAGAAAAAGCATCAGACATTATTATCGGGGGAGGAATGGCTTATACTTTTATTAAAGCAATGGGTGGAAAAACAGGAAACTCATTATGTGAAAATGACAGGCTTCCCAATGCAGAAGAACTGTTGCGAAAAGCAGCAGAAAAAAAAGTAAATATTCATTTGCCTTCAGATTCTATTATAGCCGATAAGTTTGACGCAACAGCTAACACTTCTGATGCTCCAAGTAATTTCATCCCGGAGGGATGGATGGGATTGGATATTGGGCCGAATGCCTGTGAACAATTTTGTAATGTAATCCTGCAGTCCAAAACTATTTTATGGAATGGACCCATGGGTGTTTTTGAGATGCCGGCTTTTCAACATGGAACAAAATCGATTGCAAAAGCAGTGGCGGATGCTACCGGTAAAGGCGCTTTCTCACTGGTAGGTGGTGGCGACAGTGTTGCGGCTGTAACCCAATTCGGTTATTCAGGAAAAGTAAGCTATATCTCTACAGGTGGCGGAGCTATGTTAGAATATTTTGAAGGGAAAACATTACCGGGTATTGCAGCCATTCTGGATTAATTCCATTTAAACATAGGTTTTATTTTTTGGAGACCACAATTATTTTATCATTGTTCCCATTACTTGTCCCGATATAAACTTTTCCGGAAGGAGAAATGCATACATCTCTCATTCTTCCGTACTTGTTAGTAAAGAATTCATTCGTTTCTGTTACAGACGTATGTGTAGCATCTAATTTCATTTGATACAGTCTTGAATTCTTCAAAGTCGCTAGTAACAATGAATTTTTCCACTGGGGTATTTCATCTTTATTGTAATAATCAATTCCGGATGGTGCTATGGTAGGAGACCAGGCTTTAACAGGTTCTTTGACATTATTGGTTGAACAAAAATTTTGTTCATTACTGTTATTGCAAAAACCTTCCACAATCGGCCAACCGTAATTCCTTCCTTTTTCAATAATATTAAGTTCATCATCAACGTCTGTACCATGTTCAGAGCTATACATTACATTATCGACGATCACCAAACCCTGGGGATTCCTGTGTCCATACGTCCAGACAGGATTACCCGGAAAAGGATTATCTGAGGGAATACTGCCATCCAAATTCAGACGGAGAATTTTCCCTGGAACTACAGATTTGTTTTGGGGATCCGTATCATACCTGGTGACATCTCCAAGTGTGACAAAAAGCTTCTTATCGGGGCTTATCAGCAGCCGGCATCCATTGTGATGTGTAGAAGCTGGGATATTGTCGAAAATAGTCAGGGGACTTATTAATGAAGTTCCATTATAAGTATATCGGACTATTTTTCCTTTATAGCTGTTGGGTTCGTAATCGTATTCAACATAGACGTAGGGATTTGTTGAAAAATCAGGGTGAATTGCCATCCCCAGCAATCCTCCTTCATTTTTAGATACTACTTCAGTTATATTAAGTACTGGAATAACTTCGCCTGTTGTCGGGTTTACCCTGCTGACTTTGCCATCCCTTTCAGTCATCCAGATAAAGTTATCAGGTCCCCATGTAATTTCCCACACATAACTTAAGCCGGCAGTCAATACTTCATCTTTAATTTCAGCAGGCGCAGGAGGAGGCTCAGCAGTCTTATTTTTCTTTTTGCAACCGGCAAATACGGACAGGGAAAATAGAATTAGCAGGGTCTGATATTTCATGATTTTTAGATTATAAGGCTAATAATAGAAATTGCGAAAATCATGCCGTAGGCTTCAAAAAATGTGGGTTGTGAAATATAAATTATCTGAGAAACGGGCCATTTGCTTATGGATAATACCGGATTAGAATAGCCGGAGAAAATCTGCAGGGAAAAATACTTCTGTTTCTTCTATTCTTTTAATGTTGGTATATTTTAAAATCTTAATTTTATTCTTCATTAAAACCTAAAACAATGAAAGGAATACGGAACGTCGGCTTATTGGGAATTGCTGCAGTGGTTCTCATTTTATTTGTATGGGGTTGCAGCGGATACAACGGCCTGGTAAAACAGGACGAAAAGGTAAAAAATGCCTGGAACAATGTAAATACCGAGTATCAAAAACGGGCTGACCTGGTTGACAATCTGGTCAATACCGTAAAAGGTGCAGCAAACTTTGAACAGGAAACCCTTACCAAACTGGTTGAAGCCAGGGCAAAAGCAACTTCTATAAATCTTACAGCGGATCAGCTGACTCCTGAAAATATAGCAAAATTTCAACAGGCCCAGGGAGAATTGTCCGGCTCATTAAGCCGTCTTCTTGCCGTTGTTGAAAATTATCCTGATTTAAAGGCTACTCAAAACTTTCAACAATTACAAGGACAGTTAGAAGGAATTGAAAACGATATCAGGAATTCAAGAAAAAATTTTAATGATGCAATTAATACCTATAATGTTAAAGTGAG
>JAFDYJ010000041.1 GCA_018267515.1 Bacteroidota bacterium | reverse complement strand
TGTAATTTCATTTTTTTTGATTTTATACTTAACGGGGAAATCGCCCCTCGCTTTTTTTAAGAGTAAAATCCAAAAGATTAAACTTTTGAATTTTTATTTTACTTCCTCCACCTTCACCAGGTGATTTACTTTGCGTACCATTCCCAATATTTGGGGAGTCGCATTTACTTCTTTTGATGCATTGGTTTTACCCAATCCAAGAGCTTTCAAAGTCAGCTTCTGACGTTCCGGCCTGTCTATCGGGCTTTGTACCAATGTTATCTTAATCTTTTTCATAAACTGAAAATTCATTTATCCGTTAAACACTTTTTTCAAACCGATCATACGGGTTTTGGCAACATGTACAGGTTCACGTAATAAAGCCAGGGCTTTGAAGGTTGCTTTCACCACATTATGAGGATTGGCAGAACCTAACGATTTTGCTAATACGTCAGTAACACCTGCACTTTCCAGTACGGCACGCATACTGCCCCCGGCAATTACACCGGTACCATGAGCAGCCGGTTTAATCAGCACTTTTGCAGCACCTTCTTTTGCCCATTGATCATGGGGAATAGTGCCATGCATCACCGGAACACGAATCAGGTTTTTCTTTGCATCTTCAATCCCTTTGGTGATAGCTTCCTGTACTTCTTTTGCTTTTCCAAGACCATGTCCTACTACGCCATTCTCATTCCCAACTACAACTAAAGCTGAAAAGCTAAATGCACGACCGCCTTTTGTTGTTTTCACCACACGATTGATTGCAACAACCTTGTCTTTTAACTCCAGGTCACCGGGCTTTACTCTGTTTACACTAAATTTTGCCATATCAGATTTTGAAATATTTAATTAAAATTTGAGTCCTCCTTCTCTGGCTCCATCTGCAACAGCTTTCACACGGCCATGATACAAATAACCACCCCTGTCAAAAGTCACTTCACTCAGCCCAAGGCCTGATGCTTTACGGGCTATTGACTGACCTACCAATTTACTTTTCTCACTCTTGTTCCCACTCTGTGCTTTAATATCTTTATCTTTTGATGAAGCGGATGCCAGCGTTAATCCCTTTACATCATCAATCAACTGCACATAAATTTCAGTATTGCTCCTGAAAACAGATAACCGTGGTTTCTGTGCAGTACCGCTGATTTTTTTGCGGATAGTATAGCGGATCCTTTGTCTTCTGTCCGTCTTTGCTTTTGAGTTCATGTTATTAAATCAGTTTCTAAGTTTTTGATAATTACCTTTCGTCTTATTTGCCTGCTGTTTTACCGGCTTTTTTACGAACGATTTCACCCACATAACGCACCCCTTTTCCTTTATATGGTTCAGGTTTGCGAAGACCGCGGAGCTTTGCAGCAACCTGGCCCAACAATTGTTTATCCACACCTTCCAATGTTATAATCGGATTCTGACCTTTTTCCTGGGTAGCTGCCACTTTCAGTTCTTTAGGAACTTCAAAAATGATATTATGAGAATAGCCTAAAGAAAGATCTAACAGGTTTCCCTGGTTAGCAGCCTTGAAACCTACACCTATTAATTCTAATTTCCGCTGATATCCTGCTGAAACTCCTTTTATCATATTGGCTATAAGGGCACGATATAAACCATGCAGGGCACGATGACGAATCTGATCCGTAGGTCGTGAAAAAGATACATGACCATCTTTTACATCCACTTTGATATCACGATCAATTGACTGTTTCAATTCTCCCATTTTTCCTTTTATGGTCACAACATTATCATTGCCCACTGCAATAGTGACACCGGAAGGAATACTAATTGATTTTTTACCAATACGAGACATAATACTTTTTTAAAATTATACAGGTGAAAATTAATATACATAACAAAGAACCTCACCACCTACATTCTGCAATTTTGCTTCTTTATCTGTCATTACTCCTTTTGACGTTGAAATAATAGCTACTCCTAAACCATTTTTTACCCTGCGAAAATCGCCGGGCTTTGAATACTGGCGTAATCCCGGACGGCTGATTCTTTCCATGTTATGAATAGCCGGTTGTTTGGTCTGAGGATCGTACTTCAAAGCTATTTTTATTAATCCCTGCTTATTGTCATCCTCAAATTTGTATTTCAGAATATAACCCTGGTTATACAAAATTTCAGTCATCCGCTTTTTCAGGTTGGAAGCAGGAATTTCTACAATACGATGGCCCGCCATCTGTGCGTTACGGATTCTTGTCAGGAAATCTGCAATAGGATCTGTAAACATAATTTCTTTAAATTGTTATTTTTAAATCTTTGTTTTTCTGCAAACCCTTTTGAGTCTGCTACATTAATTACCAACTTGCTTTTTTCAAACCCGGAATTTTTCCATCCAGTGCCATATCCCGTAAAGCAATCCTGGATATTCCGAAATAACGGACATATCCCCTGGGACGTCCGCTGATCTGGCAACGATTCTTCAAACGAACCTTTGAAGAATTTTTCGGAAGTTCATCAAGGGCTTTCCAATCGCCGGCTTTCTTCAGGGCTTGTCTCTTAGCAGCATACTGGGCTACCATTTTCTCTCTCTTTTTCTGCCTGGCTTTTACTGATGTTTTAGCCATAATGTTTGTTTCTTTTTTATTTAAGTTATCGCTTTACCCAATTTTCATTTTGAGCCCGGCGAAGGTTTATTTTTTGATATCTTTAAAAGGCATGCCTAATTCTTTCAATAATTCATAGGCTTCTTCATCTGTATTTGCCGATGTCACAAAAGTGATGTCGAACCCGGTAATTCGATTGACTTTATCAATATCAATCTCCGGAAAAATGATTTGCTCTGTAACACCCAGGGTATAATTACCACGACCATCAAATGATTTTTCACTGATTCCTTTGAAGTCACGAACACGAGGTAATGCGACAGAAATAAGCCGGTCCAGGAATTCATACATTTTCTCACCCCGTAAAGTAACCCTGGCACCAATAGGCATACTCTTTCTCAGCTTGAAATTTGATATGTCTTTTTTAGACATGGTGGCAACTGCCTTTTGTCCTGCAATAGAAGACATTTCTTCCAAAGCTATATCCACCAGTTTTTTATCATTGACGGCTCCGTTCACACCCCGGTTCAATGATATTTTCTCCAGTTTCGGCGCTTCCATTACAGAAGTGTATCCGAATTTTTTAACTAATGCAGGTACTACTTCTTTTTTATATTTTTCTCCCAACCTTGGGGAATACGATTTTGTACTCATTATTTTTTACCCTCCTGCGATTTTCTAACGGTTTTAAAAACTTTTACGGTCTTACCATTTTTTCTTTCCCGGGTTACCCTTGCACCGGATTTCTGTGCCGGATCCCAAAGCATTACATTACTGATATGAATCGGAGCTTCTTTTCTGATGATGCCGCCCTGTGTATTCTGAGCATTTGGCTTACTATGCCGGGAAACCATATTGACACCTTCCACTATGACTTTCCCTTTGTCCAATAAAACTGATTTTACGGTACGAGGACGACTAAGGTCTTTATCCTCACCTGTAATCACTACCACACTGTCTCCTTTTCTGATATTATATTTTGCTTTAAATCTTGCTTTCATGTCCGTAATTCCTTTTTGGAACTTTTATTTAAATAATTTTTACAGATTCAATTTTTATTATAACACTTCCGGCGCCAGTGAAATGATTTTCATATAACCCTTGTCACGAAGCTCCCGGGCAACCGGTCCGAAAATACGGGTACCCCTGGGCTCATCAGACTGGGACAATAATACAACTGCATTATCATCAAACCGGATATATGAGCCGTCAGTACGACGTAATTTATTTGTGGTGCGAACGATAACTGCTTTTGAAACAGTTCCTTTCTTAATACCACCTGCCGGTATTGCATCCTTTACCGTCACAACAATCGTGTCGCCGATTTTTGCATATCTCTGGCCGCTATTGCCGAGTACCCGGATACAAAGCACTTCCTTAGCGCCACTGTTATCCGCAACATTTAAACGGCTTTCCTGTTGAATCATCTTTAGAATTTTTAAATTTCAAATTTTTAATCCCAGGCTGATACCAACCTTCAATTATTTTACTTTTTCAACCACTTCCACCAATCTCCACCTCTTTGTCTTGCTCAATGGCCGGGTTTCCATGATTTTCACTGTATCCCCGATACTGCACTCATCTTTTTCATCATGAGCATGAAATTTTGTAGTTTTCTTTACAAACTTTCCATAGATAGGGTGTTTAACTTTTCTTTCCACTGCAACAGTAATAGTCTTACTCATCTTGTTGCTGGTTACCACCCCGATTCTTGTTTTTCGTAAATTTCTTTCCGCCATCTTTTTAACTTTTAGCCCTTTCCGCCAGTGGCGGAGTCAGCAATTTTTATTTTTATTTTCTCTACAGCCCGTAGTCTATGACCCGTAGCCGGTATCTTTTTAAATTCCTGATTCTCTTTTTTTCAATTCTGTTTTCAAACGAGCAATATCCCTGCGCAGTGCCCGGATATTCATGGGATTCTCCAATGGAGAAATAGAATGAGCGAAGCCCAGTTTTTTTAAGCGAAGCTGATCTTCCTGTAACCTTGCTTTCAAATCACTCTCATTCAAACCATGAATGCTTTTAACAAAATCTGCCTTCTTTGACATAATGCTTGCTTTTAAATTTTATACAGTTTCTAAGTCTCTGCGTTTTACAAATTTTGTTTTGATAGGTAGTTTGCCTGCAGCCAGCGATAAAGAAGCACGGGCTGTTTTTTCATCTACTCCATCCACTTCAAATAATATACGGCCGGGTTTTACTACTGCTGCCCAAAATTCAAGATTACCTTTTCCTTTTCCCATTCTCACTTCAAGAGGCTTACGGGTAATTGGCTTATCCGGAAAAACACGGATCCATACATTACCTTCCCTTTTCATTTCACGAGTCAATGCCTGGCGGGCTGCTTCAATCTGGCGGTCCGTAATCCATTGACTGTCGAGTGCTTTTAATCCATAAGAGCCAAAAGCTATGGTAGCGCCACGTTTAGCATCGCCTTTCATGCGCCCCTTCTGCATTTTTCTGTGCTTCGTTCTTTTGGGTTGTAACATCTTTAATTATTTTGAATATTTTAAAATCTGTCTTTAATTCTACTGGCCTCTTTTATCTCTCCGATCGCCTCGATCACGGCGATCTCTTCTGTCATCTCTCCTGTCATGCCTGTCATGATCTCTCCTGTCCCTGCGATCACTCAAATCACTCTTACCACCAACAAAATTGGGATTCAGATCTCTCTTTGCCAGAACCTCTCCTTTACATATCCATACTTTGATTCCTATCTTTCCATAAACTGTCAAAGCAAATACATTGGCATAATCAATATCCATCCTGAATGTATGAAGCGGCACACGTCCTTGTTTGATTTCCTCCGAACGGGCAATTTCAGCACCACCCAAACGACCACCTACTTTCACTTTTATTCCCTCAGCTCCCATTCTCAGTGCTGAAGCTATTGACATTTTAATCGCTCTTTTATAATTGATCCGGTTTTCTATCTGGCGGGCAATAGTGTCTGCAACAATCATGGCATCCAGCTCGGGGCGACGAATTTCCAGGATATTGATCTGAACATCAGTATTTCCGGTAAGCTTCTTTAATTCCTCTTTTATCCTGTCCACTTCACCACCACCTTTACCGATAATGATACCCGGCTTGGAAGTGTGAACTGTAATAATCAATTTCCCTAATGTCCTTTCAATAACAATTTTTGAAATACCGCCTTTATTGATACGGGCATTGAGGTAGCTTCTGATCTTATTATCCTCAATCAGTTTTCCTGCATAATCTTTTTTGCTTCCGTACCAGTTAGATTCCCATCCGCGGATGATGCCTAACCTGTTACCAATCGGATTTGCTTTTTGACCCATATTACTTTTTTAGTAAGCCGTATTCTGTAAATCCAGTTTAGATTCCGGAATCCGGTTTATTGTTTTTATTTAGTTTTTTTCTTTGTCGTTTTTTTTGCCTTCGATTCCTTTTTCACTTCAGCTACTTCTTCTGTTACTTTTGGTTCTTCGGCTACCGGTTTAGATACTTCTAAGGCTCCGGTTTTAGCATCAACCACCAGTGTAACATGATTACTTCTTTTACGAACCCGGTAACCACGACCCTGGGGAGCCGGGCGCATTCTTTTTAAAGTTCTGGCGCCATCCACAAAAATCGTTTTGACTACCAACTCACTTTCATCTCCTCCTTCATTTTTTTGTTTCCAATTGCTGATAGCACTCAACACCAGCTTTCTTAATGGTACAGCAGGGTGTTTTGGATTGTGCTCTAATAAGGCCAATACCTTTTCCACTTTTTTACCACGTATCAAATCTGCCAGTAACCGCATCTTACGTGGCGAAGTGGGATAATTTTTCAATTTAGCTATTGCTTCCATTTTGATTCTTTTCTATATAAATTCTCCGGTTTTAAACGGATTATATTTTCGATTTAAGATCCTGAAGGTGCTGCTTCAATTTTTTTACTTGAGTGCGCCTTGAAATGACGGGTAGGTGCAAACTCACCTAATTTATGACCAACCATAAATTCCGTTACATAAACAGGGATAAATTTATTTCCATTATGCACTGCAAATGTGTGACCCACAAAATCAGGAGTGATGGTAGAACGGCGACTCCAGGTCTTCACCACACTCTTCTTTGTTTTGCCTTCATTCATTGCCAACACTTTTTTTTCAAGATGTGTTGCAACATAAGGACCTTTTTTAATTGAACGAGCCATTTATATATAGCGTTTAATTTTAAATAAATTATCAGGGTTGCTGGGTAGAAAGTTTTGAACCATTCTTACGTTGAATAATCAATTGGTCACTTCCTTTACCCCTTGTTCTTGTTTTTTCTCCCTTTGCATACTTACCGGTACGGCTGCGTGGATGACCACCTGAAGCTTTACCTTCACCACCACCCATCGGGTGATCAACAGGGTTCATTGCCACCCCACGATTGCGTGGACGAATGCCTCTCCAGCGATTACGACCCGCTTTACCCATTTTTTGCAAACTATGATCACTATTTCCTACCACACCTACGGTTGCATAGCAATTAATCAATACTTTTCTCAATTCACCACTGGGCATTTTCAGTACCGCATACTTTTCTTCTTTGTTGGTAAGCTGTGCTGATGAACCGGCGCTTCTTGCAATTTTGCCACCCTGGCCCGGTTGCATTTCTATATTATGAACCATGGTACCCAATGGCATATTCTTTAAAAGAAGCGTATTCCCAATCTCAGGAGCTGCATTTTCACTGCTGATCACTTTTGTACCTACCTGTAAACCTTGTGGTGCCAAAATGTATTTCTTTTCACCATCGGTATATTCAAGTAAAGCTATAAAAGCAGAGCGATTCGGATCGTATTCAATCGTCAATACAGTCGCTTCAATATCTTTTTTATTCCTTTTAAAATCAACGACACGATATTTTTTCTTATGACCGCCTCCGAGATATCTCATTGTCAGGTGCCCGGATGAATTTCGGCCGCCGGTGCTTTTCTTGGACTCCAATAATGATTTCTCCGGCTTATTGGTAGTTACTTCAGCATAGGCGTTTCCAATTCTCCATCGGGTGCCTGCTGTAACCGGTTTAAATTTTCTCAGTGCCATAGTATTCTTTTTCTTTTCTTACGTAATTGACGGTGATTAAATATTGGAATACAGATCAATAGTATCTCCTTCTGCTATCGTAACAAATGCTTTTTTAAATGAAGGCTTGCGCCCTTTGATAAAGCCTGCTTTTGTAAAACGGGTTTTGTTTTTTCCGGGTGCTACAGCTGTATTCACATCCACCACTGTCACTCCGTAAAAACTTTCCACCGCTTTTTTGATTTCAAGCTTATTGGCTTTTGTATCCACCCGGAAAGCATAGCGGCGCAGCTTTTCCTGCTGAGCATTTGCTTTCTCACTAATAATCGGTTTTATCAATACATCAGAAAGTTTCATCTCTCTCTATTTAATCTAATTAAAAAATTAAGCTTCCTTCTCCTGTTCTGTAAATATTTTAGCTGCACTTTCAGTCAAAACCAGTACATCCGCATTGATCAGGTCATATGTATTCATGTCACTGAGTACAATACCATTTACTTTGGGGATATTCCTGAAGCTGAGGTAAACATTATCGTTGTATTCCGGCATCACAAATAATGTCTTCTTATCTGCCACTTTCAATTTACTCATGATAGCTGCGAATCCATTTGTTTTAGGTGCTTCCATCATGATGTCTTCAATCACTACAATCGCATTTCCTTTTGCTTTATAAGAAAGAGCAGACATTTTTGCAAGGTCTTTCACTTTTCTGTTCAGCTTGATCACATATTCATGCGGCTTAGGTCCGAATATCGTACCACCCCCTTTGTAAAGAGGATTACGAATATTTCCCTTACGACTACCACCGGTTCCTTTTTGACGATGCAGTTTGCGGCTGGCACCTTTTACTTCAGCACGGGTCTTCACCTTGTGAGTACCCTGGCGCTGAGCTGCCAGATACTGTTTAACAGCCAGGTATATAACATGGTCATTGGGTTCAATACCGAAAATGTCTTCCGGTAAATCCACCGTCCTGCCTGTTTTCTTTCCTTGCTTATTTAAAACTTCCAATTGCATTTTATAATTTTTTGTTGTCACCCTGAATACACAAAGGTTTACTTCTGAATTAAAACGATTGATCCATTATGGCCCGGTACCGAACCACTTATTAAAATGTAATTTCTATCAGGAAAAATTTTCAGCACTTTGAGACCTTTCAGCTTCACCCTGTCGGTGCCGGTACGTCCTGCCATGCGAACACCTTTCATAACACGGCTGGCATCAGAAGAGTTACCTAATGAACCGGGAGCTCTTGAACGATCGTGTTGTCCATGCGTCGCACTGCCCACACCTGTAAAACCATGACGTTTCACCACACCCTGAAAGCCTTTGCCTTTTGAAGTGCCTACGACATCTACATTTTCACCTTCGCTGAAGATGTCAACAGTAATAGTGTCTCCCAGATTTTTTTCTAATGAAAAATTGCGGAATTCTTTTGAGAATTTTTTTGCAGAAGTGCTGGCTTTGGCAAAATGATTTTTTTCGGCATGGTTGACATGCTTTTCCTTTTTGTCGCCAAAAGAAATTTGAAGTGCATTATAGCCGTCTGATTCCTGCGTCTTCACCTGTGTGACGACACAAGGGCCGGCTTCGATAATTGTACAAGCTACCTGCTTGCCACCAGGATCGAAAATGCTTGTCATTCCCACTTTTTTTCCAATGATTCCTTTCATGTTCTTACGGTTTATCCCCGCAAGGTTATCAAGACATTTCCCGCTTTCAAAAAGCAGGAGGTCAATCCTGGTTCATCACCGACCTTTTCCTGTTTGGGGAAGTACCGATGATAAACAAACCTCGAAGGGCTTGTTTTTATTTAATGTCCAGAGCTCTTTTCTCCCGGTTTCCGGGGTTGAGAGATGGTAAAAAATTTATAAGAGCTATTCTGTTTTGAAAACAGAAAATTATGCTTTGATCTCAACTTCCACACCACTGGGCAAATCCAGCTTACTTAAAGCATCCACCGTACGGGAAGTAGAAGTGTAAATATCCAAAAGGCGTTTGTGAGTTGCCAGTTGAAATTGTTCACGACTCTTTTTATTGACATGGGGTGAACGCAATACAGTAAACACTCTTCTGCGGGTAGGCAGAGGAATAGGACCTGTAACCACAGCACCGGTGCTGCGAACAGTTTTTACGATTTTCTCTGCAGATTTATCTACCAGGTTATGATCGTAAGACTGTAATTTGATTCGAATTCGTTGAGACATGTCTGAAATCCCAATTTTTTATTGGGAGTGCAAAGGTAGGGTTGTGAGATATATCCTCCAAATAGCTATACAAGAATTTTACATGAATTTTAAGCATGAATATCTTATTACCAGAATTAATAGACCGGCTTGAGTTTCAGGCTTAAAGTTGCAAAATTTCCTAATTCCACGTGTTCTACCCTAAAGTGGTGGATTCCACCCAATTGAAGCCGGATTTTTTTATGTGGAGCCTCATCAAAATTATACTTCGACGGGTTCCACTCATCAATAATGAGTTTACCATCAATAAAAACACGAACAGCATCATCCCAGGTCACACTTAATTCATATTTTCCTTTAGGAAAGTCTGCACTTGCTTCAGCTATTGTGATAAACTGTTTGAATTGCTTTCCATTTTCAGCCTTAATGCCTCCCCACCACGCATAGTCAAGTTTCTGAGTTGTTTCAGATCGAAAGGGAATTTCTTTTTCATTCGGGGGAAATAAATACGTATTTTGGATAGGATTGGTTGAGGAATCAAATCCAAACCACTGCACTTTCCAATCCATTGGCTGAAAAAATTTTTTGAATGAAAAACGAGAAGTTTTACCTGCAGAAATCAGTTTTCCAAATTGCGTTGTTATAGATGAACCTACATATTCCAGTTCAATATTAATATCTGTTCTATCCCCTTTGATTTTACGAGCAGTAATTGTACCCGGAAAATTTCCGGATATTTCTGAAAAATTTTCAACCCCGCGGAATGACTTGATTTTCCATTTTCCTACCGGCCCCATCAAATCGAATTTCATGATGCTTCCGGTATCTGCCGGATTCGTATTCCAGATGATCGGAGACCGGAAATCATAAGGTCCCCATTCAGTAATGATAATATTCTTTTTACCTGCATACATATTGGCGCCTTTGAATGGATTGCCGGGATTCTTAATATCGGGTATTGAAATATTGGCATCCATTGAAAGCTTTTCCGATAAATCCTCGTTATATGCAGTGTCCAATCCTGTAATTGTGGAATCCACTTTGAAAACCTGACTACAGTCATTGATTGTATTGTTAAAGACTTTCAGGTCATTAGTCCGACTTAAATTAAATGCAGTTGAAACTTTATTTATACTGTTGGAAGCAATAATATAATTCATACTCCGGGTATCCCTGTATTTTGGATAACCCCAATCGGATGGTTCTTCCTTATTACCCCATAAGCGAATCGCTTCTTTATCCTGGTAAAAAATATTATATGTTATCTTATTATTTTGGCCATGCTCGATAGTTATGGCAATTTTATTATTTCTGAATTTATTATTGCTTATTACAGATTCATAACTGTATCCGCCCCAGATGCCATGATCACATTCAAATATCCGGTTATCTACAATGGTATTTCGGCTAAAAGTTACTTCAATGCCATTTGTCGGTGCATAGGAAAAATCATTTCCCATAATCACATTATCATTACAACCTCCTTCGCCTTTATCCATTGTTGTTTGCCCGGCCCAAAGAAAAAAGCCGTCTCCTCCATGCGTCACATTGTTTTTATAGATTAGATTACTATTGCTTTGTTCATACACCAAGATACCGGCGCTATCCTGGCCACGACTATAAACACCATTGCTGTAACCTCTCACATTAAAAATTAATCTGTTGTACATTATTTTATTCCTGCTGCTTCGATACATGCCGATACCTAAACCGGAATTAAATGAAAAATCATTGTTGTAGATTATCCCATCATTACATTCTGTCATCATCAAACCATTCTGACCTCCCGTTACTTTACAGTTTGTTATTGTCACCCGGTCGCAATTGCGCAGATAAATGGCAGCGCCATATCGCAACCATTCATCCTTTTCATTATGATGGTGACTCAACCAGTCAGAAATATCTTCCTTTTCCTGTGTGCTGTTCAGATGTTGCCGGTAGTTATAACTGAAATCACAATTCTCAATGATTAAATTTATTGTATGCCGGGCCAGCAAGGCCACTTTATATCCTTTGGCTTTCAGATTCTTAATAGTAATATTCCGGCTGTTTCTGATTAACAAGGCTACTCCAAAAAATTCATCAGGATTATTTTTTTGATTACTTCCCTCCAGGATTGCATTATTAAAGTCAATTGTAATATTCTCACCTTCGATCAGCAGTACAGGCTCTTTCATGTTATCTGTTGCATCAATCTTATAAATATCTTTTTTTAACTTAGTTGACTGAGAAATGACCATCCCGGCATGGATCTTTTTTTGGCCATGAATACAATTGAAAAAAAATAGTCCTGCTAAGAATAAGAGTATTTGCTTATACATTATGGTACCGGAATTTTTCAACTAAAATTAATGCCAATCAATGAGAATGGTCTGAAAAAAGAAAAGGACCCATTACTGAGTCCTTAACCTTATGATCTGTTTTTCATAGATAGCATTCCAGCCGGTTTTTCGAGGAAAAAGAAATAAGTTAAGCGTCTAATAGCTGCAAAATAAATGCCATATAGCATCAATAGCATTGATTTGGATCACTTATTTTTAAAATAAAATCCCCCGCTTGAAAAAGTCGGGGGATTTCTTTTAATCAGTAAGTTTTAATTATGCACTAACCTTTCCTTTCACTTTTGCAATAACCTCCTCAGCGATATTATTCGGAGCCGGGGCGTAATGAGAGAACTCCATAGTGGAAGAAGCCCGACCGGAGCTCAGAGAGCGAAGTTGAGTTACATAGCCAAACATTTCACTCAGGGGGACTTTTGCTTTGATAACCTGTGCACCTGCCCGGCTATCCATACCTTCCAGCATTCCACGACGGCGGTTTAGGTCACCAGTAACATCTCCCATATATTGATCAGGAGTTACTACTTCAACTTTCATAATTGGTTCCAATAAAATAGGCTTAGCTCTTCTTGCAGCTTCCCTGAATCCGGATTTTGCACATAGCTCAAATGACATGGAATCAGAATCCACAGCATGGAAGCTTCCGTCAAATACCCGGATCTTCATATTATTAACAGGATAGTTAGCCAATACACCATTCACCATTGATTGTTCAAAACCTTTTTGAATAGCAGGTACATATTCGCGGGGGATGGAACCTCCAAAAAGATCATTGACAAACTGAAAATTTTTATCCGGGTTTTCAGCTTTCCATTCAGCATCTACCGGGCCCAATTCAAAAACAATATCGGCAAATTTACCACGACCACCGGTTTGCTTTTTTAAGACTTCCCGATGCTCAATCGTAGTTCCGAAAGCTTCTTTATAAGCCACCTGAGGCGCACCTTGATTGACTTCTACTTTAAACTCTCTCTTCATTCTATCTACAATAATTTCAAGATGCAACTCACCCATTCCACTCAATACTGTTTGTCCGGTTTCTTCGTCTGTTCTGACTTTAAGTGTAGGATCTTCTTCAATCAGTTTTGCAATAGCCATTCCCATCCTATCAACATCTGCCTGGGTTTTGGGCTCCACTGCTACAGATATAACCGGCTCCGGGATAAACATATTTTCCAAAACAATCGGATTATCTTCATCACATAATGTATCTCCGGTTTTAATTTCTTTAAAACCGACTGCTGCGCCAATATCCCCGGCTTCAATAAATTCAATTGGATTTTGTTTATTGGCAAACATTTTCATGATCCTGCTGATTCTTTCTTTCTTTCCACTTCTGACATTAAGCACATAAGAACCGGCGTCCAAATGCCCCGAATAGCATCTGAAAAATGCTAAACGTCCAACAAAAGGATCAGTCATTATTTTAAAAGCCAAAGCAGAAAAAGGTTCCTTTGCATCCGGTTTCCTGGTAATTTCTTCTCCGGTATTCGGGTTAACACCTTTTACATCTTCAATATCTACCGGGCTTGGTAAATAGCGGCAAACTGCATCCAACGCAGTTTGTACCCCTTTATTTTTAAATGAAGAACCACAAAGCATAGGTACAATACTCAGGTCAATGGTAGCCTTTCGAATCGCTTCATGAATTTCATTTTCATTGATTGAATCAGGATTATCAAAAAACTTCTCCATCAGGTTATCATCATATTCAGCTACAGCCTCAACCAGGTGGGCTCTCCATTCATCTGCTTCCTCTTTCATATCATCAGGAACAGGAATTTCATCAAAAGTCATACCTTC
>JAFDYJ010000040.1 GCA_018267515.1 Bacteroidota bacterium | reverse complement strand
ATCTAATCCCCATTTAGCTTCATCCAACACATCGGCTATGCCATTTTTCCCGTCCAGCCCATTTGCTGTTTTTTCATCAGTGAATATTCTGGGAAAATCCCGGTAGGCTGCCAGCAAATGATAAGTGGCATTAGCCGATGTAGTCGAATATTGCAAATAATCACTCGCATCATGCCAGCCACCAACTACATCAATATGGGTACTGTCTTTTATTCCTGCTGTCTTTCCATACAATACATAACCATCGTGTGTATGGCAACTATCTTGTAAAAACGGGTTATACCCGGTACGTTGCTGACGCATATACCGCAAGCAAAAGTCGGCAGCACCTTTATATACATCATTGCCAATTTCAAATTCCGGTGATTTTGCATTGCCTGCTTGTAAATAATATCTTCCGGGTTTTTGAAAAGCAGTAAAATTCAAACGACAGGTCTGTTTGAAAGGGCCGTATTCTCCAAACGGTTTCCCGGGTGTACCCGAATAAACAATTTTTTTTGTACCGGCATCTACTAATTCCCAATTACTAATCCCCGTTTCCTCTTTACTGCACCATACTGCTACTTTAATTCCTCCGGGCAAATACCCCAACTGATTAATCCGGATCCACGAAGATTCTGGATAATGATCCACAGCAAACGCAAAAAGCAGCAGGCTGAGTGAAAATAAACGCAGCATATAAATAATTTAAATCAAGTTACAAATAAGTTTGCTTATCTATTTTTTCCTTTCTTAAGTTTGTAAGGTAAACGATGCCGGTAATTGCCATTGACCTAGGAGCTACAAAATCTGCTGCTGCTGTTTTTGACGAACAGGGCAATCTTCTTTTTGCAGAAACTCAATTGCTTGAAAAGAGAAAAGGTAAAGAAGTCAGTGAATTGTTATTAAAACAAATTCAAACTTTACTTAATAAAGCATATCAAAATAATTTTTCGATTTCAGCTATTGGAATTTGCGTGCCCGGAATTGCCTATGCTGCAACCGGAAAAACATGGTGCCCGAATATTCCGCATTGGGAAGATTTTCCCTTATTGGAGGAATTACAATCAGGAATCCGGGATAAGAAAATTAAAATCAAAATTGACAGTGACCGTGCCTGTTATATACTCGGAGAAGTTTGGAAAGGCAATGCACAAAATTGCAGTGATGCTATTTTTCTTTCCGTGGGTACCGGTATTGGTGCAGGAATATTAGTCAACAACCAGGTCTTGCGTGGAGCCAATGATATTGCCGGAGCGATTGGGTGGATGGGATTAGATCGTCCGTTTCATGAAAAATATATTCAGTGTGGATGTTTTGAATACAATGCGTCGGGAGAAGGCATTGTAAAGTTTACAAAAGAGTTAATAGCTTCCGGAAGTTTTATTAATAGTGAGTTGATGAAAATAAGTTTGGATAATATAACTGCCAGAAATGTATTTGAAGCTTTTGAAAAAAATGATCCGCTTTCAAAATTTGTCATTAGAAATGCAATTGAATGTTGGGGAATGGCTGTTGCCAACTTAGTAAGTCTTTTTAATCCTGAAAAGATAATTTTTGGCGGGGGTATTTTTGGCCCGGCATTGAAATTCCTGGATGAAGTTTATGCTGAAGCAAAAAAATGGGCACAACCAATTAGTATCAAACAAGTTTCTTTAGAAGCTTCAGCATTAGGAAGTGAAGCGGGATTATATGGTGCGGCGTGGCTTGCCATGAAAGATTAATTATCATACACTCTTAATAATGTATAACTACAACAAAGTTTTCGCCGCAGCATGTATCGGGATGTTGATTTTCGGCATTCTGTTCATTACGCTGGGCTCTATTTTACCATTGCTTGCTGATAAATTTTCATTAGACGAAGTAAAATCAGGAACCCTTACTTCAATTTTACCTATTGGTGTTTTGGCAGGGTCGTTGCTTTTCGGACCTATTGTAGATCGCTATGGATATAAAGTTTTATTAATTGTAACTACACTCCTTGTTATACCCGCAATTGAAGGTATTGCTTTTACAAATTCACTTTTTATACTACAGGTTTGCATTTTTGTTATCGGTTGGGGAGGCGGAATATTAAATGGAGCTACTAATGCATTGGTTTCAGATATCAGCACAGGACATAAAGGGGCAAACCTGAGTTTGCTGGGAGCCTTTTTCGGTTTCGGGGCTTTAGGCATGCCTTTATTATTGGGAGTTTTATCAAAACAATTCACTTATTCAGATATTCTATCTGCTGTTGGTATTTTCTTTTTATTGGTTGCTCTTTTTTTTATTGTAACAAAATTCCCATTACCTAAACAAGCTCAGGGGTTTCCCATAAAGGAAGGTGTAAAACTTTTAAAAGATCCGGGTATATTATTGATAGGTGGATTCCTTTTTTTTCAAAGCGGTACAGAAGCTTTGGCAAATAACTGGACAACAACTTTTCTTCAGAAAGCTGTAAAAATTCCCGAGCAAAACTCGTTATACATTCTTACTTTGTACGTGGTTGGATTAACTGCAGCGAGATTAGTTTTAGGATTTGTGCTGAAAGTGATTTCATCTTTTAAACTGATGGTCTTGTCCCTGCTGATTTCTCTTTTAGGTTCATTGATTTTATTATACGACCATAGCTACACTTCCTCAGTGATTGCTTATATTATTTTAGGAATTGGTTTTGCTGCAGGGTTTCCTCTAATGCTTGGATATGCCGGACATTTATTTCCCAATTTAGCGGGTACAGCTTTTAGTATCGTGTTGGTGATTGCTTTGCTGGGAAATACGATTGTAAACTATTTGTTCGGAATTATTGCACAGGACTATGGTATTCACCTGCTACCCTGGTTGCTTGTGGTAACTGCAATATGCAGGATTATTATTCTATTGCTCCTGCGAAAAAAAATTACTTCAGAAATGTAAAACATTTTATTATTTATAAATTGAAAATTATGCTGGCAAAAACATGGTTACAAAATGCAAGAGATATAATGGATAAAATTGAGAATACTCAATTGGAAAAAATTCAACAGGCCGCTGCACTAATGGCGGATACGATTGAAGCGGGCCGCTGGGTGCATACATTTGGCTGCGGTCACGCTACGCTGCCGATAGAAGAAATGTATCCCCGCATTGGCGGATTTGTTGGTTTTCATCCCATGATTGAACTTCCCCTGACTTTTTTCACCAATATAGTTGGCGGTATGAGTGTTCACAATTTTGTTTTCCTGGAACGGGTGGAAGGTTATGGTACAGAAATCATGAAAGGTTACAATTTCGATACAAGGGATTGCATGTGGTTGTTTTCGCATACAGGAATTAACGCAGTAAACATAGACATTGCATTAGAAGCAAAGAAAAAAGGTTTGAAAGTGATTGTTTTCGGTTCTGCAAAAGAAGCAGAAGGAAAACAATCAAGACATAGCAGCAGGAAAAATATTTTTGACCTGGCAGACATTGTCGTGGATACCTGCGTACCGATACAGGATGCCTGCGTTCCATTGAAAAATCATTTTGATAAAGTCGGACCGGTTTCAACATTGGCATTTGTAACAGCCGTATGGATGACAGTAACCACTGTGGCAGAAATCTTAGCAGATCGGGGAGTGAAGCTTTTTATTCATCCTTCACATAATGTACCCGGAGATACTACCGCAAAAGAAAGACTGGAGGAAGCCCTTGCAGAATATAAAAAACGCATTGCAGGAGTCTGATTACTTTTAAGGTTACCCGCCTTATGACTGCAAAGTCAAATTTTTTTCAGTTTCTTTGCCCAAACTGTAAATGGTACATGAAAATAGTTTCTTACCTGAAAGACGAACAGGAACACCTGGCTGTTTTGGTCAACGATATGCTTTATGATATGGATGTATTACACCCGGATCTTCCGGGCAGTATGAGTATGTTTCTAAATTATTGGGAAGATATGCTTCCGGTTGCACAAGCAGGGGTAACAATGTTAAAAGAGGGTATCCGAAGCAGTAACCGGGCCATACCTCTGAATGAAGTTCTGTTATTATCTCCGGTTCCTTTCCCGGTTTCCTGCCGGGATGGGTATGCGTTTCGTCAACATGTGGAAGCTGCCCGGAGAAACAGGAATGCAGCCATGCTTCCGGAATTTGATCAGTATCCTGTGTTTTACTTTACCAACCACCACAGCATACAGGGTCCCGGAGAAATTAAATGCATGCCGGATCATTTTGAAAAACTGGATTTTGAGCTGGAAGCTGCTATCCTCATTTGCAAACACGGACGCAATATCAAAGCAGAAGATGCAGATGAGTATATCGGCGGGCTGATGATCATGAATGATATGAGTGCAAGAAAATTACAGATGGAAGAAATGCTGATGAATCTCGGTCCTGCAAAGGGAAAAGATTTTGCCACTGCATTGGGACCTTGGTTAGTGACGCTGGACGAACTGGAAGAATTTGTTGTACCGGCAAAAGAGAATCATACAGGTAAAACCTGGAATTTAAAAATGAAATGTTCCGTTAATGGCGTACAGGTAAGCGAAGGCAACCTGGCTGATATGGATTGGACCTTTGCGGAAATAATCGAAAGAGCTTCTTACGGAGTAAATTTATATCCGGGTGATGTAATTGGCAGCGGCACTGTTGGCACGGGTTGCTTTTTAGAACTGAATGGAACGGCTAAATTGAAAGATCCCAACTATACTGAACAATGGCTGCAACCAAATGATATTGTAGAAATGGAAATTGACGGGTTGGGAAAACTTACCAATACTATTGTAGCTGAAGAAACAGATTCCACAGATGCAGGATGGAGTTTATTGCAATTAAAAAAGAATATGTGAAATTCATGAGAAGAATATTCATCTTTGTTCCATTGTTATTTTTTTCATCCTTATTGATGAGCCAGCAAAGAATTGCATCCAGGATAGATTCATTACTTCCTTCTTCCTTAAAAAAAGACGAACCGGGTGGGGCTGTTCTGATTGCAAAAGGAGATAAAATACTTTTTAGTAAGGGTTACGGAATAGCAGATATAAATACCCGGGAACCTATTACATCACACACCATTTTTAATACCGGCTCTGTCAGTAAAACATTTGTAAGTAATGCAATCCTCATACTGGAGCAAAGAAAAGTATTGAGCCTTGATGATAACCTGGCAAAATATTTTCCAGAAATAAAAAATAAAGAGATTGGTCAGAAAGTAAAAATCAGGCACCTGCTGAGCCATGTAAGCGGGTTGCCGGATAATAGGAAAGTCAGCGAGAATCCTGTTTTTTATCTGACGGCTGATGATGTACAAAATTTTCAACCTGTTTTGCAAACTGACACTTTAAATTTCGAACCCGGCAACCGGTACGAATACAGCAATCCGGCATTTAATGGTCTTGCTTTGATTATTGAAAAAATAACCGGCAGCAAATGGCAGGATTTTGTCCGTAAAGAAATTTTTGCACCCGCTGGTATGACAGAAAGCGATATTACGGACGGCGCACATCCCGAAAGTGGCGTGGCGCATGGCTATGAGCGGGTAAATGGAAAATATGATGAGTTGGATTACGGCGAAGAACCGACTTTCTGTGCAGCAGGAAACGGTGGTATCTGGTGTTCGGTAACAGATCTGTACAAGTATTATCTCGCATTACAAAAGCCGGCTTTCCTGAATGCTGATATTATTGCAAACAGTATGGAAATAAAGAAATTTAAAAACTGGAATAGTAGCCTGAAACCAAATATCGGATACAGCTGGTTTGTTACAAAAACAATTAATGGATTAAAACGTATTGGCCATACCGGCAGCCAGGGTGGGTTCAGAGCAGATTTTGAATTTGTGCCGGAAAAGAAAATTGTGATCTGTTTGTTATTCAATAACTCAATACAGAATGCCAGTAGCCTGACAAAAGATATTGAAAAAATATTGGTGGAGGAAAAACTATTATAAATGATCCTCGACCTGAAAGCCATTACAACCATTGAAAGGCAACATTATCTCCAGCATGTTGTTGCTCCTCGTCCTATTTGTTTTGCATCCACAATAGATAAAGAAGGAAATGTGAACCTCAGCCCATTTAGTTTCTTTAACATGTTTTCTTCCAATCCTCCTATCCTAATATTTTCTCCTTCCAGGAGGGTGCGGAACAATACCACCAAACATACTTTACACAATGTACAGGAAGTGCCTGAAGTGGTGATTAACATGGTCACTTATGATATGGTACATCAAACTTCATTGGCAAGCTGTGAATATCCTAAAGAAACGGACGAATTTATTAAAGCAGGTTTTACCAAAGAGACAGCAACACTAGTAAAGCCACCGATGGTAAAAGAAAGTAAAGTGAAAATGGAATGCAGGGTGAATGAAATAAAACCATTGGGTACAGAAGGCGGAGCCGGCAACCTGGTAATCTGTGAAGTACTGTGTATGCACATCGATGATTCCCTGTTGAATGAAAATAAAAAAATGGATCAACGAAAGATTCATCATGTCGCCCGGTTAGGAGCAGACTGGTATTGTGTGGTTAATGAATCTAATTTGTTTCATGTTCAAAAACCCAATACTGAATTAGGAATAGGTGTGGACGCATTGCCTGGACATATCCGCAACAGTAAGATTCTGACCGGCAACGATCTTGGACAATTGGCCAATATGCAGGAACTGCCGGTAATTGATCCTTTTTATAACGATCCACACCTGAAACAGATTATTCAATACTATAGCATCAATCCGGAAGAAATGGAAAAAGAATTGCATGTCTATTCCAAAAAATTATTGCAGGATGGGAAGGTAAAAGAAGCATGGCAGGTATTGCTTTCGGTTTCCTGATAACGAATAAAAAATTCAGAAAATATTGGTTTATTTTTTTTAACTTAGTAATAAGCCGAAAAAATACCCGACGCGTTATCTGAATATTACATCTTTACTCCTGGTATCTGTCATTTCGGTATTCTTTGTTTCCTGTGTCTCACAACGAAAAGTAACTTCTGCAAAAAAAGATTTAGCTACTGTAAATAGCCAGCTCCGTCAATACAAGGACAGTTTACAAAAATTAGATGCAACCCGTAAGGCCAAACAAACTCAAAATGAGATTGATGATACGGCAAGTGTCCGTTTCCAAAGATTTATAGACAGCACTAATTCACAGATCAATGTTTTAATAACAAGAGATACTGTAATGATCGGTGAAACCATTGTCAACAAGTCTGATTGGGATCGTTTGAATAATACACTTTTCAACTCAAAGATGGAATCGCAGAAAATCAATCAGCGTGTGATGATGCTTACTGATCTGCTGAATCGTAATACAGTAATCCGGCTGGACCAGGACATTCTCTTTGAACCGGGCAAATACACTGTATCACCAGAAATAGCCAATGCCATTGGGAAATTTTTTGAACCTGCCGCAAAAGAGATTGATACATTTATAAAAAAATATCCTGATTTTCCACTATCACTGATCATTACCGCCAAAGGTTATGCTGATGGAACTACGATTGCCGAAGGAAGCATTTTGTATAAAGATCTTCTGGCAAGATTAAAATTGAATAATACTCCTCCTGATAGTAAAGAATTAAACAAGGAACTCTCAAGAGCAAGAGCAGAGTCCGTGAACTCCCTGTTTAAAAATTTTACCGTAGGCAGATCGGAAGGTGGTGCTAACGTAAAAAATATTGCATACTTATACGAAGGAAAGGGAGATGCATTTCCAAATCCCAGGGTTACTGATTATAAAACCGATGATCCCAGGAGAAGGGTTGTTCTATTATACTGGAGCGTTTTCCCCGATTAATTCTCTTATTTCACAACAGAACCAAAAACTTTTTTCAATATATCTGTTGTCCGGGCAACCGGGTTGGTTCTGATATTTGCTTCTTCTTTAGCAATCTGATCAAACAATGCATCCACCGCTTTTCCTACTACATAAGAAGTAAGATCGGGATTCATTTTTTTAAAGGTGGTAGGAAAATTATTGTACGTCTTTACAATGTCTCCATAATATTTAGTTGCATCTACTTTCTCCAACGAGCTTTTCACAGAAGGAGTAAATGCCTTAATTAATTTATCTGTTGTCTTTTGTTTGAAATATTGCGTTGCTGCATCTTTAGGTCCTTTTAAAATATTTAATGCATCGGTGATCGTCATTTGTTTGATGGCATCAACAAAAATTGGTTTTGCAAACCCTACAGCATCTTCAGCTCCACGGTTTATGGAGAGTATCGCCTTATCTACCTGCGCCCCCATCCCTACATTACGCAGTGTAGTTTCAACCTTTTTTGCATCAGGAGGCAGAAATAATTTATACGCTTCGCTTCCAAAAAAACCGTCTGTTTTATTCAGATTCAATACTGCATTGGTTACACCTTTAGTCAATGCTTCCTTAATACCCTGCCCTGCTTCGTTTTCAGTAATGCCAGAACTTGTATCCTTGGAAAAAATTTTCGGAAGTTTAAGTTTAATCTGAGAATGAACTGAGGTTGTAAGCAATGAGAAAATAATTAGAGTAGAAATAAAAGTTTTCATCATACGTTTTGTTTAGCGCTATTCTCCAAAATACCTGCCAAAATGCAATTATCCAAATGATAATTTTATTTTAGCTATACTTTAAGGGATTCTTTTCTTTTTTCTATCCGTTCCCGCACCAGGCGGAAAAACCGTGACCTTTCTTTTTCACTTACCTCGCTGATCTGTGTGGACCGCTGCATCAGGTTTTGGATAAACCGGTATTGGTTTTCGGAGAATGGCTGATCCCGGCTCAACATATAGTTAATTGCGGTATGAGGTACAATGCTAAGTTTTGAATTGTCCAGAACGGCCAGCATATTGTTATCAAGCAGTATCCATTCATTAAAATACATTCTGAAACAAAACAGAATCACTTTTTACGTCCAGCATTTGATCCAACGATATTTTATAATGCCGGCATAACTCTTTAACCTACTCCAGAATTATTGGTGTTTTATCACGAATACGACGGTAAGCGTTGTCAGAACTGATATGAAGAGTTTCAGCCACAGCATCAACTAATGAGATAGGAGGAGGTAATAATTCTTTGATACGCCGGAAGAGAAATTCCTGTGCCCCGGAAGAATCTATAAAATTTTGAATAAAATGATTTTGAATTATCAGCTGGCCTCGTTCCGCCATTGAAAGTTAAACTAAATAATTAAAAAGGTTGATTTTTGAATTACCCTTTCAGTATCAAGTATTTAATCATTTGCGAAATTTGCAAACCAGGGATGGCAAAATGCAAAATTCAATTTGAAAAATGATTTTTGAGTTGTTAGGTTTGGATTACGAAACCAACAAAAATGAAATCAACAATTCTTCTATGCTTTACGTTGTTGGTAGCAACGATTTCATTTTCACAAAAAAAAACATTTGTAAGAGTCTTCGATGAAAACGGGAAAAAAATACAGAAGGGTTTCCTGGTCGCAACTACAGATAGTTCACTCACATTGCAATTGGGAGAAAAATTTTCAGAGATTCCCATTAACCGGGTATCTGTTCTGAAACTGGGAAGGTCAATTGGCAATACGATTTTAATATCCTCTCTTCTTTTCGGAACCGCATTTGCAATTGCAGGTGCAGTTAGTGCGGATCCTTCTGACTTAATATTAACTTATACAGCAAGTGAAGGAGCAGCTGCAGGTTTTTTAGAGGGTACAGCATTAGGAGTACTTACGGGGAGCCTATTCTATCCTTTCAATAAAAGGCCTGAATTCAAGGTGAATCAGCAGTTAATAGAATGGGTGAAAATAAAAGATCTGTTACAAGAATATTTGCCAAACCCTGAGAGTAAATAAAACATCTTGAAATCTTTAAAAAAATTTATTAAAAAATTCTAACAAGGAAAGAAAGTTTTGCAAAAATCAGGAATGGTACGCTGAGATTATTGTGTTTCAACTATAAAACAATAAACCATACAGCAAAATATTAGTTCAAAACGGATACTCATTACCTGAAAACGGTTAACTGCAAAACGCAATTATTAACCCGGAGAAAATAGTTCAATTTGTTTCTGAAATAAACCAACACATTCATAACTCTTAAGACATTCATCATGAAAAAGACAATTATATCAGTAATCATTGCCGCTTTATGCTTTAAAGCTCAATCCCAAAACACCAGTTTAGGCGTTTTTGCCGGTGTTTCCATTGCCAACATGCATTCCAAAGTAGATGGAGAAACCGATAATGGGAAATCAAAGATCGGAGTGCTGGCAGGCCTGGTACTGGATATTCCTATTGATGAGCAATTCAGTTTTCAACCCGGACTTCAGTTTGTACAAAAAGGAACAAAAGAAGAAGAAACCTCCGGCGGTTTCACTGAAAAAGTAAAGTTGGGCATTAACTACTTTGAAATACCGTTGAATTTCCTGTATCATCCCAAAAAAGGAAATGGTTTTTTTATTGGAGCAGGCCCTTCTGTTGGTATAGGCATTTCAGGAAAAGGCACCTACAGTTATGACGATGCATCAATCAGTTCTGACCTCCAATTCGGAAACACGGACGATGATGATATTCGAAGATTGGATATGGGTGCCAACTTCATCACTGGCATCACTTTTCAAAACGGTCTCTCTCTTTCTGCAAATTATACCCAGGGACTGAGCAATATTTTCCCCGGGGGATCAAGTGATGGCACGTTGAAGAATCGTTATTTCGGTATCCGGCTTGGTTATTTTATTAAAGGAAATAAAAAATGAGAATACCTTTTTTATCCATATCCGTACCCGTTTCTTTAGTGACTATTAATAAATCAATACAAATTAATATGAAAAAAATATCATTCTGGGCCAGGACGCATAAATGGCCGGCACGGATCATCATTATAATTTCCTTCATTATTTTAGATGTATTAGGAATTATAATCGGAGTTCTTTTAAATGATCTGAATATTTCATTATCATTTATATCCCTTTTGTGTTTTTGTTTTTTATACGCATTGGCGGTCTTCATGTATCCTTCAAAACGGGAGAAAGGTCAAAAGCTAAGTTCTGCTGTCTTTTATATCCGGCAAAAATCCTGTGATTTTATTTTAGCCGCTTCTGCTTTTGGTATGTTTATTTACCTTGGTAATCACCCGGAAAAAATATTCCAGGGTTATTCTTCCCTCGGCGCAACTATTGAAATGAATACATCATTGCCTAAAGACAGTTTATCAAAAGGGTACAAAAAGATTTCAGAATTTTCTGCATCATTGAAAGACAAGGATGGAAATCAATTAAAATGGAAAGAAAGAAAAAAGCTCTTGAAAGAGCAAATAAGGGGAATTAAAAAATCAAATGATCTTTCAAAAGGAGATAAAGTATTTCTTATTATTCTTTCGGTCATTGTTGCTTTAGGTCTCCTCATTCTTCTAGCCAGCCTGGCTTGTAATTTATCCTGCAACGGCTCCGATTTTTTGGCAGTCGTTGTAGGTCTGGGTGGAACGGCATTGATCATATTTTTATTCGCCTTAGCCCTGCGAAGCATTCAAGGAAAGAAGAAGAAGAAAAAATCAAGTTCACAGCCTCAGCCGGTAACCCAGTAATACTTTTTTTACACAGTCGCTTCCCGTAATTTTGTCCGCTTTTATTAACGTATCAGCTGACAAATTCTTTATTGTTATAATGCAAACTCAACATTTATCAGAACAGGAACTGCTGCGCAGGGAAAAATTAGCAGAGTTAATTATGATGGGCATTGAGCCCTACCCGGCCCCTTTATACCCGGTCAATAGCAATTCGGCATATATAAAAGAAAAATTTTCTGAAGAAAAAAAGACAGACTTTGCTGATGTATGCCTTGCCGGCCGCATCATGAGTGTACGTGATATGGGTAAAGCAAACTTCGCAGTGATCCAGGATGCTCATGGCCGTATTCAGTTATATATACGCCGTGATGATATTTGCCCGGGGGAAGACAAATCACTTTATGATATTGTATGGAAAAAACTGCTGGACATCGGCGATATAATCGGTATTAAAGGATATGTTTTTATAACAAAGACCGGTGAAACTTCTGTCCATGTAAAAGAATTAACACTTCTCGCTAAATCGTTGCGTCCGCTCCCTATAGTGAAAGAAGCTGAAGGGCAAACTTTTGATGCCGTTACAGATCCTGAATTCAAATACCGTCAGCGTTATGCCGACCTGATCATCAACCCCTCCGTTAAGGAAGTTTTTTTAAAAAGAACAAAACTCATTAATTCCATAAGGGAATTTTTAAATACCCGTGAGGCATTAGAAGTGGACACTCCTGTTTTACAAGCTATTCCGGGTGGCGCAGCTGCAAAACCTTTTATTACCCATCACAATGCATTGGATGTTCCTTTTTATCTGCGTATTGCCAATGAACTTTATTTAAAACGCCTGATTGTTGGAGGATTTGACTGGGTTTATGAATTCAGCCGCAACTTTCGTAATGAAGGAATGGACCGAACCCACAATCCCGAATTCACCATACTGGAATTTTATGTAGCCTACAAAGATTACTTATGGATGATGGAAACCACAGAACAGCTTTTGGAAAAAGCAGCTATGGATGTATGTGGCTCCACCGACGTACCGGTAAATGACAAAACCATTTCCTTCAAAGCACCGTACAAACGAATCAGTATTTACGATGCCATAAAAGAATATACCGGGTTTGATGTAAGTAAGATGAATGAAGAACATCTTCGATCTGCCTGCAAACAAATGCATGTGGAAGTGGATAAAACAATGGGAAAAGGAAAATTGATTGATGCAATTTTCGGAGCTAAATGTGAACAGCATTTTATTCAACCGACTTTTATTATTGATTACCCGGTTGAAATGAGTCCGCTGACAAAAAAACACCGCAGCGAAAGAGGATTAGTGGAACGTTTTGAACTCATCGTAAACGGAAAAGAAATCGCCAATGCGTACAGCGAGTTAAATGATCCGATTGATCAGCGGGAACGTTTTGAAGAACAGGCTAAACTGATGGAACGGGGTGATGATGAAGCAATGTATATTGATTATGATTTTCTCCGTGCATTAGAATATGGAATGCCACCTACTTCAGGGATCGGTTTTGGCATTGACAGAATTTGCATGTTACTTACTAACCAGCCTTCAATACAAGATGTTTTATTATTTCCGCAAATGAGGCCGGAGAAAATACAGGAATAACTTCTTCTACTATCATTATACCAGGATTTACAAAATCGCTTTTTCGCAGATAATAATATAAAAACTTGTTTTTCTGGTAAAAAAAGCCGCTGCCGCTTCAATGAATTCATCCGGCTTATTTGCAAAAATTATTACCCCTTCCTATTCATTAAATACTATCTGATGTCAGGGAGATCAATAGAAATTCCTTACCTTTTGTGCTTATCTTCTAACTTAAACTCTAAAACCACCGATCATGAAAAAATTATTGTTCTTTAATATCCTAATGATATTCATCTTCCGGTTCTCATTTGGTCAAAGCGCTCCTTCTTTCCCGGATATTGATATTGCGTTCAGGAAATTTAAGCTTGACAATGGTCTTACCTTAATTGTTCATGAAGATCATAAAGCTCCGATTGTAGCAGTTAATGTCTGGTACCATGTAGGTTCTAAAAATGAAAAACCGGGCAAGACGGGTTTTGCTCATTTATTCGAACACCTGATGTTCAATGGAAGTGAAAATTATAACCAGGATTATTTCAAACAAATGGAAAGTATAGGAGCCACCGACCTGAATGGTACAACCAATGAAGACAGAACAAATTACTTTCAGAATGTACCCGTTTCTGCATTAGACCAGGTTTTGTTTCTTGAAAGTGACCGTATGGGACACCTTCTCGGAGCAATTGATACGGCCAGGTTGAATGAGCAAAGAGGCGTCGTTCAAAATGAAAAACGGCAGGGTGAAAACCAGCCATATGCAATTGCATACGACTTAATAAATAAAAATACTTATCCTTCTAATCATCCCTATTCCTGGACAGTTATCGGAAGCATGGACGATCTTGATGCAGCTTCCCTGGATGATGTGAAGACCTGGTTTAAAACTTACTATGGGCCCAATAATGCAGTACTTGTAGTTGCCGGAGATATTACTCCTGAAGTTGCATTGGAAAAAGTAAAAAAATATTTTGGTGATATACCACCCGGCCCCCCTATTAGTAAGCAAACGGAATGGATAGCTAAAATGAAGAATACACATCGCCTGATCGTTCAGGATCGTGTGCCACAAGCCCGGACAATGCTGATATGGAATATTCCGGAATGGGGAACTGAGCAGGGTACTTATCTTAATCTTTTGAGTGATGTGCTGAGTAGCGGAAAATCTTCCAGGTTGTATAAAAGGTTAGTGTATGACGAGCAATTAGCAAGCAGTGTAAGTTCTTTTATTGATAGTAAGGAAATTGGCGGACAATTTATGATTCAGGCTGATGCAAAACCCGGTGTTCCCCTTGAAAAGATTGAATCCATCATTAATGAAGAACTGCAAAAATTAATTAAGAACGGAGTAAATCCGGATGAACTTAATAAAGTGAAGACACAATATTTTGCAGGATTCATCAAAGGAATGGAACGTATTGGTGGCTTTGGCGGTAAATCAGACATACTGGCTCAGAATGAAGTTTATGGCGGCAGCCCTGACTATTATAAAAAAGTGAATGCATGGATTAAATCTGCAAAAGGTTCGGATCTCCAAAAAGTAGCTGCCGATTGGCTGAGCGATGGCTTGTATGCGCTTCAGGTTTTACCTTTTCCGGACTTAAAGCCTGATGTGGTAGGAGTAGATCGTAAATCATTACCTCCGTTAGGACCACCACCTGCCGTAAAATTTCCACAGGTACAGGAGTTTACATTGTCCAATGGTTTAAAAGTAATGCTGGCACAAAGAACAGGTGTTCCTGTTGTAAATATGCGCCTGATGCTGGATGCCGGATTTGCCTCAGATCAGTTTTCAAAACCGGGAGTTTCTCAATTAGCCATGAATATGCTGAATGAAGGAACCCGGAACAGAACTGCTATCCAGATCAGCGATGAGTTGGACAACCTTGGTGCCTCGTTAAGTACTGGTTCAGATCTTGACAACAGCTTTATCGGCATGAATGCATTAAAAACAAACTTTGATAAAAGTCTCGATTTATTTTCAGATGTAATTTTAAATGCAAACTTCCCGGAAAAAGATTTTGAAAGGCTTAAGAAAGAACAACTATTAAACATAAAACAAGAACAATCTCAACCCATTACTATGGCACTCCGGATTCTACCGGGATTATTGTATGGAAAAGATCATGCCTATGGAAATCCATATACAGGCAGTGGATATGAAGAATCAGTAAGCAAGATTACAAGAAATGACCTGGTAAAATATTATCAAACATGGCTGGCTCCCAATCATGCCACTCTATTTGTAGTGGGCGACATTACGGCAGCAGAACTTAAAGCTGGTATTGAAGCAAAACTTTCCGGTTGGAAAAAGAAAGATATTCCTTCAAAAAATATCAGTACTGTTAAAATGCCTGCAAAAACGGATGTTTATATTCTTGACAAACCCGGTGCTTTACAGAGCACTGTGATAACAGCTGAATTGTCACCTTCCGGGCAAAGTAAGGATTGGATAAATATGGACATGATGAATCGCATATTGGGGAGTGAATTTACCTCCCGTATTAATATGAATTTGCGTGAAGACAAACATTGGTCTTACGGCTCCGGCTCAATATTGATGCCGGCAGCAGGCCAGGGTTTCTTTGCCGGCCTGGCACCCGTACAAACAGACAAGACTAAAGAATCCATAATTGAACTGAAGAAAGAACTGGATCAGTATGTAACAGATAAGCCTCCGACTAAAGACGAATTTGATAAAGTACAGGAAAATGCAGTATTACAATTACCAGGCGGCTGGGAAACTAATGCTTCTGTTTTGTCAGCCTTACAGGAACAAGTGCAATATAACCGGGGTAGCAGCTATTGGCCTAACTATGCTTCAATGATCCGGAACCTGACAGTTGAGGATATGAAAGCAGCTGCACGGAAAGTTATTGATCCTGCAAAATTAATATGGGTGATCGTTGGAGACAGAGAAAAAATTGAAAAAGGAATCAGAGATCTTAATCTTGGAACTATTCATATTATAGATTCGGAAGGTAAAGAAACAAAGGCTTTTTAATTATCAGATCTGAAATCATTACTCATTCTACAGGCTGGCATTGAATTTTGCCAGCCTGTTTTTGCGAATAAAGACTTAACACTGTTTTAATCCAGGAACAAATCCTGGTAAAGTTGGCCTCCCGGGATAACTGCATACTTATCCAGGTTGGTAATTCCTTCCTGTGCTAATACTGTTTCATCAATAAAGCAATTCCCCGAGCAGTTCCCGGCTGTTTTACTGAATATATAATATGCAGCATCAGCGAGAATTTCAGGAGTGCGGCTCATATTAGCCAATGCTTCTCCTCCCAATAAATTCCGGACGGCTGCTGTATCTATTGTTGTCCTCGGCCATAAAGCATTGGAAGCGATATTAAAATTTTTCAATTCTTCTGCCCACCCCATCGCCATCATGCTCATATTGTATTTGGTTAATGTATAGGCTAAATGTTTACTAAACCATTTTGGATTCATATTCACAGGGGGTGATAAGGTGAGAATATGAGCATTCGAAGACTTTTTTAAATGTGGAATGCAGGCTTTAGTTACAAAAAAGGTTCCTCTTACATTAATCTGATACAACAGGTCAAAACGCTTAGGTTCGGTTTTCTCTGTCGGCGACAAAGAAATTGCAGATGCATTATTGACCAGCATATCAATACCACCAAATTTTTCAACTGTCTTGTTCACTGCATTTTGAACCTGGTCTTCAAACCGGATATCACATTGAACAGCCAAAGCTTTCCCTCCTGCTTTTTCCATTTCTTCTGCAGCAGAAAAAATGGTTCCCCCCAGCTTAGGGTTTTCTTCTATTGATTTGGCAGCGATTACAATGTTTGCACCTTCTTTTGCCAATCGAAGGCCAATTGCTTTTCCGATACCCCGGCTACCGCCGGTGATAAATACAGTCTTATTTAAAAATGGCATTTTGAACAGTTTAAGGAATGAAGATAATAAATCAATAGGTTTATATACCCAACAGGCTTCGTAGTACTACGTACGCTTCGCAGTTTTAATTCGCAGATTACAATGGCACATTTTCTCTATGACAAAAGGGTTCCAAAAACTACTTTTGTTTCAAGTTGATTGGTAAGGAACCCTGTTTCAATCCAATATTATGAAAGCCAAAAAAAATTCCAACAATCCTAAGAAACCAACTATAAAATCCATATCAATCAACTTTCTTTCCTGGAATCGCATTTACAGTGAAAGAAAATTCTGAAAAACCTGCGTCCCGTTTAAGTCCAAATATCCAATCCGGCCGGTGCTACCCGGGCGGCAACTGAAAACACTACCTTGAGCCGAAGGAATCCGTTAATCTGAAAAACGCCAAAGGTTAAGGCTTCGATCTCAAAGTATTGAAACAGCCCTGAAAAAAATCGGGGCTGTTTCGTTTTTAATGTTCCGGAAGTATTGGTTTGTTTTGTACAATCTCATCAATTTGTTTCATAACTTCTTCAGTTAATTTTTCTTTCGCCTCTATTGCGTTGAGATTTTCCAGCAACTGTTCTTTTTTTGTCGCTCCCAAAATAGCAGTGGTAACATTCGGGTTTTTGATACACCACGCAATACTCATTTGTGCAAGCGTCAAACCGAGAGTTTGAGCAAGTTTTGCAAGCTGATCAACTTTAATTATTAAATTTTCTTTCATCCATTGCTCTTTTAACCAATCAAATCCGGATAATGAAAAACGGCTGCCTTCCGGTATACCGGAATTATATTTACCGGTGAGTAACCCGCTGGCTAAAGGGCTCCATATCGTTGTTCCCAAACCCACTGTATTAATAATTGTAAGAAATTCATTTTCCATTTTATTTCTTTCGAACAAATTGTATTGCGGTTGTTCTACAGATGGGCCGATCAGATTATATTGATGGGCCACACGATGAGCTTCCATAATCTCAACACCACTCCATTCACTGGTACCCCAGTATAATATTTTTCCCTGTTGAATCAGTACGTTCATGGTCCATACCACTTCCTCAATAGGAACTGTTTTATCGGGGCGATGACAGAAATAAATATCAAGATAGTCCAGTTGCAACCGTTGCAATGCTTCATGGCAGGCTTCAATTAAATGTTTTCTGCTTAACCCGGTCTGGTTCGGTTTATTTTGCTTTCCCCGCCAGCCCCAGAAAGCTTTACTGCTGATTATAAAGGAAGATCGGTCCCAGTTTTTCTTTTTCAGAACCCGGCCCATCATTTTTTCACTTTCTCCCAATGCATACACTTCTGCATTATCAAAGAAATTAACCCCCTTATCATAAGCCATACTCATCAGCTCTTCTGCTATGGAGTCATTGATTTGCTTATGAAAGCTCACCCAACTGCCGAAGGAAAGTGCACTCAGTTGTAAGCCTGTTTTTCCCATACGCCGGTATTCCATAGAAAACAATATTTTATTTTGAAAATCAAAATTGAAATAAAACCAGGAAAAGTATCAAAAACGAAACTAAGATTTCTTCTAATAAAGCGTATCAGCTACCTGGACGGTACCTGTGGGCTCTCTGAATAATACACTGCTCAGGTCTTGCGTAGCTTTTACACCCTTTCCTCCTGCAATTTGCTTGTCTTTGGTACGATATTGTGCAACACTATCAGAGTAAAATGTTTTTGTGTTTTGATCCCACCAAAGATCCGGGCTTTTCAATGTATCTCCGTTAACATTGATAACA
>JAFDYJ010000003.1 GCA_018267515.1 Bacteroidota bacterium | reverse complement strand
TATATTTTTATCTTCTTTAAAAATTTTGGTGAGTTCGTATCCATGATTTCCAGCCCGTGCCTTATATTGATTCTCTTTGAAGGTCTTCCCTTAGCAACGATTTCAAAGCCATAATAGCTGAATAAATC
Source organism: Bacteroidota bacterium (assembly GCA_018267515.1). Classification (GTDB taxonomy): domain Bacteria; phylum Bacteroidota; class Bacteroidia; order Chitinophagales; family Chitinophagaceae; genus UTBCD1. The sequence continues at coordinate 84,217 of JAFDYJ010000003.1, read as the reverse complement.
ATTTAAGGTTTTATCAGAATACCAATGAATGACTGTCGGTGGACAGTATTCATGCCAATATTTACCGAGTACACGAGCTACAAGACTTTCTCTATCCCATGATTCAACCAATACCAATCCATCTTTCTTCAAAAGCCGAGAAACGTTTTTCATTGCCTTATCCAGATCATAAAAACTTCCAATTACTTCTATCAGTGTTATAAGATCAAAAGTTGAGGTAGATTGAAATTCTTCCAGGCTTCCTGTCGCAATCTTTAAATTCAGATTTTCCCTTCCATATGAAGCCATCGTATCATTCGGTTCTATCCCCTGGCAATCCCACCCCATACTTTCGAGACCTTTGATAATAAAGCCTGCTGCTGATCCCACATCCAGCAATTTTCCAGGCTCAATATATTTTTTTAAAATTTTTGCATAGTTTTTTCCGGCTCTAATCAACATATCCTTTTCTTCCAGATAATTAGTATACCCACTCTGCCCATTAAAGAAATATTGATCTGAATAAATTGTATTTACATTTTCTATATTCTGATCCAGGGTGGTATATCTGTAGCCGCACTTCTTACATTCCTTTATATCATAACCATTTTTAGTTAATACATGCCGCCTCTCTTCTTTGCACAATATATACGACTCGCAGTATTTCATACTTCTAAATAAGGATCAAAAAACTATAAACGGTTAATTATATCCAGCATTGAATTCGCCACATTAACCCCAAAAATATTAATTTGTTTCCCTGGTACTTTAAAATTTTGAATCTTTTGAGGAATTTGATTGTCCGAGGGTTCCACTAATAGATTCCACCCTTCCCTAACTGTTTCCACCCATTCTGTTTCACTTCGTAACGTAATGCATGGCTTTTTAAGAATATAGGCTTCCTTCTGAACGCCCCCTGAATCTGTTATAATTCTTTTCGAGAAATATTCCAGAGCGATAAAATCAAGATAACCAAGAGGAGATGTCAAAATTATATTACCTGAGATTGAATAATCATTTCCGATATTATTTTTAGTTCTCGGATGTACCGGGAAAACAATCAATTCTCCCAACTTGCCCAGCTGATTCAATAAATGCCTTAATACTTTTGGATCATCAACATTATAATTTCTATGCAATGTCAGTAAATTATACTCACCTTCTTTCAATTTCAATTCAGAGATAATCTTCGATTTACTTAAGGCGATTTCAAGATTTGCCTTGATAGTATCTACCATAATATCTCCTGTAAAATAGGAATTAGACTCCAATCCCTCACGCTGTAAGATTTCCATGGCCGTAAGAGTAGGTGCAAACAGGTGTTTTGAAAGGTGGTCTGTTGCAATACGATTAATCTCCTCAGGCATATGTTTATTGTAACTCCTTAATCCGGCTTCAATGTGTATGATCGGAATATTTAATTTTGCTGCCACCAAAGCACCGGCAAGAGTAGAATTAGTGTCACCGAATACAATTACACTGTCCGGCACTTGCTTAGACATTTCCTGTTCCAATTTTACCATCATATTCCCGGTTTGAAATGCCTGGCTTCCGGAACCAACTTCAAGATGAATATCCGGCTTCCTGATTCCGAGATCCAGGAAGATTTTTTCAGACATTTCATAATCATAATGCTGACCGGTATGTACAATATACTCCTTGTGTGAATTTGCCAGTGCAGCAGAAAGGGGAGCTAACTTTATAAATTGCGGTCTTGCTCCCACTACTGAAAATATTTTCATTCGACAAATTGTTATTTAACGGGTATTTCCTTTCGATTTTCGGACAGCCTCTTTGCAAACGCACCCATGGGCAGAAGTTCAAAGTTTTTTTTCAGACGAGATAATGCAAATTCAAATATCTTTATTTTTTTCTCTTTTTGCATTTTCATTCCCGGGAAAAATTCCAATTCCGGTGCTTCCCTGCTGCCAATTAAATCAAGAGGATGCAACAAATAACTGGGCGACGTTTTTGTAAGCTTACACATGAATATAGAAAAACGAAGATACATCTTCATTAATAGTGAGGAGATATTGCTGATATAAATCAAATAGCTCTGGTGAAAAGGAATTTTAAATACCGGCATAGTTGTAACGGGTATTTCCAACAAGGATTTTCCGTTCTTTAATTTCCATTTAAAAGGCTTCAGCGGATAAAATCCTTCCCGGAAGGAACCAAACAACTCCTTCCTGCTTTTCTTTTGTTCTTTTGTCAGTTTGGATTTCCAGAAATAATATTTACGCATAAGCGGCGACAAATAAGTAGGAAGGATTGAAGCATCAAAAACATAATTCCTGCTCTGTAACACTTCTAATAAATCACTGCTCCAACTGAAACCGGGCCCCCTAAACATGTTCGTTCTTTTCCCGGTCGCTTTCAAAATAGCTTCCTCCGCCAGCCTGATTTCTTCTTCAATCTTATCTTTTGAGTAAGTCTTAAGCCATGATTCATGATGAAAAGAATGATTTGCTACTTCATGTCCTCTTTCAGCAATACTGCGAAGCAGCGGGCCATTCTTTTCAATTGCTGCATCTTGTCCAACTATAAAAAATGTAATCTTTATATCCAGCTTATCCAAAATATCCAACGTAATGGGCAATACTATATCCAAATAGGAAGGAAAAGTTTCCCAACCTGCGTCGCCATGAACTTTCATATAAGACCATTTATCATCGAGATCGAGCGAAATACTGGCAGGTATTTTTCTTTTCTTTTTCATGGTTGCAATAACTCTTCAAGTTTTGATTCAGCTACTTTTATAGTTTCATTTACATTTAAAGTCCCGTCTTTAATATGCGATGTATTAATTATACTCACTCCCGGGATTGTAGTCTTAATTCCAGGGAGGAGCTCTGAATAATTCAATTTTGCGACTGTTATAACATGCTTTGCTTTTGCCACACCTGCGAATTCAATATTTTCATCTCTCAGATCCGGATACATTTTTTTAAAACTATTTACAAAATAACTTTTAAGATCCTCATCCGAACGTGAAAACATGGGATCATCAGAGTTGACATATTTAGGAAGATAAATTAATGTACGGCCGGCAAGATATTTTTTATCAACAAGAGCAGACATTTCAATCACACCCGTAAAGGGAACAGAAGAGTCGGTAATATTTGTAATATAAAACGGGCTGATGGATTTGTTTAATAATACAGCTACACAAATAACTCCCAAATATTCAATCCCGTTCAATTTCTTAATTTCAGCCTCAGTAAGCCCTTTGCAAAGGCAGGAAGCAATACCGGAAGGAAGTGTTACAATAACTTCATCAAATTCTTCAATGCTATTATTTTCAAAGCTAATTATGGGTTTACCATTTGCAGATACCCGTACCTCTTTTGCCGCACACATTTTTTTCACCTTAATTTCCTGTTCCGTTAATTTATTTTCGAACGCCTCAATAATTTTTTTATACCCACCCGGAACATAACCAAACATTTCTTTCTTTAACCCGCTTTTACGAGCTCCATATAAGCGCTGTATGGTTGCCCATATAAATACAGCTGAAGTTCTTTGATAGCTTTCTCCCAATTTAGCCCGTAGAAGCGGCAGCCATATCTTAGTTAATGTAGTTTTCCCGGACCATTTTCTTAACCAGCTGGTAACCGGAATTTTTTCCAGTTTTCTCCAGTTCCTGATTTTAGATGCAACAAGAATAGTCAGTCCAAGGCGAAATTTATCAAAAATATTAAGTACAGGAAATTTCAGGAATTCAACTGAATTCGACATAGAATAAAGTTTTCCATCAACATAAAATCCCGTTTTAGTTTCAACCCATTCAACTTTATCCTTTAGCCCGATTTCATCAAGCATTTCCCGGGTCTTTAAGTCCGATAATAAAATGACATGGTAAAATTTATCCCATTCCACTTCTCCCATCTTCCAGGGACTTGCCAGCCCACCTAAATTGGGTGCAGCTTCAAACAGGGAAACACTATGTCCTAACTGAGCCAACCTGTGAGCAAGTGTCATTCCCATTATACCGCCGCCCACTATACCCCATTTTTTTATTGCCATTTTATGTACTGATACTATTTCGTCATGAATTGCTTTTGCCATTCGATAGTAAGCTTCAAACCTTCTTCCAACTCCCATTGAGGTTCAAAATTCAATACCGTTTTCAGCTTTGAAATATCCGGAACTCTTCGCATTACATCTTCATAATTACCAAAAGTAGTGTACGGAATAAAATTAATTTTTGGTTGTGAACCCTCCCCATTTACCAGCCTCCAAATCATTACAGCGAGGTCTTTAATAGCAATTTCACCCCCGGACTTACTACCCGTATTAAATATTTCGTTATCTGATTTTTCATTCTCAATACAAGAAACTAATGCCCCGACGGTATCATCAACATATGTAAATGTTCTCGTTTGAGTTCCATCACCATGCACTTCAATGGCTTCGTTTTTAAAAGCCTTTTCAATAAAAACAGATTGAGGACCACCCCACCATGTCAGGTTTTGATGTGGCCCATAGGATCCAAAAAATCTTGCAATCGTATATTTTAATCCGTATTCATCCTTATTTGCAATAATATACTGTTCACCATACATCTTTGAAAGTGCGTAAGCCCAACGTTTAACTGTTGTAGGCCCCATTACCAGGTCTGAATTTTCATTAAAGGGTATGTTTGGATTTTTTCCATATACATCAGATGTTGAGGCAAAAAGAATTTTTGTTTTATCAAACCGGCATTTTTCAACTACATTTCTTAACATCAGGTAATTCTCATCCAGCGTTCTTAAAGCATTGGTATACCTGGGAATTTTTTGAGAAGCCAGATGCACAATAATATCGGCAGGTATATCAGTTAATATATGGGGATTTGCGATATCACCTAAAATGAATTTAAATTTAGAATCGTTTTTTGCAAATTCAATATTTCTTAAAAAACCATAATTCAGATTATCTATCCCAACAACTGAATGTCCCCGCTTCAATAAATGTTTTGCAAGGTTAGATCCAATGAACCCTGCCACTCCGGTTATCAATATCTTCATAATCAAATTTTATTAAAACGTTTATAAATAAAATATCTACCCACCTATTCTTCTTTTATAATTTTCAGATTTTCCAGGTTGCGTATATCCGCATTAATTGAATCTGAAATAAACATTTTGTATAAAAGCTGAGTCGAAATAATTGCAGTCAAAGTCATCTGGTCTACTTCAGAGACCTCCTTTTGTTTATTCATTTTATTCATCAATGTTTGAATCTTTTCGGGATTAAATAAGCCACAGGATTTTAAAAAGCCAGGTGATAGAATTTCAGCAATGTTATCCGAATATTTATTACTAAAAAAGTTTTCCGGAACCGGGGCCCGGTAGGGTTGTTTTACTCTTTTCCGGATTGACTCGGGAATCATGTCTTTACTCATCTTCTTGAGTAAGAACTTTTCATTCAGCCCATTTAATTTCAGGTTATCGGGGAGCCGGTTGCAGAACTCAATAACCCGGTGATCCAAAAAAGGATATCTGCCTTCAACTGAATTCGCCATCAGCATCCGATCACCTTGTGAGGAAAGTAAATAACCTGACATGAAGATTGTGGATTCCAAGTACTGAGCTTTTGCCAACGAACTCCAGTTATGAAAATGTTCAGGTAATTTTTCACTCAATAAATTCAACGGATTATAGTCAGAGAGTCGTATTGAAATATCATCCGACAAGAAAGATTTAATCCTGGAGGTGTTATGCCAACGCAATAGATGTGAATAAAACGGGCTCTTCGTTTCATTGAGCTTATATCCAAAAAATAATTTCAGTGCAGTCGGACCTGCGTCCCGAATTATTGGCAAATATGAATACAGTCTTGATAACAACTTCGGCCTGATAAGCGAATCAGGTTCCTTAGCCCAAAACTCCCTTATTTTTGTTTCCTTAAAAATATCATAGCCGGCCAAAAATTCATCAGCACCTTCACCTGTCATTACAACTTTAATATTGCTGGCTCTGACTTGTTTCGACAACAAATACATTGGTACTGAGGAAGTCCTTAATACAGGGAATTCAGTATGCCAAACCGTTTCAGAAAAATAACCGGTTATTTCTTCCGAATTACACCGGAATGCCGTATGATTACTATTAAAAAATTTTGAAGCTTCTTTTTGATAGATTGATTCATCATAAACAGAATCTTCAAAACCTATAGAATAAGTATTTAAAATGTCGGGATTAGTCTCATGAATTAGCGAAGTTGTAATACTTGAATCCAGTCCACCACTTAAATAGGCCCCCACCGGCACATCAGCTCTTAATCTTATTTTAACCGCATCTTTAAGCAATTCCCTATACTCATTAACAATATCTTTTTCATTATTAACAACGGACAATGCTGAATTAGAAAAATCAGACTCCCAGTATTTTTCAATACGTATGCCTGATCTGCTAACTTTCATATAATGCCCGGGAGGCAATTCGTAAACATCTTTAAAAGGAGTATTTGGAGATATTGTCGTCCAGAATGTGAATATCTGCGCCAGGCTTTCAGGACTTATATATCTGCCCACCTTAACACAGGACAGTAAGCCTTTAATCGCTGAACAAAAAGCAAATTCATCTTTGGTATTTGAATAATACAAGGGAAGAATACCCACCCTGTCTCTGCCCAGAAAACATTCATTCTTTTTTTTATCCCAAATGCAGAATGAAAACTGTCCATTAAAATATTGAAGACATTCAACTCCATACATTGCATACATCTGTACCACAACTTCAGTATCGCAATGAGTCTTAAGTTTAAACCCTTTCTTTAATATATGCTCTCTGAGTTCTGTATAATTGAAGACTTCCCCATTATAAACAATCCAATAATTTCCTGACTCATCTGAAATCGGTTGTTGTCCTGATTCCAGATCAATGATACTCAATCTAACATTTCCGATTGCGATATTATCGCCTAAATACATTCCGCTTTCATCCGGCCCCCTGTGCCGGATGAGAGAAAGCATTTTCTTAACATCATGTTCGATTGAAAGACCGTTACCGGATGAATAACGGTAAATCCCAGCTATTCCACACATTAATTTATACCTGGCTGAGTAATGATTTCTTTTTTATTACATACTCTGCAATAGCGTTAACAGACTCAAAATTTGATTCCAGTAATTCTGAGTCTTTAGCCTTTATTGAGAAGTTTTCTTCAATAAAATTAATCAGGAGAATAAAGCCCATAGAATCAAAAAGACCTTCTTCAAATATTTTCGATTCGTCCTTTACTAACTCGGGCGACGAAAAAGTCTCCTCGATTATATACTGCCTGATTTTGTCTTTAATTTCTGTTTTCGTTTCCATAAATTTAAATAGGTATATAAAGGTTAAAAATGAGGGTTTGATTATGAATTAAAATATTGAAAGTATAACTGTATTTTTCTTTAAACAACTATGAAAGGTAAATCCGAATTTTAAAATATTCCATTTTCAGAAAGAAGCTTTTTCACATTTTTTACACTTCATTTTCAGAACACTATATTCTAAAAAAAAATGCAGATTTCAAAACAGCCGAGCCTCTTTTTATTCGTTAACACCTAAAACTTTAAATACATTACTCTTTTTGATTTTTTCGTGCTGCTATGACACGTATATTTCCGATCTCGTCAGTAATTGGAGTTACGTCCTCATATTTTTCGGTCCTTTCACACATCTTCATTATAAATTCTCCCTGCCCTGATCCCACCTCAAATATCAGCCATCCTCCTTTTCGCAAATAAGTGGGAGCTTTCTCAATTACATTTTGAATGATTTTAAAACCGAACATTCCACCATCAAATGCCAGAACAGGTTCATGACCGGAAATCTCTTCATCCATCTTAGTAACTTTAGCTGATGAGATATAAGGTGGATTACAGATCACCAAATCAACACTTTCCCAATATTCATTATTATCAAAAGCAGAAAATAAATCTCCTGCCAGGATCACAGATCTTGGACCCAGTTGAAGTACATTCGTATTGTCCTTCGCAAGTTCAACTGCTTCTTCAGATAAATCGGAAGCAAAAAGTTGAACTTTGGGATTTAAATGGGCTACCGATAGTCCCAGGTTTCCGGAGCCGCAACAGATATCCATTACTCTAAGAGAGTCCCGGTTTTTTGCCAATTCAAAGGATAATTCTACAGCTTTTTTACCCAGTATTTCAGTCTCTTTTCGGGGTATCAATGCCCTTTTATCTGACAGAAATTCTATCCCTAAAAAATTCTGTCTTCCGACAATGTGTGCGAGAGGAACATTTTTTAATCTTTTTTCCAGGAGACTATATAATTGTTTTAGTTGCTTATCATTTAATGCCGGTAAGGGATGCTTAATGGCTTCCTCAGCAGACATAGGGTTACCTGAAGCACACTGCCAACAAGCTTTTAGCGTTGAATCAACTGTTTCTTCCGGCTTATCTTTAAGAAAATTAAATTTCTTTCCGAATTGTGTTTTTATTTCACTGTATAATATACTTGTTTTCATTTTAACGAAAGCGGTGTGATTGTTCAGCAGCAGGAATTTTAACAAAAGAAGATTCAGAGCGCAATGGTGTTATAGAATAAGTAATCTTTCTGAATATCCGTCCCTCTTTGAAATGAAGTATATCCACTCCTTTTCTTATTTCAGTTTGTCTGTTTAAATTATTTTCAGACGGAAGCCATTTAAGCCACCACTGGAAGACCATTTTCTGTTCTTGTTCATCAAAAAACAGTTCTTCTGTGATAAATTTAAAATCATCGTGCCGGAAGAACCAGGGCATCCAGGCTTTTCTGAGCATCTCTCTGCCCTTGACAATCCTTCCATCCCAATTCTCAAACACAATATCTTCATGCATTAATGCCATAACGCCATCAAGGTTATGCATATTCCAGGCTGTAAGCCAGAGATTAAACTTATAAAAAGCCTCAGTTTTTGTCAGTTTCATTTTGCAACATTTTTTTTAGTTCTTTTTTATCAATTTTTCCATTTGAACTTTTAGGCATTTCGTTAAGGATAACAATTTTTCCGGGCACCATAAAAGATTCCAATTGCGATAAGCATTTCCGGTGAACTATTTTTTCATTGACTTGAGCTGTCCCATCTGTTGTAATTATAGCCACAATAGACTCTCCCATTACTTTATCCGGAATGCCTAAGATGGCAACTTCCTTCACACCTTCAATAGAATAAATTACATTCTCTACTTCAATCGGGCTTACCTTTTCACCTCTTGTTTTAATGATATCATCATTTCTACCCAGAAAATATAAGAGTCCATCTTCATCAACCTTGAACCAATCATTAGAACACAAAATTCTTTCACCGGGCAATTTGCCGGGTTTTAGCATTTCTTTACTCAATCGCTCATTATTCCAATAACCAAGCATGACATGTGGACCCCGGATATGTAAAATCCCCGGCTCACCAACGGGAACAGAATTACCTTCAGGTGATAAAAGGAAGACTTCCGTTCCGGGAATCGCTTTGCCAACTGATTGTGGCCTTTCATTAATTAATTCAGGCTCCAGGTAGCAAACACGCTTACACTCTGTCAATCCATACATTTTGAAAATAAGAGCATTCGGAAATATTTTCTGTAAATCGGGCATAAATTCTGCGGGGAGATCGGCTGCTGTGCTTGTAATTTTCTGAATACACTCAAATGAGATTCTCTCTTTCTTATTAGAAGCTATCATCATGGCGTATATCGTTGGAACCCCGGGAAAAACAGTAGGCTTATACTTCTCAATATTTTCAAAAATAGAAGCAAGAAAAATAAATGATTGCTCCACAATCAAAGTACCTCCGATTGTTACAGACATCAGTAATTGATATAACCCGTAATCAAATGCCAGGGGTAATAACAGAACGATTCGTTCATTTTCATTCAGCCGCAAATATTGAATTAGGCTCCAGGAAGCAAAAACCATTGATTGATGCGTCATCATTACACCCTTGGGGAATCCGGTACTGCCGGATGTATATATCAATGCTGCAAGGTCATTAGGAATAATATTCGGAAAATCAACTTTTGATTCACTTTTTGAAATTACCTCTTCAAAGTTTGAAAACCGGAACTGTGAAAGTGATTCTACCTTTTCAAGTTCTCCATAAACAATAATCTCCTGCAGTTCTTTCAAATCTTCTGCTGCCGGAACAAATTCATTTCGCAGTATAGCTGTTGTAATTAATATTCGGGCTCCACTGTCATTAAGAATATAATTTAATTTATCCGATTTAGTCTGCGGGTTGATAACAAGAAAAACAGCCCCCGACAAAGTCGTTCCATAAATAGAAACAATAGCTTCCCAGGAGTTCTCAATATAAATGGCCACACGGTCACCTTTTACAATTCCCGCCTCTTTCAGATGCCGGGCCAGGTTTTCAGCTGACAATTTAATTTGCGCATAGGAATAGGAAATTCCTTTGGCAATAACAGCAGTCTTATCAGGATGATTCCGGGCAGATTTTAATAAAGCTTCACCAAGTAATCGTTGTGGTATATTTAACATGTACTTATTAATTATTGAATTTCTTAGAGTAGATTTCTTTTTAACTCTTTCATTTTTATCCGACTTTACATACTACTTATGGGGAGCATTCTTAAATATTCAGTTGTCTTTTGTTTCCGTAAAAAACCTTTATAGATTGATTGTATTTCCTCTTCTGTTTTATTCATAATGGCTGAAACTTCTGCAGGATCATACCCGTTCTCATATCCATACCAAATCAAATCCATCTCTTTGAATGGAAGTTGGAAAAAAAATTCTTCCTGCGTTTGCTCTGCCGAGTAGGTGTCAGAAGTTGGAGTACGTTCAATAATTTCCTTCGGAATATCAAGTATTTTAGCCAACTGGTAAACCTGTGTTTTATATAAATGAACAATGGGTAATACATCCGCTCCCCCATCCCCGTATTTAACAAAAAAGCCTTGCTCATATTCATGTTTATTAGGTGTTCCGATAACAGCATAATGATTACTTTCTGCATGATAATATAACATGGACATTCTCATTCGCTGCTTGAAGTTGGACGCTGCTACAATTTGCAAATACTCTTTCGGTGGTAAAATTTTATTCTTTTCACTCCCTTTTTTGTCAATAATACTAACTGAAAATACCGGCGGCAGGTTTTGACTTATCCCCAGAGGGTTCACTCCAATTTTCATAGTATATTCCTCAGGATTGTATTCAGGAAAAACTGCAGTAACAGCCTCATCCCTTCTTTTGTAACAACCAATCCCGTTTAGTGCAGCAGAAATGTTCTCTTCAATGGTCTTTACACCTAACTGGGCAGCCAATTGCAAAGCTAACCTCTTACTATCATCGCTTGAATCTTTTTCAGGCAACATGATCCCTGTTACTTTATCCGGACCAATTGCTTTTACTGTTAATGCCAAAGAGACTGAAGAATCAATGCCGCCACTAATCCCAACTATTGCACCCCGGCGCTTCAACACAGTAAAAATATCGTTCTTAAGTTTAAGGGCAATCTTCGCACATTCTGATTCTATATCGTCAATAAGAAGAATATCCCTTGAATATGGTTTTTTGGTTTGTAAATTCATCGTTTTAATTATTATTTATTGATAAGTCCTTTATTAGTTTTTCTAATACGGTCAGCAATCATTTCTGTAAATATTTTGGCTCCACTGTCATTTAAATGCCCCGGATTATAAAACAACTCCCTGTGCTTTAAAAAAAATGAATCATTTGTATAATTATAAAACGGGATGTTATACTGGTCGGATATTCTTTTTACAATTTTAATTGTTGAGTCCTCAAATTTCTGTTTCTTATATTCAGGAGACCGTATAATGGTTAGATGAATATTAAAGTCACGACATTTACTAATAAAGGATTCAAAAATATTTCTTTTGATAGTGTCTAACTGATAATTCATTTTAAATGAATCAACCACTAAGGCTCCTTTCCATACGTACTCCAATGGAATGTATCCATTATGATCATTGACATACTCCCTTTCTTTGTTAAAATCCGCATTCCCTGCTCCAATTGTAAATAGTAATGAATTAAAAGGATATATTTTTGATATTAACTTGAATTTTTCAAGTGGGCTTTTCAATTGTATAATTGATCGTATCTCTGGATGTTTATCATAATAAGGTAAAAGCGAAGAAATTCTTTCATAACTCTTTTCATCTTTCATAAATTCAAGATCATTGATATCCAGGATTATTTGTTCCGGAATATATCTCTTTAAAATGCTCTGAAAAACCGCATAGGAGTAAAAGATGGTATTACCATCTCTTCCCGTATTATAACAGGACATTTGTAACTTCTGACTCAAAATATCCGGCACATAATGATGGTTAGCTGTAGAAGAACCAAATATTAAGAAAGCAGCCCGAGTACTATCTAGAGCATAAGTAGTTCGATATAACAACCCTGAATCTTGCTTGAAATACAAATATTTCAGTAAACTACCTATTGAAAAATCCAAAATAAATATGATAGCGATAAATAATAAAAGACGAACTAAAAATCGAGGTCGTTTATTTTCTTTTTTTTGTGTCACCATGGAATTGATATATCTATTAAATCATCAGAAAGCCAAATAAATAAACTGTCCGCCATCAAATACGGCGGCTAACAAGATATAAATTATCAACAGAGCAAACGACACCTGCTGAATAACCCAGCTTTTATTATTAAATAATGAAAACCGGAAAATCTTAAACTCTGATTGAATGTCATACATTATAATAATCAAACAACCTATCAATATAAAAAGTAATGTTGCAGGTGTATCATAAAACAAATGCCCGGGATGTGTGAAAATGGATTGTATCAGATTACTCGCTCCACTGAATGAATTAGTCCTGAAAATAATCAGAGAGAAACTGATATACAAAAATGTAAATAAAATACTTAAATTGTTATAGATCAGAGGCGAGATTCGCTTAGATAATTTTTTCCGCATCCTACGGGTCGAATATTCATACATCAGTGCCACTGCCTGAAGTAACCCAAATAACAGATAATTCCAGTTAGACCCATGCCACAAACCAATAATCAAAAAGCTTAAAGTAAGAGCATAAAACACACCTCCGATACCCCAGGATCGATGCCTAAATGCAAGGGGGGTAAAAACATAATCATTAACCCAGGAAGAAAGTGAAATATGCCAGCGACGCCAGAATTCCCCCATATTCTTAGCTAATAAAGGCCTTTTGAAATTTTCCATTAAGTTAAATCCGAACAGCCTGGCAGTACCAAGAGCAATATCAGTGTACCCTGAGAAATCAGCATATACCTGGAATGTATATAGAATGGTAGCGAATAAAATTGTAATTCCGCTTTGTTGTTCCTGGGTGGACATAACTGCGGACTGAAAAATTGCGATCCGGTCAGCAACAACTAATTTTTTAAATAATCCCCATACAATACGCTTGCCACCTTCAATAATGTTTGATTTCTCAAATTGAATAGTTGTAGCTAATTGAGGCAGAAAATTACCGGCCCGTTCTATAGGCCCTACAGGAATTCTCGGAAAGAAAAATATAAATAGCCCGAAGCGAAGTAAATCCTTCTCTGCTTTTTCGTGCTTCCAATAAACATCCACCAAATACCCGAGGAACTGAAAGACATAGTAGGACAATCCCAGTGGCAGGAGTATTTCCATGTATGGAAATGAAATATCTATATGAACAGATGAAAATAATAATACCAGGTTTGCAAGTAGAAAATTCCAATACTTAAAATAAACCAATGCACCTAAATTGACTATTATTCCTGATATCAGATATATCTTTTTATTTCTTACCGAATCAGCCTGGTCAATTCTGAGTCCAAGAAAATAATTGACTAAAACCATTCCAATTAGTAAAAAGAAAAATGAAATACCGGCATTCAAGTAAAATAAACAGCTGACTGCTATCAGGAAATAATTTCTATATTTAGACGGTACTAAATAATAAAGAAACACAGCAGCCGGCAGAAACAAAAAGAATATCAGTGAAGTAAACTGCATTTTTAAAATTGAAATTGAGGCTTATAAGAAAGTATCAGCACAAATCAATAGTTATCGTTTTTTATACCACAATATTGAGAATAAAGGAATATAACAATTCTGATAAGTTAATTTGATATATCCTGATCTTATCTTTTGGCTTTAAGAACCCTTACAATTAATGAGTAATAATGATTGCAGGTATTTTCATCTCTAACTAGGCTCAATCCAAAAGAATAAACTAATTCATTACCTGCCTATTATTATTGAATTGCTTTAAGTCAAGCTTTTGAACACATCTAATGTGCTTTCCATTTTTTGCTTTTTCAAAATGTTCAACAATTTGAACACTAACTTTAATAAGTGCACCGAAACCTTTAACCATATCTTCTTCGATGCTTTCAATATCACTTTCCGAATAGCTATCTTTCATTTTGACTCTAACAATTAACTCCCCCACTTTATCCTGGTAGTATTGTAACATTTCGATTTTTTCCATGTTCTTTTTCCTGATAATTACAATACACGGCAGAATATCATAGCTGTTATTAACGACAAAATCATTTGACCTCCCAAAAACAGAAACTATCTTTTTTGAAGCATTCACCTCAACATAATCCCCGGTTCTGTAGCGGATTAAAGGCATTGCTTTGTTACTCGTATTGGTCCCAACTATTTCCATTAGTTTATTATCACCATTACTCATTCCGGAGTCTAAAAGCTCAACGGTGCTATATGATTTATTAAACTGATACTCACCTTTATTAACAGAAATGGCAAATGCAACATGTTCCGCCTGACCGTAGAGATCTATTAAGATGGCGTTCGGAAAAAGTTCTAAAATCTCATTTTTTACTTCTTCGGAAAGATTCTCTGAACTGGATAGAATCCCCTGAAGCAATGGGATATCAGACTTGCCTTCCTGGAGAATCTCTCGTAAATATTTACAAAATATCTGAATTGCAGACGGATAAACATGCAGGCAATTAATCCGGTACTTTTTTATAAGTAATAGATACTGAAGTACTGATTTTTTAGATAGGTGATACGAGGAAAGCAATAAATGCCCAAACCTGAATTCATAAATACCGGATGAAGGTCTATTTCCTCTTAAAACCGCAATTCTCAAATTTTTACCGATCAAAGAAAATACATACTGAATAAACGCCTCTTCCCGGATTATCTCGTCAACTGTTTTATAAACAATTAATGACGGCCCGGTTGATCCAGAAGTTGACACCTGTATCAGGAATCTTTTATTAATATTTGATGACAGAAATTGGTTTTCCCGCCCAATTATATTTTCTTTTTCCAGGAACGGGCATTCCAGAAGTTGTTTATCTGAGTATCCGTTTTTAATATAGTAAGGTATATTCTTAATAGAATCAGAAATTCCCGGATTTTTTAAATCCACAAAATTCTTAAGCTGCTTCATATAATGATGATACCGGGGAGTCAGACGAATTATTTTCTTCACTAAATACTTTTGCCAATAATTCATAAACTCAAAGATTATTCACAAAATCGAAAAATGATTCTAGAATATTTACTTAAAAATTATTTTGTGCTCTACCTGTTTAACTCAAGCCAGAAATGACGATAGAGTCTCAACTGCTAATTATTTTCATACGATCTTAATTGTGTTCGTATGTTATCTAAATTCAGCTTTTGAACAAGATTAATAAGCTTCCCATTACTTGTTCTGTCAAAATCAGTAACCACCTCAACTTTAATTCGCATAAGATTCTGAAAACTGCGGGTCCAATCATCAGTGATATATTTTATATCAGTCCCGGAGAACTTTTCATTCCCTTGAATTCTTAGCACCAATTCACCTACTTTATCCTGATAGTGTTGATGAGCAATAACATTTAATAAAACATCATCCCTGTTAACCACAGTACAAGGGACAATGTTACCTTCAATATTCACTACAAAATCACTGGTTCGCCCAATAATGGAGACTATATTGTTCATTTCATCCACCTCAACAAAATCTTCAGTACAGTAACGAACCAATGGCATTGCCTTGTTATTAATGTTTGTGCCGACAATTTCCATAATCCTCCTTCCTTCGTTCTTCAATCCTGTATCCAGTAATTCAACAATGCTATATCCATCCTGGAAATGATAATTTCCTTTATTAACTGAAATCGCAGATGCAACGTGTTCACTCATACCATACCTGTCAACTAACGTAATATCCGGGAAAAGATCTAAAATCAGGTTTTTCGTTTCCATTGAAAGAATTTCAGAACTGGAAAAAATTCCTTTAATAGCGGGAATTTCGGTTTTTTTTTCCTCAATAATTTCTCTTAAATACTTACAAAAAATAGAAATGGATGATGGGTAAACATGAAAACAATTTATCCGATATCTTTTGATTAGTTTCAGATATTCATGTACATTCTCTTTTGACAGATTATAAGATGATAACAGCAAATGCCCAAACTTATACTCGTATATACCTTTAGAAGGCCTGTTACCTCTTAATACAGCAATTCTAAGATTTTTACCAATCAGTGAAAATGCCTGATCCGTAAATACTTCTTCTTTAATAACATCATTAATCCCTTTATATAAATTCAGTGATTTGCCACTGGAACCCGAAGTGGCAACCCGGCTTAAAAACAGCTTATTACATTTCGTTGACAAGAACTTTTCTTCATTGCCAATTATATCCGATTTCATTAATAATGGGTAGCTTTCAATGCTGCCCTTTCCATAATTATTTTCCACATAATAAGGGACATTTTTGATAGTCTTGTAAATATCTTCACTACGATAACTATACTTTCGTTTAATTCTCATTCTGTATTTATAATACTGAGGAGTAAATCTTAGTAGTTTTTTTACTAAAAACTTTTGCCAATAATTCATAATAACAATCTACTTCAATTAATAAATGACTACGGGAAGATGCTCTTATCCAAGTTAAACAACCGAAGAGAGAATCCCCTGGTAAACACTCACAAGTCGTTTAATTATATTCTCAGGCAAATGTTCTCTTGACATTTGTTCTGAAAGAAGACCATAGGTTTTAATGAGGCCAGGATTCACAATAAACCAATCAATTGCATTTTCAATTTGTTCAAAGTTTCCAGGTTCGATAAGTATCCCATTTTTCAGATTCTTAATCAGTTCAGGAATTCCACCAACATTGCTTGCAATAATTGGCTTCCCGTAAGACATTGCTTCTAAAATGGAAATTGGTGAACCTTCAATATAAGATGGTAAAATATACACATCCGTCTTATTCAATATTTCCGCCTTTTCAGATCCCTTCACCCAGCCCAAAAATTCAACAATATCTTCGATTTCATATTTCTCAATCAAAATTTTCAATTTTTCAGTTTTCCCATTCCCTCCCACCAATAACTTAATTTTACCCATATACTTTTCCTTATTCTTTGCAATCACATCCACCAAATCAAAAATTCCTTTCGCTTCCGTTACAAGTCCCAAAAACAAAAAAGTAATCCTTCCTCCTTGCTTAATATTAATTTTCTTATCCGGAGTATCAATAATATTCGGAATTACCATAATCCTTTTTATCCCATGATCTCTTTTAAAATATTCCAGCCAGGAATTGGATATACATATTACGAGATCTGCTTTATGTAAAAGGGTTCTTACCATTCTTTTACCTAACCTGTTACTACTCTTATAAAATTCCTGAAATCCACCTCCATGAATATGATAAATAACCCATTTTCTAAAAATATATTTACTGATGATAAATACAATATACTTTCGATAAAAACTTCCACTGGAAGCTCCATGTATATGCAATATTTTAATTTTCCGGTTTCTAACCAGTAAGAAAAATAATTTTGCCACCCCGCGGAGAAAAATAAATGCTCTTGCTATAACTGAACCATCCCTATAAGTGCTAATGAAATTAAATATTTCAAAATTCCTACTATACGATTCAATAACAGCGCCTATACCACCGCGATGATTCCTATATTCAGGGCCGACTGTCAGAATTTTAGAAGATAAATCTGCAGATACTTTGTTTTGAAATTGCATTACCGGATATGAACAATCAAATTTTTCAAAAAATAATAATTTATCTCATCTATCTCTGAACTTATGGGCAATGAAGTGCAATCGGCTACACTGCGTTAATATCACCAACAAATATTTTATATCCTGTCATAAAAATAATTCTGGTATCTAGCCAGAGGCTCCAATTTTCCAAATACCAGATATCATGCTCCACTCTTTTCTCCATATCCCAGACGGATCTTGTCTCACCCCGAAATCCATTGATCTGCGCCCAACCGGTAATACCCGGTTTTACAAACTGGCGAACCATATACTTTTTAATAACTTCAGAATAATCATCTGTGTGCTTCAACATATGTGGCCTTGGTCCCACAACACTCATATTACCCACAAATACATTCAGAAACTGAGGAAACTCATCAAGACTTGTCTTTCTAAGAAATCTTCCGATTCTTGTTACCCGAACATCCCCTTTCCGGGCTTGAGTAGTATTGGACTCCTTATTGATCCGCATACTTCTGAATTTAATACATCTAAAAGGAAGATTGTTTTTTCCACTTCTCATTTGTACAAAAAAAACAGGGCCTTTGGATTCCAACAAGATTAGAAGTCCAATTAAAGGAATCATCCATGATAGAATAAAAATGATGACCAAACTGCTGATGAAAATATCATAAATCCTTTTCCGGATCCTGTTAGCGATATCATCCAATGGTTCCTTTCGTAAGGATAAAACAGGTAAACTACCGAAATAATCAACATGCACCGGCAACCGGGTAAACAAATTGAAATTCGGCACCAATTTAAAACGTATACACGCCTGATCCGCCTCCTGCATCAGTTCATAAATTCCATTATTAGCGTCGGGGGCAATAGTTGAAAATATTTCGTTTGCCTGATATTGCTTGGATACTTCAATTATATTATTCAAACCTCCAACAATCGGATAGTTTGATAATTCATGTACCTCTTGCTCATTTTCACAATATCCAATGATTTTTGTGTTCAGAATATCCTCTTCCAGCTGTTGTACCAATTTTTTTGATACTTCATTATATCCAACGATAATTACTTTTCTCGTAAACTGATCCTGGTTACGGACAAATTGACCAATGACAAGATAAAGTAACCGGTTTACAAAAAAAACAAGGCCCACAGAAAGTAACACTGTCATCACAAATAACCGGGACATATTTTCCTGTTTGAAAAGAACAATGTATATCATTACCAGTGCCAGGAAATAAATATAGGCTCTTAAACTTTTATGACTAAACGTTTCGAATGAAGAAATAGACTTTTGACCATATACAGTTGTAATCCAGGCAGCCATCATCCATGCAACGTTGAATGCCAGCCATAGATTGACATATCGTGCCATGGCTAATTCCGGTATCCGGCTGCTATAAAAAAATTTATCAACTGCAAAAGACACGTTTAGCATCAGCAAATCAAGAAATATAAAAAGCAGCCGTAACAGTCTGAGAAATTGCTGGTTCATAAAAAGAAATTAAATATCATTACAAGAAAGATTCGGCTTTCAAGCTGATAATCGAATTTTGTTTTAGTCATTGGTTAAATGAAACTATCTCATAGATACCAGGAGAAAATCTGAGTTTTTAAAAAGAAAAAGAAAAATGTCTGCAATGTATTATACAACAATCAACATTCCACTAAAGCGGAATAACAGGATTACTCTCAGGAATAAATCAATTTCTTGCTGTTTTGGTACCACTCAAAAAACTTTTTCATTCCGGATTCAAAATCATGCAGGGGAGCATAACCCAATTCAGTTTTCGCTTTTGAAATGTCTGCATAAGTTATGTTAACATCACCCATCTGTAATGGAAGCTTATCAAGAATAGCCATTTTGCCAGACAATTTTTCAATACTTTGAACCATTTGCCTCAATGTAATAACACGGGATTCACCTAAGTTATAAATATTAAAACCGTTTAGTTTATCAATGGAACGAACTACCCCTTGAATGATATCATCTATATATGTATAGTCTCTTGCTGTGGATCCATCGCCGAAAAAGGGAATAGGTTTATTCTCATCAATCAGTCTTGTGAATTTATGTATTGCTAAATCAGGCCTTTGCCGAGGGCCAAATACAGTAAAAAACCGAAGGCAGGAGATATTAAATCCATAAAGATGATTATAAACCTTACACAATAATTCACCGCTCCTTTTAGTGGCTGCATATGGTGAAATCGGCTGATCAACTGAATCCTCCTCTGAAAAAGGTACTTTTTTATTGTTTCCATAAACAGATGAAGAGGAAGCAAATACCAAATTAGTAATATTATTTTGCCTCATATTTTCTAAAAGATTGATTGTTCCTGCCAGATTTACTTCATAATACTCAGCCACATGCAACATAGAAGGCCTGACACCTGCCTTTGCCGCTAAATGCACAACTAAATCAATCTTGTTTTTTAAGAAAATATCTTGTATCAATAAATTATTTCTGATATCTGCTTCATAAAATGAAAAGGAAGAAGAGGCCTTCAATAATTTTAGGTTTTCATTTTTGAAACTACGGGAATAAAATGAATCAAAATTATCAACCCCCACAATAGTGTGAC
The DNA here is from genome assembly GCA_018267515.1 of Bacteroidota bacterium. Taxonomy (GTDB): domain Bacteria; phylum Bacteroidota; class Bacteroidia; order Chitinophagales; family Chitinophagaceae; genus UTBCD1. Next base: position 63,707 of record JAFDYJ010000003.1, on the reverse strand, counting down.
CATCGGCAATTAACCTTTCTGCAAGATGAGAGCCAATAAACCCGGCAACTCCAGTCAAAAGTAAATTCATAAGAAAGTTAATTTTTTCTTTCTGTTAAAATCATTAGTGTAACATTGAAACTGCAGAAATCAGGAACAAGAAATCATATTTTTTAAAGTAAACCATTTAATCAGAGCTTAATTTCAATGTTTACATAACTCAACATATAAAGAAAAATATTTTCCAACCATTTCGTTAATTGAAAAATGCTGAAGAATACGTTCTTTCCCGGCATGTCCCATACTGAATCGTAAAGAATCGTTATCCAAAAGAACATTTATTTTATCTGAAAGATCCTGAGCATCAGAAGCTTTCACCAGGAACCCTGTTTTACCATCAACTACAATTTCATTAGTACCTCCTCCTTCTGTAGCAACAACCGGCTTAGCTAAAGCCATATATTCTAAAATGGAATTAGAAATTCCTTCTCCATGAACTTTTGAATTTGTGGCTAACACACAAATATCACTAATAGCAATAAAGGACTCAACATTGGATTGTTTCCCCAGTAACCGGATTCTATCTTTAAAAGCTTCAGGAATCTTACTTAAAACTGAATTGAATGTTTCACCATCTCCCAAAGCAATAAAGGTAACGTCATTTCTTATTGTACATAATTTTGTTGCTGCTGAAATATAGCAGCTATAATCTTTTCTATTGCTAAATGCACCTACCATAATAACTAAATACGATGTATTAATTTTCAAACTTTCTTTCGTTACAGATTGATTAATATTTTCAATTCTCTGGAAATTAAATCCATTATAAAAGCATTTACTCTTTTTTCTTGGTGCACGATAAGCTCTTAATCCGGCTTCAGAATTTCCAATTATAACATTTGAAAAGGGAAATGCCAAACGTGCCCGCAACCAATATTTATTAAAAATATTCTGCTGCACTGGAGTCTCGATAACACTCCCATTAACCAATTTTATTTTCAATAATTTACAAACAGGTGCAGCATATAAAGCTGTCATACTATCCCAGCAATGAAGAATGTCAGGCCTTATTCTTTTGCAAAGGACATATAGTCTTTTAAATATGGAAATATCTCTTCTTGAATTACGTATCAAAAAATGAATTTGTGTATTCAAATTAAACACTTCTTTATAATGAATATCCCGGCTCATTACTACCAGCTCAAAATGAACAGATGGATTAGTATTAAGTCCTTTCATGAGTTCGACCAATCGCCTTTCTTTCCCTCCTGCCGATAAACCATTTATAAAAAATAATATCTTCACAGTTAACCGTTTTGCTTCAACCATTCTTCAAACATCAACAACGCCCAGACCTTGGATCCTGAATCGCATCTTGCTTTTTGGTTACTAAGCACAATTCTTTTGACATGATTTTTATCAAGGTACCCTGAAAATCGGGGATTATTCGCTAATAATGTATCCCCTATATAGTTCTTTAAATCCCCTTTGAACCAGGCAGAAATAGGCGCTGAAAATCCTTTTTTTGGAAGATTAAAAAAGCTGGCCGGCAAATAGCCTGACATTGCTTTTCTGAAAATATACTTTTTCTGAGCAGCTTTAACTTTTAAACCAGATGGGATTTTAAAAGTAAGCTCGGCAAATTTGTGATCTAATAATGGAACCCGTACTTCTAATGAATTTAACATACTGGCCCTGTCAACTTTCGTCAGTATATCATCAACCATATAAGTCTTCATATCCAGATATTGCATTGCTGTTACATAATCTGTACCATTTAGCGTTTTAAGAATTTTTACCTTATAATGTTCTGATGATTCTTTTACATTGCCGGTATTAGAATTGAGTCTTAAATACTTTTTTCTTTCATTTTCAGTCCACTCATTCATGTATGCAAAACCATGCTTCCTGCTTTTTGATAAAATATAAGCGAGACTTTTCCCCTTCATATTGTGAGGCATTACGTTAAACAAACTTCCCCATAACAAATTATTAAGCCCGGCTATGTTAAAGTTGTACGGCTTATTATATATATTCTGAAATCTCGAATAACTGTTATACCCTGCAAATAATTCATCACCTCCATCACCTGACAGTGCAACTGTTACAAATTCACGTGCCAATTTTGACACATAATAGGTTGGTACAGCAGAAGGGTCTCCGAATGGCTCATCATAAGCTTTTACCAAATCAGGTATTAGTTCAACCGATTTAGGCTCAACAATCTGTTCATGATGTTCACAATTATATTTTTTTGCAAGTTCCCGGGCATACTTCAATTCACTATCCCGTTCGTCTTTAAACCCAATTGAAAATGTTTTAATCGGTCGAGTTGAGTTTTTCGCCATCATTGAAACAACAGACCCGGAATCTATACCGCCACTAAGGAAAGCTCCCAATGGAACATCTGAAATCATGTGCATTTTCACTGTTTCTGATAGACAATTCTGAATTTCCTCTTCCCACTGCATTTCATTTTTTGAAAAATCCGGTTCAAATTTTATATTCCAATAAGATTCTATTTTAAAACTTGCGTTATCATTAAGAGAAAGTAAAATATAATGTGCCGGCTGAAGTTTTTTGATTTCCTTGTATATGGAAAGATCAGATGTAATATATCCAAAAGCGAAATATGAGTCGATAGCTTCAGGAGATAAAGTTCTGTCAATATCATCACTTTTCAATAAAGCCTTTATCTCAGAACCAAAAACCATTCGCTCACTATCCAAATAATAATAAAATGGCTTTATTCCAAAACGATCTCTTGCACAGAAAAGCTGATTTTTATTGCTATCCCAGATAGCAAAAGCAAACATTCCACGCAAATATTTCAAACAATCAGTTCCATATTGTTCATATAAATGAACGATTGTTTCAGTATCGGATTGGGTTCTGAATATATGCCCTTGCCGGATAAGATCTTTCTGCAGTTCTTTATAATTATATATTTCACCATTGAAAATAATCCATATGCTTTCATTTTCGTTGGATAATGGTTGATGCCCGGTACTTAGATCAATAATACTCAACCGCCGGAAACCTAACCCGATATTATTGTTTATATAAAATCCTTCATCATCAGGTCCACGATGAACAATTGCCCCGGCCATACTCCTCAGAGTTTCCGGGTTAATTTTTCTCTCCCTATTAAAATTAATAATGCCGGTTATTCCACACATAAAAGATTGCTAAGAAGAAGAATTTAAAATTTTAATAAACCTATCCGCTGAAGAGTTAAAATTGTGAAACCGGGATAAGTATGAGAACAAATTATTTGTATTCAACTTTGCTGTCTCGTCTGATTCAATCGCCTCTTTCATCCTGGATAAATTCCCTCTGCAATTAACTCCCAGTCCAAATTCTTCTAAAATATTTCCAGGATCCACGCTTAAGGATATAACCGGTACACCAAGAGACCAGGCTTCTAAGAAAACATTAGAGAACCCTTCATAGTAAGATGTATTTATTAATGCTTTAGCCCCTGAAATCAATTCAAGTGTCTCTTTATGATCTTTCCGACCTAATAACTCAACATTTCTTCTATCTCTGAGTTTCTGATATATTTTCACTGGTTTATTACCCAGGGGCAACCCAACAATACGGAATGGAATTGAATCATTAACTAAATTGACCAGATTAAGAAGATTATCTGCCCCTTTTAGCACTGTTATACTACCTACATATAAATAATAACCTCCTGAACATCTTTTGTTGATTGCTGACGAATCGTTAAACTTAATAATGTTAGGAAAAACTGACTGTCTTTTTTGAAGTTTAAGAGATCCGAATTGCTGACCGGAGTGCTGGAGAATTACCTTATCAGATTTTCGTAAGAGGCTCCTGAAAACAAAGTCATTTGGAATATTAATAAAAATGACTCTTAAAAAACTGAAATTACCTTTATAGGAATACTTATACTTTTTTTTAAAACTCATCACATCTATATCACTGGCAATTCCTGTAATAAATTTCCCTTTATTTTTTTTAGCTGCCAAAAAGGGAAGAATATGCAGATAAGATCTCATCCGGACATAATAATAATCTGCTTTTTGTGCAACTAATGTTCTCCATAAAGAAGGAATACGATTAAAAAATAACCTAAGACCCTTTATTCCTTTGTTCCAGCCTGGAACATTAATCAACTTTACACCTTCCTCAGTAATGAAACTATTTTTCGAATAAGGATCCACAATCACCACTTCATGCCCTTTTAAAGCCAAGGCCTTAGCTAAATACGCAATTTGTAATTCGCCGCCCCCGGGATTACGGCCTTGCAACGCTCCTGAAATATTTCCCCAAAAACAAAATTTCATTTTTCAAAACTCAATGCTGCTTCTTTAAGAGTAACAGACTCAATACCCATTTTTTTCAGGAGTATATAAAATTCCTCTAATAAACCAAATAACCTGTCAACTGCTTTACCGTCACGCCAATAAATAGAGCCTCCCGCCATTAACTCACTGGAATGAAATAGCATAACAATGTATGGGAGTTTCATCATTTTCGCTTCCCCGATTATTTTTTCAAACAATTTTTGGTTCATCCATTCAAATGGTCTTAAGGCTAACGGTTGACGGTGAAACCAAAACTTTCTTAGTGCCTTTAATAAAATATTGTGATCCACATTTTGAAAATAATACCTGGCAAATTTCATATTAATATTCAATGGGTAACGAGTTGGCAATATGGTTGTAGGTATTTCAAGTAACGACCCATTATTAAACTGATATTTAAAGGGCGTGGGGGTTTTATTGATAAAATCGGGGCCCCCAATCCCACCGGGAAGCCCACGCCGTAAAGACCAGCTTGTAAAAGGGGTAACAGAGGAATCTACTAAATAAAAATTATCGATTAGAGCTTTGGCTACTTCGTCATTAAAACCATATCTGCCTGAACGAAAAGAAACAGGCCTTATCCCTATTGAATACTCAATTTGCTCAGTAAGGTTTTTAACCTTTGCACTTATTAATTCATTCGGAAATTCTGATAAAAATGCATGATTCACATCGTTGAATCTGAAACCTTCTTTGTCCAAAAAAGGAGGTGTGGTCCAGCTGTGCAAATGAGCCCCAATCTCTGCCAGGTTTAAATTTAAATATTCCTTAAACAACTCCCGAGCATAGCCATCATCGCTGACTTCAGAAGTTATAAGATAAGTTGGTTTTACCTCATATTGGTTGCATAAATCCTGAAGACGTGGTATTGATTTGATGTTTTTAACGGTAAGATCGCAACCATGATTCCATTGGTTATCTGCCTCGGTATCTATAGTCAAAATAAATTTCATGTAAGGAAGTAAGCTTTATTACCAACAGGAATTAAGTATTACCAGAAACTTAAATGAGATCATCTGTATTACCTGCTAAGATCAACTTGTGATTTAATCCAGCTATAAGTCCTGGAAATTCCATCTACAAGAGGTAGTGACGGTTTCCAACCAAGCTTTTCATATATTAACTGATTATCAGAATTTCTTCCCCTAACGCCTGTAGGACCCGGTATGTTTTTTATAGTAATCTTTTTTGCAGCAACACCTGCCACCATTTTTACCAGGTCATTAATTGATATCATTTCATCTGAACCAATATTAACAGGGCCGGTGAATTCACTTTTCATTAATCGCCTCACCCCATCTACACATTCATCAATATACAGGAAAGAACGAGTCTGCTTACCATCACCCCACACCTCAATTTCACCTCCATCTTTAGCCTGAGCGACTTTTCTGCATATTGCTGCCGGTGCTTTTTCCTTACCTCCATCCCAGGTACCAAGAGGTCCGAAAATGTTATGGAACCTGGCTATGCGAACATTCAATCCATAGTTGCGATTATAAGAAAGATATAACCTTTCACTAAACAATTTTTCCCAGCCGTATTCGCTATCGGGAGCAGCGGGATAGGCAGAATCTTCTGAGCATTGTGGGTTATCAGGGTCTTCCTGGTTATAAGCCGGGTACATACATGCTGAAGATGAATAAAATATTTTATTCACTCCATGTTTTCTGCTTGATTCAGCCATATTTAAATTAATAGTTGCTGAATTATGCATTACCTGTGCATCATGTTCACCTGTGAAAATATAACCGGCACCACCCATATCAGCCGCCAATTGATATACTTCCTCAATATTTCTGTCAAATAAATTTTCACAGACAACAGGGTCTCTTAAATCACCAATGATGAAGTCATCTGCATGTTCATTTCCGTATTCATTCCTTTTAAGATCAATTCCTCTGACCCAATATCCTTCTTCTTTTAACTTTTTTACCAGGTGGCCTCCGATGAAACCTCCGGCACCACATACAATTGCATTTTTAATTTTACTCATAAAGTCCTTTACTTTTAGTTAATAAATTTAAATTTGAAAATTTGAAATATTGTGAAACCTAAAAATGATCATTTAAGAGATTTCAAAAAATCGTTTATCTTCTGAGATTGAAACTTATACTCAAATAAATCTGCAGCTTTTTCTTTTCCTTTCATACCAATCAATTTGGATTTATCAGGAAAGTCAATAATAAATTGCATTCTTTCTGCAAACAACTTTATATCATAATTCTCAGCCAATAACATGTCTTCTTTATCTTTAAAATAAAATTTCATCTCTCCATAATTCGTAGATATTACAGGATTTCCGGAAGCGAGATATTCACCCGTTTTATGTGGGAATCTCGCTGCATCCTGAATAGTTGGTCTCAAAGGGATCAGTAGTGCCTTAGCATTTTTATACAACGAATACAGTTTATTTTCTGACAATCTTGAAAATATCTTTACATATTGATTATTACAATTTTTTGCCGCATAAACCTTTACGTCTTCAATATCCTTATCTCTTCCACTTACAACAAGATATAAATAATAAGGCGTACCCGCATTCACCAAAGAATAGGAATCAATAATAAAATAAACAATTTCTTTATAGCTTGCATCTCCACAGAATAAAAAATAGGACTCGCACTCGGTAGATGTAATCCCTGCATATTTTTCAAAATCAGTTAAGTTTGGAATTTTCAAATTCCTTTTCCGGGGTGCCATTCTTGAAACATGCTCACTCAAAAACTCACTTATGAGAAAATTTGTATCCACAATACGGGGAGCATACTTATCAAACATTTTATCATTGATTCGTTGACGATATTGGGATTTTTTTTTATGAAACGCAGTGTAATATTCCACATAATTCAAAATCGTCTTAAATCTCAATAATTTTGACAACAGTACATAATAAAGCACGGAGCTAAATCTCCTGGTAGATAAAATAGCAAAGTCTAATTCACCCTTTTTCTTCATTTTCCTTAGAAGGAGCATCTCCTTTAATTTTCCCTTCAGTTCAAAATATCTTCTTTTAAAAAAATTTTTATTTCTATAACAACTCCCGGAAGCATAATTATATCCTATACCATTAAATTCACCAACAGCTTCAAGACCCGGGCGTTGTGATTTTTCATGAATTCCATTTCTGCAAATGACAGTCACCGAGCTACCGGCAAGCTTAAGGCTCTTTGAAATCAGGATAATCTTCTGCACTTCAGCCAGGCCATATGGGAAAAACTGATATCCTAAATACACAACGGAATTTCCATTATTTGAAGTTTTCATTGCGTATCTATTTCCCATTTTTCATTATGAAAATCAAAAAAAATCAGATGGTATCTATACCAATTAAATATTTTCAGCTTTGTGATAATTTGTTTTGGCAATTTTCTATTTAATAAAAATAGTTGTACCAGAAATGCTCTGAATTTTAAACTTCCTGAAAGGGTAGATTTAAATTTTTTGAAAACTTCCTTTGCATCAAGTTCATATTTATCGTTAATCGTATCACCACCCCTTCTAACATCATGATATCTGAATCCCGCTAAAACTGTATTTACATTATACAAGTCAGCATATTTGAAAAATCGGAGCCAAAGATTAAAATCTTCAGCATATTTAACATTAAGATCAAGTTTGCCGCCCGACCTGTTCCAAAGATCTCTTTTCCAAAAAACAGATTCTTGTTGAATCCATTTATAATTGCCATTTATTACATCATAGATGTTCTTAGGCTTAGACATCGCCACCCTTTGAGGTGCATTACCTGTGCTTAAATGTGTAGGCATACCGATAAGCCATTCAACATTAGAAAGACTATTAAATATTTCTGAAATAAATTTAAATGTCCATGGATAATAAAGATCTGAACTGTTTATCCAACCCATAATTTCTCCGGATGAACGAGCAAATCCTTTATTAATGGCATCATATTGACCTCCATCTTTTTCACTGACCCAATATGAAATTTTATCAGCATACTTCTTTATTATATCAACACTTCCATCAGTTGATCCACCATCTATGACAATGTATTCTAAATTAGGATAACCCTGATCAAGAACTGATCGTATAGTTAATTCAAGAAATTCAGACTGATTAAAAGAGGGAGTTACAATGCTTATTTTAGGATAATTCATTCAAAATATTTGTAAACATTCTTCAAATAGAAAATGTCGTCTTTGCCTTTCTGAGAGATAGCATTTCAACTATTTTCTCTTCAGGCAAATTTCTTATTTCCCGGGAATAACAAATTCCTACACATATCCAGACTAATATATAATGCAAGGAGAACGTTGTCACAACGATTGGATACAAATCCATCAGCCACAAAAGAATCCATAGGCCTGCAGCTTTAGATATAAAATTCTTTGAGTAAAAGATTCCTTTAACAACTGCAGGTATTAAAATAAGTAAGAGTAATGCAAGACTTACAATGCCTCCCTTGAGAATAATATTCAGATAGTCTGTCTCAATCATATCCCGAAACTCGGTAAAAAATCCATCATCAATTCCGGGACAGTAATATTCACCGGTCATTCCTTTGCCAATAATCCAGTCCCGGGTAGTCATATCTGCATACAAGCAATCTTCAACTCCCGTCCGTGTGTCTTCATCTGCTCTTTCAGTAATAAATTCAAATGCAGTTCCTTTGTATTTATCATATAATTTAATTCCTCCAAAAATCAAAACCCCAATAAAAATGAACGAAAAAAATATCGTTTGAGCCCGGGCTTTACTTCTTGACAAATAAATAAAGTAAAAAGAGATTAAATATGATAATTCCATAAATACAAGAGCTCTTCGGGCCCTAATCAATGCCAATAACAATGTAACTCCTATAATAACAAGAGCAAAAATCTTTCTGACCCTTGATTGGTATGGATATGATATTAGTAAAAAGCCTGCAGGAATACTTAGATTTCTTGCAAAATACTCCATAGTATACTGATTCCTAACAGTGTCTTCTTCATAGCCAGCTAACAGCACATCACGATAAAGCAGGCAACACCCAAGATAAATAACACCTAAAATCACAATAACCGAAAATACTTTTTTCAGATATGCCGGATTTCTGGGTAAAAACAAAACAACAGGTACAAAATAAGGCATAATGCCAAACCAGGCTTCATAAAGAGAAAGACTTAAAAATTGATAGTTGAATTGAATCCCCCTGGCAACAACAAAACTTAGCCAGGCAAAATAGAGAACATACAAAATCCGGAGATATGTATTCTCAATCCTAAGCCGGACGAGAAATAATGATGACAACACCATTATAACCAATCCTACCAGTTGTACTTTATTCCAAAATATATTGTAAGGCGGTGCCCTAAAAATTGAATAAGCAGATGAATAGATTATAAAACCAAGCCAGAAAATATTGAAAGCACTGGAAACTTTAGAATCAACAAAAGGTTCGTCGCTTAAAATATACTTTTGGGATAATTCAACTCTGGACATATAAATCGAAAAAAATGACTTTGAAAGGTCAAATTATAATTTCGGATAATGCTCTGAATGCTTACTTAAAAAGGTTTCAACCTCAAAGAAATACTTCTCAACATCCTGAAGTTTTTCATTTTCAAAATCCCACCATTTTATTTGTAACAATCTTGCAATATTATCATCGGAAAATCTATACCGCACAACTCTTATTGGACATCCGACTGCAATGGCATATGGGGGTATATCTTTTGATACAACAGCACCTGCTCCAATGATAGCCCCATCGCCAATTTTATACCCATCAAGAACAGTAACATTTGCGCCAATAAATACATCATTTCCAATCATTACTTCCTTTCGCTCAATAATTTTATCATTATTTGATAAACTTCTACCATTTTGCTTTAAAGTTGAATAAAACATTGGTGAAGTTGAAATCCCTTCAGTCGGATGTATCCCCCAACCACAAAAAAAGTTCGGACCTATAGAACAAAATTTTCCAATCTGAGCCATTGAGATTATTGCGTTAGATGCGATATAAGTTCCAGCTCCGACTTTAGCATTATCAATTTTATAAGGTGGATTAAGCTTTGCCAGCTTATCAATATCAGAAGAAGATATATTGGTTTTATAATAAGGCCAAAATACCTGTTCATTTTTCAGCATCTTTAACTCAGGAACTATTTTTGCAAAGATGCCAAACAAAACACCCCGTATACTATTTATAATTCTTTTTCCCACTTAACTGGAATATTGACAAAACCCAGGTCAACAGTGTATATTGAATTTTTACTCCCCGTTTCCTCAATTGAAAAGCTTATATATTCTTCATTGTTGTCTAAGAACCTGACATTAGGAACATGCAGCATTGATTGCAAATAATACCTTCCCGGCAACAACATCCCTTTAGGAATAGTTGCTATGAGTTTGTCATTATATTCGGCAACAGGGAAATGCTCCGAAAATATAGGGTTCAGGTTTTTATCCCTTACAATGAATGTCAAGGTAGAATCTTTTACCGGTTTTGTCCCTTTAACCTGAAAAATACACTGTATTTCATCGGAAAGTGAAAAAGAGTTAATCGAGCTTATTTTATCCTTACTCAAAAATATTTTTTCAAAATAAACATCTTTATCATTTTTTGAATTACCCAGTTCATAAAATTCACTTTTAAAGCAAGTAGAAATATACAAATCAACAACTCTTTCTACGCTTGAGTTTTCAGCCACAGTTCCATTACTTAAAAGAATACCTGTATTGCATAATTTTGAAATTGCAGCCATGTTATGACTCACGAATAATACAGTTCTTCCTTCCTCCTTACTCACATCCTGCATTTTACCAAGACATTTACTTTGAAATTCTGAATCACCTACTGCAAGTACTTCATCTATTACTAAAATTTCAGATTCAAGGTGTGCAGCTACAGCAAAAGCCAACCGGACATACATTCCGCTTGAATACCGTTTTACAGGTGTATCTAAAAATTTTTCTACCCCCGAGAAATCAACAATCTCATCAAATTTACGTTTGATCTCCACTCGGCGCATTCCAAGTATGGCGCCATTTAAAAAAATATTTTCACGCCCAGTTAGCTCAGGGTGAAATCCAGTTCCGACTTCAAGTAAACTCGCAATTCTACCTTTTAAACTTATTCTTCCTTCAGTAGGCTCAGTTATCCGGCTTAAAACTTTTAAGAGGGTGGATTTTCCGGCACCATTCCTGCCAATTATCCCAACCCTGTCACCCTGGTTAAATTCAAAGTTAATATCCTTTAAAGCCCAGAAATCCTCCTTCTTCTTAAATCCAGGATTCTTACTCTTGTTACTGCCAAAGATGTAAAAAAGTTTTTTTGTTTTCTCAGCAATAACATCCCGTAAAGCCAAATAGCTTTCTTTCTGCTGATGCCTGATCACATACCGCTTACTTAAATGCTCCGTTTTTATTGCTATGCTCATTGTTTAATATGGGAATAAATAATCTTAACTACAATCAGCTATTTTTCTAAATCAAATCAGCAAAAGTTCGTTCCATTTTTCTGAAATACCAAACACCAATTAAAACCAGGAAGATGGTAACCCCAAATGACAAATAAAGTCCGGGCAGATAAATTTGTGAAGCATCACCGGTAATAGACCAGCGAAACCCATCTATTACACCAACCATTGGATTCATAGAGTATAATAACCTCCACTTTTCTGGCACTACATTACTGCTGAAACCAACAGGTGAAATAAGTAAACCGAATTGAACAATGAAAGGGACAATATATTTAAAATCCCTGTATTTTACATTCACTGCCGCCACATAAAAGCTTGCACCCATTGAAATTAAAAAAGTCTGTGCAATGAATACTGGAAGTGCAAGAATGGATATAGGTGGAAGAAAATGGTACCAGAACATTAAACCTGTCAGGATAAGAAAGGATATCAGGAAATCTACAAAATTGACAATCACTGTACTTGCAGGGATGATCATCCTGGGAAAATAGATCTTGGTAAGCATATTTGAATTACCAATTAATGAATTACTCGCATCACTAAAAGATGTTGCGAAAAATTGCCAGGGTAGCATAGCAGCAAATACCAGGATTGGATACGGTACGTCACCAGAAGGAAGTTTAGCCAGGCGGCCAAATATGACTGTAAAGACTAGCATTGTCAGAAATGGACGTAATAAACTCCAGGCTAATCCGATTACTGTCTGCTTATATCTTACCAGTATATCACGCCAGGCCAGAAAGAAAAACAACTCCCTGTATTTCCATAAATCTTTCCAGTAATTTTTTCTAACAAGGTTAGACTCAATAACCAGATCAAATTCTTTGTTTTTTATTTTGTCTTTAATCAATGTCATTATAATAAACCCGAAGATATCCCATTAAATCCTCAGAAATTCTAAGGCGAATGTTGAGTTATTTATTAAGGAATAAAGATTTTTAAAAGGAGAAAAGGGAATCTCAAATTTGATGATCCCGGTTTGAACTAATATTTTGCAAATCACTTGCTACCATTTCTTTCACCAAAGACGCTAAATCATATTTGGGCTGCCATCCTAATTTAGCTTTTGCTTTACTTGCATCACCAATCAACAGGTCAACCTCCGTAGGTCTAAAATAATCAGGGTCAACAGCTACAATTACTTTTCCCAGAGGTAATTGGTATTGCGGGTTATTACAAGCTATTACTGTACCCACCTCATCTTTACCTTCATTGGCAAAAGCAAGTTCAATACCGGCTTCGGCAAATGCCATCTTTACAAATTGCCTTACCGTGGTTGTAATCCCAGTAGCAATGACAAAATCCTCAGCTTTGTCTTGTTGCAGCATAAGCCACATTGCTTCAATATAATCTTTGGCATGCCCCCAATCCCGTTGAGCATTTAAATTACCGATGTATAATTTATCCTGCAATCCTACAGCAATCTTAGCAACAGCCCGGGTTATTTTCCTGGTGACAAATGTTTCACCTCGTAATGGACTTTCGTGATTAAATAAAATTCCATTACATGCAAACATCCCATATGCTTCCCGGTAATTTACAGTAATCCAATATGCATATAATTTCGCTACGCCGTAAGGACTACGGGGATAAAACGGAGTAGTTTCTTTTTGTGGAACTTCCTGTACCAATCCATATAGTTCAGAAGTTGAAGCCTGATAGAATTTTACCTTATTTTCCAATCCTAAAATTCTGATAGCCTCCAATAAACGTAAGGTGCCGATTCCATCAGCATTAGCTGTATATTCAGGAGTATCAAAGCTAACTTTTACATGACTCATCGCAGCAATGTTGTAAATTTCGTCAGGCCGGGTTTCCTGTACGATTCTAATCAGGTTACTGCTATCAGTCATATCGCCATAATGTAAAGTAAACCGGACATTCTTTTCATGAGGATCCTGATATAGATGGTCAATGCGCCCTGTATTGATTAAAGAAGAACGTCTTTTAACTCCATGTACAATATATCCTTTTGCTAATAAAAACTCTGCAAGATAAGCACCGTCTTGTCCGGTTATTCCAGTAATTAATGCTGTCTTCATAATAAATTTTAGGTAAAATGTTGTAACTGCAGAGCTTTAAATTAAACCTATAATTTCACGTTTTTCAAAAAATCAGCATAGGCTAATTTAATCCCCTCCTTTAATTCAGTAGAAGGGTTCCATCCCAATCCATTTAACCGTGAACTGTCTAATAATTTACGAGGCGTTCCGTCAGGTTTTGTAAGATCGTAAATAATTTCTCCCTTAAATCCAACAATACTTTTTACGATTTCTGCTAAATCAGTAATAGAATATTCCTGACCAGAACCAATATTAATGATTTCTCTTTCATTATAATTTTTCATGAGAAATAAACAGGCGTCCGCAAGGTCATCTGCAAACAAAAATTCTCTTAGCGGCTTACCTGTTCCCCAAATAATTACTGACTTATTATTATTAATCTTAGCTTCATGAACTTTTCTAATCAATGCAGGCAAAACATGTGAATGTTCAGGATGATAATTGTCTCCTATTCCATAAAGATTTGTCGGCATCACAGAAATAAAATTTTTGCCGAACTGATCATAATAGGCTTGACATAATTTTATGCCTGCTATCTTTGCGATAGCATAGGCATCATTGGTTGGCTCTAGTTCGCCAGTCAACAAATATTCTTCTTTAATGGGTTGTTTAGCAAATTTTGGATAGATACATGAGCTACCCAGAAAAAGCAATTTCTTAACCGAATATTTATAAGCTGCACTGATAACATTACTCTCAATCATAATGTTATCATACAAAAAATCAGCAGGAAAGTTTTTATTAGCCAAAATCCCGCCCACTTTTGCTGCAGCTAAAAAAACATAGTCCGGTTTGTTTTCATTAAAGAATCGTTCCGTGTGTTGTTGATTTCTAAGATCCAACTCAGCAGATGTTCTTTCTAATAAGGAACTATAACCTTGCTTTCTAAGAAGACGGCTAATTGCAGAACCAACCATGCCCCGATATCCTGCAATAAAAATTTTACTATTTAGCTGCATGTAAAGGGTAATGCATCTCTATTTCAGTAGCTCCGGAACGTTCTGTAATTTCAACATTTGATGCCTCAATCTCTGCATACATCAAATACCCTAAAGAAGGAAGAGCTACTTTTATAGTTTTATTCTTTATTGATAATACCTGACCTTCCATTTCCATAAGAGGTCCACCCAGAATTTTCACTTTATCATTTACGTTTATGGGAGTCTTTTCTAATTTAATGTTTACGTGTTCGTTTAGAAACCGCTTAATAATATCAATTTCAACATCACGTATAACAGCCGGCTTTCCCAACCAATGCACCAGGTTGATAATACCATGAATTTGCTTCAATCTGCAAAATTCTGTTTCAGGCACTCTTACAAAAACATAAGAAGTGAATAAAGGCTCGTGAACAATCTTCCTGCGATCGCTCCATTGCCTTATAACTTTGTTGATGGGACAATAGCATTCAATCTTCTTGTGTGTCAACACCTCGGCCACTTTCTTTTCCCATCTGGGCCGGGTATAAACAGCATACCATTTTGTTTTCTCACTCATAAAAACCAGGTTTAACGATTAGTGTTCCAAAGATCATGAGGTGAATACTCACCGGTTGTTCAAGACTTGGAATATTTTTTACGTCAAATGGTCTTTACACAGAAATGGCTACGCCGATATCAGTTACATAAAGGTACCGATCTAACGCATTTTTCTAAAAATAATTATCAACAAATTGCACATCACCACTCACACATTTTATAATTCCAAAAGAGTACTCTTCAATCAAAGAATACCAGTCTTTCCTAACAATTTCTTTTTCTTTTTACCCTCCCGATAAACATATCCATACCCATATCCATACCCATATCCGTTCTTCCCGAATCCTCTTGACTGCACCCCGTTAAAAACTATTGCCATATTCTTTAACTCGTTTATCTTATTATTATTATCCAATCGCTGAATTGATGCCTTACGGGTATGTTTATGTCTAACTACATATAAAGTTGCATCACAATAAGCTGAAAGAACATAAGCATCTGATAAAAGACCCACTGGTGCTGTATCTATTATAATATAATCGAATTTATCAGAAAGATATTTCATTAACTCGGGTACTTTTTCACTTAGTATTAGTTCTGAGGGATTTTCCGGAAGCCAACCAGCAGAAATAACAGACAGGTTTTCCTGAACCTCTGCTTTTTGTATGATATCTTCCTGATCTGCCTGACCTGTCAGATAATCTGCAAGCCCCTTTTCAACACCCGTCACTTTTAATTTATCACAAAGTGTTGGATTGCTTAAATCAAATTCTACAGCAACCACTTTTTTACCGGTCATTGCAAGGCCAATAGCAAGATTTGCAGCAATAAAACTTTTACCTTCTCCGGATGTTGATGATGTAACCTGGATCTTTTTTCTACCACCACTTAGGCCTATATAAGGAAGCGTAGTTCTTAGATTCCGGAATTGCTCGGCAATAAATGTCCTTTTTCCACTTCCAATTACCAAAGGATCCTTGGTTTTTTGATACATAATCTCCCCAATTACCGGGATGGAGGTATAAGACTCAATTTCCTGCCTGTATAGAATTGTACTTTTAAAACTCTCATAAAGCCAAACTAAACCTATCGTTAAAGCAAGTGCCAGAAATGCAGCAGCGAGATAAATCAAGTTCGTCTTAGGACTAACAGGTCCTATCGAAGAATGTGCCTTATCAATAACCTTACTATCGCCAATGGAGGAAACCAATGCTAACTGGGTCTCATCTCTTTTTTGCAAGAGGTAATTATAGCTCTCACTTTTTATAACCTGTTGGCGGCTGATTTCGATTAAGTCTCTTTCCTTCTTAGGAATACTCTGAAGAGCGGACGAGTACCGCTTGTTGATTGAAGATAAACTTGATTTATTGGCCTCAAGATTCTGTTTCTGGCTTTTAATATTCTCGATAATACCAGGCTTGCTCTTATCTATTTGATCTTTTAATGAAAGCAGAATCGGGTTATTTTCGGGGATTGTTCTCTTCAGCTTTTCATACTGCATTTGATTTTCATATAATCCGGTCAACATTTGACTCAACATAGGATCGTTAATTCCAAGTGTGGATGGCGTAACGCTGCCTGAATTATTTTTGTCTTCCACATATTTTTCAACCTGATCTAAGACAGAGAGCTGCGTATTAACATTTCCAAGTCTTTGGTCATTTTCACTTACATTCTGCAAATACAGTGTGCTCTGTGAACTGATGTCAATAGCATTCGTACTTGCTTTATATTGTTGCATTTTCTTTTCAATCGAATCCAACTCATGACCCACAACAGCAAGCCTTTCATCCAACCAGGTCAATGTATTTGATGCTAATTTATTTTTTTCACTAATCGTAGCTTCCCCATAAAGCTTCATTAATTCATTAAGTATGTCTTCAGATCGTTTGGGCACCTCATCTCCTAACTGAATATCAATAACAGAAGATTGTTTGCTTGCAGGAATCAGGCTGACACTGCTGACTAATCCGGCAGCAACATAGTCTGGCTTAAATAAAGAAAAATAAAAAGAACCGGTCGATTGCTGACTTGATTGTTGAGGGGTAAACTTTAATTCCCCATATGAAGTATTAACCCACTCACCTACTGGGTAATTAACATTACCTATACTGACCTTTTTAGCAGTAGAATCAAATGAGAATAAAACCTTTTTAGCAACTTTAATAGAATCCGGATACCGGGCTTCAATTTTAACGGGAGAATTTGAATACATTGCTTTATCTCTAAAGCGACCCATTTCAAATACGGGTGCATATAAGTCAAGCTTTCTGACAACTTTACCCATCAGATCCTTTGACTTAAGAACTTCCATTTCATTTTCTACAATTTTTTTGGAGGAAAGTTGGTTTAATGCTTCCGCTATCCTGGCCTCATCCTCGCCTTTATTCTGATCTTTTATCAACAGCGATGCTTTGGTAACATATAAAGGTGTCTGATATTTAAGATAAAACCATGCCCCTGCTATAGCTATCGAAAGAAGCAAGATAAATAAAGGCCAGTATGGAAAATACTTAAGCCATACCTGACGTATTATATTGTTTTCTCCTATATTCTGATTTCCCTGCATAGACGAATTTCTTAATTATAAATTATCTAACCATCCGATCTACAACAATTGCGACCAGTGATAATCCACTTAAAACAGCCGGTATCCATTGTTGGCCTCTGCCGGCACTGGCAACCTTCGACTTATTAGGCTCCACATAAACTATGTCATTAGATCTCAGATAATAATAAGGTGATGATAATAGCTCAGTTGTATTTAAGTCAACTCTTTTGATTTCCTTGTCACCGTTGTCATCCTCACGAATTACAAGAACATTATCCCTCTTGGCATAAATAGTAAGATCACCAGCCAATCCTAAAGCTTCTAAAAGTGATATTTTTTCATTTGGAACCGATAATACTCCGGGATGGTTTACCTCACCTAAAACAGTAACTCTGAAATTCAGGAATCGGACTGTTACAATTGGATCTGTAAGAAGTTTTTGATCTACCAACTTTTTAGTTATCATTTCTTTCAGCTGTTCTTTCGTTTGGCCGGCAGCTTTTAAGTTTCCTAATATCGGAAATTGAATTACTCCTTCACTGTTTACCAAATACCCCTGAATCATATTTGCATTAGCGCCATTCATATTATAAGTATAGACATTCGGAGTATTAAACACTGCAGATGCCTCCGGATTTAAACTACTTACAGAAATATTCAACAAATCATTTTTTTGAATGACAGATTCCGGTGGCTGAGCTTTAGCAGCGATGGTTCCATCTTTTAGCCCATTAAAATAAATTGCCTGTCTGGTATTTACACAGCTTACCAACAACACTGAAATTACTATGGCTATTAGCCCTATAGAACTTTTATGAATATTCATTCATTACAATTTAAAATAAAAAAACTTGAATCAATTTCAGATCCCATTTTTAAAATGGTGTTTCTAGGAGGATTTAGCAAGAATTCAGTCTTTATTAAGGATTTTGGAAGATAAAAAAAATCAGTATTGCATAAATATTATTTTACAAGTAAACACTGAAATTTTACACAAGATAGTAATTTTACTGACAATAGTATATATTTCTGTTTTTTTTCATTCTCTCATTTCAACTTTTGTTATTGAACAACTCCAGGTAGCCATTTTATTGTTTCAAAGACTTCAAGAATTTTAATTCAAATCAGAAATAGTTTTTTCAAAGCTTTTTTTTAGTTCAACCCGTATCGTAAAACTACGATACAAAAAATTTTACTACCGTATTCTTAATTACAGAAAAGAGATGTGCTGGTGAATAAACTTCATCATTCGTTCTTTTAACTCATTCAGGAATTCATTGAATCGAAAAAATACGATGAAGAAATACGATTGTTAAAAGAGATAAAATGTTTGTTTCAATTGGTAATTCTTTGGGGAAATCTGACAGCTATACAACACTCATATTGGCATTGTTTTTGGAATTAAGATTAGCCTGAAAATGTGATGAGTGCAAGTGTTGAAAAAATGTCAATATCCTTTTTATAAACCAAATTGAGCCCGTTGAAAACTGTTTTTTACCCTTATTGGTTTTGTATCCCTTTTCTAAAACCGTCTTCTCCGGAAAAGTTATTAATTGAAACAAATTCATTTCATCCCACTCTCCCATTCATTGCTTTGAATTTCAATCCGAAATTAAATCCGGATATAGAAGTATATTATTCAACTTATCAACAATCGATTTCAAATCCGAATTTCAAAAACCTTTTTCACTTTACTATTTGGCTCCTGGAATTACCAATAAAAAAGTATTTGATTTATATAACCAACAACAAAGAAGTGGTATCACTTTCAAAGCTGATCCCTCGTAGTTTTCCTGTGGAAAAAACGCTTGATTATGTGAAAAGATTTCACTTCGTTGTGACTTGTCATTCTTATATCTTAAAATACCTTTCACGCCCTATTATTTATAAAAATCCGACCTGCTAAAAATTTGCTATGAAAAAACCGCTAACCTTTTTATTATCTGCCTGGCTTAGTTTATTTGTGAATTCAATTTATGCCACGAATTACTATTTCTCATCATCAGGTGGTAGTGATTCCTACTCGAGCTCACAAGCACAAAACCCATCTACACCCTGGCAGTCTATCAGCAAACTGAATTCATTTTTTTCAAGTTTGAGACCCGGAGATTCAGTTTTATTTAAATGCGGTGATACATTTTATGGCAATATAATCTTAAACAGATCGGGCTCTTCAGGCAACCCTATTGTTATTGCATCTTATGGAACAGGAGCTAAACCTGTCATTTCCGGTTTTACCCCTGTGACATCGTGGACAAACATTGGATCTAATTTATGGGAATCCACAAACGAAATTTCATCTTCATCTGCCATGCTGAATATGGTAACCATAAATGGTTCATTTCAACCTATAGGAAGATGGCCAAAGATTACCGAACCAAACCAGGGTTATCTAAATACCGATTCACACTCTGGAAATTCATCAATCACAAGCAGTGGCTTGTCCGGTGCTAAAGATTTTTCAGGGGGCCAGATAGTAACAAGGCGTAATCACTGGATAACCGATGTCGATAACATATCTTCCAATTCAGGATCTACTGTTTATTTCTCTAATAGTGACCCGTATTATGATGTTCAAACTGATTGGGGTTTCTTTTTTCAAAATCATAGAAATGCCTGCACACGGCAGGGCGAATGGTATTATAATACCTCAACAAGAAAATTAGGAATCTATAGTTCAGGTACACCATCCGGAGTTCAGATTGCAACTGCAGATATACTTGTCGATCTCTCTAATCAGAGTTATATCACATTCAAGAATCTGACATTTACAGGTTCCAACAAAATCTCTATTTTCCTTAACATAACGCAATATATTACGATAGATAATTGCATTATTTCTAACTCAGGACAAGATGGAATTGTAATGACAGATGCCGGACTTGTGGAGAATAGAACAAGAAATATAACAATTACAAATTCTACAATCAGTAATATCAATAATAATGGAATAATCCAAAAACGTGCAACCAATTGTACCATTACAAATAATTTGATTAAGAATATTGGAGTAGTTGCGGGTATGGGGCAAAACGGAGATCAACAATATGTTGGTGTGTTAAAGATAGGCGACAATAGTACTTTTTCAAACAATGAACTGGATTCCATAGGCTATACAGCAGCATGGTTTGCCGGAAAGAATATCAACTTCAGTAGAAATTTTATTCATAATTTTTGCATGACAAAAGATGACGGAGCCGGAATATATACCTATGGCACCGATAATTCGGGTAGTGTTGTTTCTCAAAATATTGTTTTAGATGGCATTGGTAATCCTTATGGCACCAATAATGGTTCAAACTATGCAGAGGGCATATATACAGATGATGGCACCTATAATCTTACAATTACCGGTAATACTGTAGCTAATGGTTCAACCAGGGGAATTTATATTCATAATTCTCATGAAATTAATATTTATGATAATACCAGTTACAATAATAACTATGGACAAATTCACTTTTACCACGACTACATTTCTGAATCAGATCCTATTAGAAATATAGACCTAAAAGGCAATATTTTCGTTTCCAGAACTTCTAACCAAAGAACTTTAGGTTTTTCTTCAATCAAAAATGATGTGCTTAGTCTCGGTGTGGCAAATAATAACTACTATGCCAGGCCAATAAACGAACCAGCTACTTTGTCAATACCGGGAACGGATAATACATTGGCAGGATGGCAATCTTATAGCGGCCAGGATGGCAATTCCAAAGCATCTCCCAAAACAATCAGCAATGTAAATGACCTGAGATTTGAATACAACGCAACTTCATCCTCGAAAACAATCAATCTCGGAGCCACATATATGGGAATTGATTCAAAAACCTACACAGGATCCGTTACACTGGAACCTTATTCCTCTATAGTCCTCATATATGTTTCCGGAGAAATCTCAAACCAGTCCCCCGTAGCCAACGCTGGTCCTGACCAGAATTTTTTTTTGCCTAATAGTTCTGTTACACTCGCTGGCAGCGGCTCTGATCCTGATGGAAGCATTGCTTCTTATCAATGGACTAAAATTTCCGGACCTTCTCAGTTCACAATAGTTTCTCCGACACAAGCACAAACAGTGATCAACAACCTGGTGCAGGGTGTTTACCAATTTCAACTGAAAGTTACCGACAATTTGGGTGCTACCGGAACGGATGTTGTAACAGTTACCGTGAATGCTGCTTCAAATCAGGCTCCTACAGCCAATGCCGGGTCAAACCAAAATATCACTTTACCTATTAACAGTGTCACGCTTATAGGCAGCGGTAGTGATCCGGATGGAAGTATTAGTTCTTATCAGTGGACAAAAATTTCAGGTCCTTCACAATTCAATATCGTCTCTTCTTCCCAGGCACAAACGGTTATCAACAGCCTGGTACAAGGTGTTTACCAATTCCAGTTAAAAGTAACCGACAATTCGGGTGCAACCGCAACTTCTACTGTTACGGTAACTGTGAACCCGGCTCCCAATCAATCTCCAACAGCCAATGCCGGCTCTAACCAGAATATTAGTTTGCCTATCAATACAGTCACTCTTATCGGGAGTGGAAGTGATCCGGATGGGAATATTGCTTCCTATCAATGGTCAAAAATTTCCGGCCCTTCTCAATTTACAATTGTTTCTCCATCACAATCGCAAACCGTAATCAATAACCTGGAGCTGGGCGTTTATCAATTTCAATTAAAAGTTACCGACAATCTCGGCGCAACAGCAACTTCAACAGTAACTGTAACTGTAAATCCTGCTGCCAATCAACCTCCAATCGTAAATGTTGGAGCAAATCAAAATATTACATTACCCGTAAATAGTATTACCCTGCTTGGAAGTGGAAGTGATCCGGATGGAAGTATTGCTTCTTATCAATGGACAAAAATTTCAGGCCCCGGTCAATTCAATATTATTTCACCAACTCAGTCACAAACTGTAGTAAATAACCTGGCTCAAGGCGTTTATCAGTTTCAATTAAAAGTTACCGATAATCTCGGGGCATCTGCAACTGCGACTGTAACAATTACAGTAAACCCTGCTGCAAATCAGTCGCCCGTTGCCAATGCAGGTGCTGATCAGAATTTATCATTACCCACAAACAGTCTTACTATAACAGGTAATGGAAGCGACCCAGATGGAAGCATTGCTTCTTATCAATGGACAAAAATCTCAGGACCGGCACAATTTAATATCGTTTCACCTTCACAAGCACAAACAGTAATTAATAATTTGATACAGGGTACTTATCAATTCTTATTAACTGTAACAGATAATATGGGTGCTACCGGGATTGACACTGTCCGGATTATTGTAAACCCTGTAAACCAGCCTCCAACTGCTAATGCAGGTCCAAATCAAAACCTTGTACTACCCAATAATAGTGTTTCTTTACTCGGAAGTGCTTCAGATCCTGACGGAACTATTGAATCATATTCATGGACAAAAATCTCAGGGCCGGCACAGTTTAATATCGTTTCACCCTCTCAAGCACAAACCACTATAAACAATTTGGTGCAGGGAACTTATCAATTCCAGCTGACAGTTACTGACAACCTGGGAGCTACTGGAACCTCAATAGTAACCGTTACTATCAGCTCTTCCCCTAACCAACCCCCTACTGCAATCGCCGGCCTCGACCAAAATATAACATTACCCACAAATAGTGTTACTCTTTCTGGAATCGGAAATGACCCTGATGGCAATATCACTTCTTACAGATGGAGAAAAATTTCCGGACCTAACTCAGGGAACATCACAAATAATTACTCAGCAACCACAACTGTTACCGGTCTTAGTATCGGAGTTTACAGCTATGAGTTAAGAGTACGGGATAATGATGGTGCATATGGAAGAGATACTTTACAAATTACTGTAAATCCGGCTAACATTCCACCAACAGCTGATGCTGGGACTAATCTTAATATCACGTTGCCGATTGATAGTGTTACCGTTTCCGGCAGTGGAAATGATCCTGACGGGTCTATAATCTCTTATCAATGGACTAAAATTTCCGGACCCGATTCCTTTAACATTGTTTCTCCTTCACAGGATCAAACTGTTATTGAAAATTTGTTAGAAGGCATTTACCAATTTCAGTTAATAGTAACTGATAATTCTGGGGCAACAGGAATTGATATTATCATTATTACTGTCAGTTCAAGCTCAAATCAGCTTCCGGTTGCAGATGCCGGCATTAATCAAAACATCACTTTACCGACAAACAGCATATCTCTCACAGGAAGTGGGACTGATGGAGATGGTACTATAGTTTCGTATTCCTGGACAAAGATTTCCGGCCCTGATTCATTTAATATCATTTCGCCTTCACAAGACCAAACCCTTGTGGACAATCTGATAGAAGGTACTTATCAATTCCAACTAACAGTAACTGACGACCAGGGAGCTACAGGAATTGACATTGTTAGTATAATTGTTAGTCCGGCTCAAAATCAATCACCTATTGCCGATGCAGGTACTGACCAGAACATTACATTACCATTAAACTCGGTTACTTTAATCGGTAGTGGAAATGATCCTGATGGCACTATTGAATCTTATCAATGGAGCAAAATTTCCGGGCCTGATTCTTTTAATATTGTATCACCGGATCAATCCCAAACTGACATTACCGGCCTGGTACAGGGCAACTATCAATTTCAATTAACCGTAACAGATAATTCCGGTACTACAGGTACTGCATTTGTTACCATTACAGTAAACCCGGCTCCTAATCAAAGTCCTTCTGCAAATGCCGGCGCTGATCATTCCATTAATCTTCCCAATAGTTCTGTGACAATTTCAGGAAGTGGTTGGGATCCTGATGGGAATATAGTTTCTTATGAGTGGGTAAATATTTCAGGGCCAGCCCAATTTAATATTGTTTCACCTTTACAAGCTAATACCACTATCAACAACTTAGTACTGGGCACTTATCAATTTGAATTGACAGTAACGGATAATCAGGGTGCGACAGGTAAAGATACAGTCACGGTAACTGTAAATCCTGTACCTAATCAATCGCCTACTGCTAATGCTGGTTCCAACCAAAATATCACACTGCCAGCAAATAGCATCACTCTTACCGGGAGTGGTAATGATTCGGATGGTTCAATTGCTTCTTATCTGTGGACAAAGATTTCCGGTCCGGCACAGTTTAATATCGTTTCTCCATCACAGGCGCAAACTGTTGTAAACAACCTGGTACAGGGTACTTACCAGTTCCAATTAAGAGTGACTGATAATCTCGGTGCCACTGCAACCTCAACGGTAAATGTAACTGTAAATGCTGCACCCAATCAATTACCAACCGCAAATGCAGGTACTAATCAAAATATCACATTACCCACTAAAAGCGTTACGCTTTCCGGAAGTGGTTCCGATCCTGATGGAAGCATTATTTTTTATCAATGGACAAAAATTTCCGGCCCTGATCAGTTTTATATAGTTTCTCCTTCACAAGCACAAACAGTGATTAATAACCTGGCACAGGGAGTTTATCAATTCCAGTTAAAAGTAACTGATAACCTCGGTGCCACTGCAACCTCAACGGTAAATGTAACTGTAAATCCGGCACCCAATCAAACACCATCAGCTAATGCAGGTGCAAATCAGAACATAACACTGCCTACAAATACTATCACTCTTTCCGGTAGTGGCAATGATCCGGATGGGTCTATTGTTTCCTATCAATGGACAAAAATTTCCGGACCGGTACAGTTTAATATCGTTTCTCCATCACAGGCGCAAACCGTAGTAAACAACCTGGTACAGGGTACTTACCAGTTCCAATTAAGAGTCACGGATAATCGTGGAAGTACAGCTACTGCAATAGTATCTGTAACCGTAAACCCGGCCCCGAATAAATCTCCTTCTGCAAATGCAGGACCCGATCAAACTATTACACTGCCGGTAAACAGCATTACGCTTTCAGGAAATGGAAGTGATCCGGATGGAACGATCAGCTCATACTTATGGACCCGGATTGCAGGACCTTCACAGTATTCAATAGTTTCACCAGCCCAAAAGCAAACCTCAGTAAACAATCTCATACAAGGTGTGTATGTATTCCAACTAACCGTTACAGATAATTCAGGAGCTACAGCAACTGACCTTATCAGCGTAACAGTAAATGCGGCTTTACCTCCTGCTGTTCCTGTTGCAAATGCAGGAAAGGATTTGACTATTGTATTACCTGTTAATAGCGTTTCATTAACCGGTAGTGGCAGCATCACTACCGGAAGCATAACCTCCTATTCATGGGCACAGATATCCGGGCCACAAGCATCAACGATTACATCTTCAACAAATGCACAGACCTCTGTTCAAAACCTGGTGGCCGGCATTTATCAATTTGTGCTGACAGTTACAGCCAGTAACGGTATGAAAGGAAAAGACACGATACAGGTTACTGTAGAAAACTCACCCAACCGGAATGCAGTTGAAGCATCCGCAAAATTATATCCTAACCCGGCAAGTGATTTAATCAATATTGAAATCATAGGGGCTAATCAGAAGAGCTTTGGTTTCATTAAAATTTACAACTCTGTTGGCAATCTTGTTTATCAGGAAGAATTCTCCAGAGATCAGTTTACAATAACAAAACAGGTGAATGTAAGCTCCTATGCACAGGGCGTTTATTTCGTTCATGTATCAGTTGACTCTAATACACCGGTAACTTTAAAATTTATAAAATCGTAAATAAAGAATACGGGATAAATTTTCACAAATACAAAGAAACCCCGGCTATTGACACCGGGGTTTTTGTTTTTCATAGCCGTCCAAATCCAAATATATTTTTGCGAACTATTTTTCTAAAATTTAAGAATGCTATTTATCTCCTACCCTATCAATCCCCAAAATTGCATAATTGATTTTCTAAGATCCCACTGATAATTAAACGCTATTTTTATTGTTTGAGTTATTAAGAGTTTGTGAAAAACAAAGTAAAGCCCTGTTAGGCCAGCCCTATCTCATAATGCAATTCGGGGATCTGAACATTTGAAAATCCTTTTTTTATGAGCCGCTGCTGAAAATCCTTTTGCACATCATATTCGCCATGAACTATAAAGAGTTGGCGGATTTGCTTTTTGTCCTGGCAGGCTAACCATTGGCTTAAATCTTCATAATCCCCGTGTGCACTCATACTGCGAATAGCACCTATTTCAGCATTTACTTCATGAGCAACTCCAAATATGTTAACTTCTTTATCACCGGCCAGTAATCTGCCTCCCAAAGAATGAGGTTCACAATACCCTGTCAGCAGGATTGTGTTTTTGCTGTTTTCAATGTTATTGCTGATATGATGCTTGACTCTGCCGGCATCTGCCATTCCACTGGCTGAAATGATTACCATTGGGCCGTTTTGAAAATTCAGCATTTTTGACTGATCTACGCTTTTTATATACTTCAGTCCCTGAAAGGAGAAAGGATCATTATCCATTTGAATTACTTTCTGTATTCTTTTATTAAAGTATTGCGGATATCTTTTAACCACTTCGGTTGCTGATACACTTAACGGGCTATCCACGAAATAATTCAGTGCAGGAAGACGGTTTTCCAGATCCAGTTGGTTGAGATCGTATAATATCTCCTGAGTTCTTCCAACACTAAATGCCGGCATGATGAGTTTCCCCTTTTTTTGCACACAGGCCTTTTCAATCCATTGCAATAAAAGATCCGGAGTGGTAGTAGCCTGATCATGCAAACTGTTGCCATAAGTGGATTCCATGATAATATAATCTGCCTGTGGAAAATCCTCGGGTGATCTTAAAATAACATCCCGGTACCTGCCAACATCGCCACTGAAAGTCAGACGAGTCTCTTTGCCATTCTCATTAATTTTAATATTTACACAAGTGCTTCCGATAATATGTCCTGCATCTGTAAACATTGCCTGTACTCCATCCGTTACATCAAACCAAACATGGTATTCGACCGGTGAAAGATGTCCAATACTTTTTTTAGCATCCTCCATAGTATACAATGGTCGTAACAATGAAAGTCCATCCATAGTCCGGCGCTTATTGGTGTACTTGATATCATCCATCTGGATTTCTGCTGAATCCTGAAGCAATACTTCGGTAAGATCCCTTGTAGCCGGCGTACAAAATATTTTACCGGCAAAACCTTCGCTGACTAATTTGGGAATAAGCCCTGAGTGGTCAATGTGAGCATGAGATAGAATCATTACATCAATAGAAGAAGAGTCAAATCCGAATTCACGGTTCAACATGTCTGTATCTTTTCCAAGACCCTGGAACATGCCACAGTCCAATAATATTTTTTTCCCGTTTTTTAAGGTGATCAGGTGTTTGGATCCGGTTACCGTCCGGGCTGCACCATGAAAAGCAATCTTCATATTACGCTCAATTTATTTTTGATCAATATTTTTTGTTTTCGCTTTGAAAGACCAGGTAATAAAAAATTCTGCGACTTTCTCTCCTTCTTCATTTCGGCCAATGGAACTCACCTTTATAGTTTGAGCAATACCTGTTTCAATTGCTTTCTCAATTATGAGCCGGATTTCTTCACCGCTTTCGCAAGTAAACGTGGTTATTCCTTTTGCCTTTTTAAAAAACTCCGATTCAATTTTTATAACCAACATGGAAATCGGCGGATTTCTTTTATATAAATGCAACATGGATAAAGCTCCGGTACTCATTTCTGCGGCCATACTCAGACATGCAAAATAAGTAGAATGAAAAGGATTTTTTGAAAACCATTTATAGGGCACAACAGTAATACATTTCTTTTCATCAATATGTTTCACCTTTACACCCGAAAAATATGCACTCGGCAGTTTAGAAAACAAAAACCACCTGTATTTAACAGGATGTTTCATCAATCTGACAAATGCAGTTTCCTCAAGGCTCATTTTTGCTCTTTATATTGATTTGGATCCAATGCTTTCGGAGTCCAGTCATTAAAAAAACCAATGACTTTTTCCCGATTATAACTCTTTCCTCCATCTTCCAAATAAGCAGAGTTTTGAGTGTGTAGCAAGTTTCCATTTTTATCCAGGATCAGGAAAACAGGGAATCCGAAGCGTTGAGGGTATCCATATTTTGCCAGCAATTTAGCGTTATAATTTTCCTTACTGTAATTCATATGATATATGACAAAACTGCTTTTTACCATTGAATCAATGGATAAATCTTTTGTAATATAATCGTTGAACCGGGCGCACCAGATACACCAGTTTCCTCCAATTTGAATAAATACATTTTTTCCCTGGCGATTGGCTTCACCAATTGCTTTTGTAATGGACATTTCCGCATTTTCCGCCGGTTGATATAAATGAAACTTAGTCATATCCTGTGAAAACAAAGCTTCACAAGACAACATGATGCTGAATACTATCAAATACTTTTTCATGACTCAAATTAGATTAAAAGTAATAATGAAAGTTATTCTTTTTTAAAACACTTTTACCTGTTTTTCCAGCAGGTCATCAAATTCATCTCTTTTACGAATCAGAAAAGCATTGCCATCTTTGATCATTACTTCTGCAGGCTTGAATCGTGAATTAAAATTGGAAGACATTTCAAAACCATAAGCGCCGGCATTGAAAAAAACAAGATAATCTCCTTCACGAATCTCATTCAATTCCCGTTCCCAGGCAAATGTATCTGTTTCACAAATGTTACCCACTACAGAATACTTTTTCAACGCTCCGCCGGGATTGGAAATATTTTCTATATAGTGATAAGCATCATAAAACATAGGGCGAATCAGGTGATTAAAGCCGCTATTTACACCGGCAAAAGTAGTAGCAGAAGTTTCTTTCAGCACATTTACTGTGGTAACGAAATACCCGCATTGACTCACTAAAAATTTACCCGGTTCAAACCAGATTTGCAATTTTCTACCTCCGGCCTTCTCATATTTTTCAAACATCGCAAATACTTTTTCGCCCAGCCGGAATATATCTAGTTCTTTATCCTCTTTTTTATACGGAACTTTAAACCCGCCTCCAAGATCCACCGATTGCAATTCCTCAAATGAAGGAATTATTTCAAATAACACTTCAATTCCCCTTATAAAAACATCTGCATCATCTATATCGCTGCCGGTATGAATATGCAGGTTACTTATACATAGATTATACTGATTCTTTAATGAAACAATTTGATCAATTTTTCCGACCGGTATTCCAAATTTACTTTTATCATGACCTGTTGAGATTTTTAAATTACCGCCTGCCATGATATTCGGTCTCAACCGTATGCCGACCGGGTAACTGTGAGCAAATCGCTTTCCGAATTTTTCCAGGTTGGACAAACTGTCAATATTAATTTTAACTCCCAGGCTTTGGGCTTCTTCAATCTCACTGAAAGCAATGCCATTGGCAGTGTATAAAACTTCAGAGGGATGAAATCCCGAATATAAAGCAAGTTTTACTTCATTGATAGAACTACAATCTACCCCTGCACCCAATGAATGAATATATCGCAGGACATTTATATTCGTCAATGCTTTTGCCGCATAATAAAACCTGGCATCGCTTTTTTGAAAAGCAGTCTTTAATTTCTGGTATTGTTCCTGTATTTTCTCTGCATGGTAAATGTACACTGGCGTGCCAAATTCATTTGCCACTCTGGTTAACTGATCATTTGATAATTGTACCGGCATAACCTGCTAAGTTATTAAAGGTGCCCCACCGTACCAAAACAACCGTGCCACTCCATTAAAAACGAAGTGGCACGATACTATAAAATCATTTCTTTATCATTCACTCCCGCCGGGCAATTCTTCCTTATTGCTGATCAATTCTCCGGATTCTGTTACAGACAACTGCGCTTCGGAAGACGCATCCGGTTTTTTACCCTCATCCAAAAGAGTGTTTTTTAAAACTGTAGGTTCAATAATTTGGTCAGGATTCACTTCTTTAAGTTTTGGTAACTCGTCAGGTGAATTGATCCCGAAATAATCCATAAAATTTTTGGAGGTAGAATATAAAAGCGGCTGTCCCGGGGCCGACTCATTTCTACCACTGATAATAATCAATTCTTTCTCCAGCAATCGCTGAACGGTATAATCACAATTTACACCCCGAATCGCCTCTATCTCACCTTTCGTAATAGGTTGTTTATAGGCAATGATGGCAAGTGTTTCCAGTGCTGCCGCAGATAACCGCTTTAAAAATTTATCGCCATTGAGTTGTGCTACCGTTTTATGAAATTCTTTCCGGGTTAGAAATTGCCAGCCTCCTCCAATTAATTTCACCTCAAAGGGGTACACCCAATGACCATCCATATTGCCATTATACTTTTCAACTATGGCTTCAATTGTCTTTTCAACCTGTTCCGGATTGATTTTTTCATCAACAACTGTATCCACCAATTCCAGGATTTCCATTGTAGTTAATGGTTTGTCACTGGCAAAAATAAGTGTTTCGATATGAGGTAACAGATCAGAAATTTCCATGGTTTAAATAAAATTCATTTATGTAACCGATAACTAAATTTTAATCTCTTCTATTGCAACGAATGTACAATTGTGATATTAAAGTTTAAAAAACAATTATTAACAAGGTGGAATAAACGATTTTAAAAAAATGAAAGTGCGAAAAATCAATTCTCAATGCATAAGAATCTACCCCTGCAATGCTGCTGCGCCACTTACAATTTCAGTCAGCTCCGTAGTGATGGCAGCCTGACGGGCACGGTTATAGGATATCTTCAATGCCCTCAACATTTCATTGGCATTTTCTGTAGCCTTATCCATAGCTGTCATCCGGGCTCCGTGCTCGGAAGCATTAGAATCCAGAACAGCTTTGTATAATTGAGTATTGAGAATTCTTGGCATCAATTCAGCAACCAGCAGCTCTTTCGCAGGGTCAAAAATAAAATCCGCTTTGTTTGCGCCCTGTTTATTCTCCGCCTTTGGAATCGGAAGGAATTGTTCTACAACAAATCTTTGTGTTGCAGCATTCTTAAACTCGCTATATATGATCTCTATGGCATCAAATTGTTTTTCACGAAAAGCCTGAATCGCAGCCTGTGCACATGCCTGAACATTTTCAAAATTAAGATTCAGAAAAATATCTTTGTACGTTGCTTCTGCCTTGAATTTATTTTTTACAAAGTGTTCATATCCTTTTTTTCCAATACTCCAGATGGTGACATGACCTTTCTTTTGCTGCTCAGAATATTTTTCAGCAATAGCGGCTTTTGCCAGTTTAATCAGGTTAGCATTGTAGGCGCCGCACAAACCACGATCACTCGTGATAACAATCAGCAATGCTTTTTCTACAGGACGTTCAGTTGCCAATGACATTTCTCCTCCACCTTCACCACTGCTAACAATATTACTCAGCAATTCCTGAAGTTTTTTTGCATAAGGACGCATTTGAATAATAGCATCCTGGGCACGGCGTAATTTCGCCGCACTTACCATTTTCATTGCTTTTGTAATCTGCTGTGTGCTCTGTACTGAGCTGATCCTGTTTCTGACTTCCTTAAGCTGACCGGGCATAGTACACTATAAATTACTGGTTATTTGTTTCTGAAATGGCAGGTTTCCTATTATCTTGAATCCACCATTTCCGGATATATACTTTCGGCGGGCAAAGGTAGGGTTTGAAGGGTTAAATTCCATAGCCTAAGGGAAAGAATTTAATCCACAATTTGATGCCAAAAAGCCTAGTCCTGTAAGTTAAAATCCCTTTTAATCCCAAAAGATAAAGAGAAGTGACCGCCTTCCCGGGTACTGTTTTTTATAGGCTTTTCTTCTTCCTTACTAAGTGAAAGGTAAACCGGGCCATTTACCACCTTTTTCAGATCTTCTTTTGAAATCTGGATACGGCCATTTCGTATAGTATCCACCCGGTTGATATCCGGACTGGAAAATGAAGTATCGGTTAATAATATCCGTACATAATCCAGAGGATCCAATCCATCAAGATCGAATGTCCAATTTCCCCTCTTCATTTTTTCAGGAACATTATTTTTTAAGCTTATAGGCCTGAATTCAAACTCCTCCTTGTATTGCTTCTGATCCAAATCAGTGAAAACAATTGTGTGGCGCCCTACAAAATCTTTAACTGGCACTGAAACTTCATAATAGGCGCCAGTCAGTCTCGAACTGTCCACCCGGATACTTTTACCATCCAGCTCTACTTTTGCAGGCTCATCCAACACCAATGTAGTTCCGTTGGGCCCTGCAAAACGATATTGCAACATAACAGTTACATTTTCCCTGCCTTCTTCTCCCCATACTTTATAGTCGAAATAAACACTTTGCGGATCTACATCCTTGCTTTTACCAATCTCATTACTATTACAGGAAATGAAAAGAATACCTATGAAGAAAATGATGCAGTATGATCTCATATGAAGGGTTTTATATTAATTCTTGAGTCAATGTCAAAGTTCGTTAAAGAAACTATAATTGTAATAGTTCTTCTACCGTTTCTAAAATCTGAATTTCAATAGTTTTACAAATACTCCGGATTGTGAAAAAATCGGTACCATCTACCTTGTTTTCCTCTCCTTACTATTAATTATCTTTGCTGCCTGTCAAATTGGCTTACAAGTGATTGTAGCACCTTTTTTGACAACTTAATGAGTCAAATTAGTCATGAAGTCGAATGAGCATTTCAATAAAGTTCAAAATACTTTAATCATCAACGACCAGATGACCGGTATGACTAAAAGGGCAAAACATCAATAATTAAAATTCCTACTATCAATGGCTGGTATTTTCGCAAAGATTTTCGGTGGTAATAAATCGGAAAAGGATGTAAAAAAAATTTCCCATTATGTTGAGAAAATTAATGGGTTCTTCAATTCGTTCCAATCAATTTCCAATGACGAATTGCGAAACAAAACCCGGGAATTTCGCAGTCGTATTAAAGAGCATTTATCTGCTATCGAATCACAAATAACTTCCAAAAACCAGGAAGCAGAAAACCTTCCATTTAATGATCTGCTGGGCAAGGATGCTATTTACCAGGAAGTGGATAACCTGAAAAAAGACAGGGATAAAGAGATTGAAAAAATCTTGCTGGAAATTCTACCGGAAGCTTTTGCTGTTGTAAAGGAAACCGCAAGGCGATTTAAGGAGAATACCGAACTGGAATCTACGGCAACTGAAATGGACAAGGACCTCAGTGTCAAAAAAGATTACGTTTCAATACATGATGACAAATCAATTTTTAAAAATACATGGACTGCAGCCGGAGGTTTAATTACCTGGAATATGGTGCACTATGATGTACAACTTATAGGCGGAATTGTTTTGCACCAGGGTAAGATTGCTGAAATGGCAACCGGTGAAGGTAAAACATTAGTTTCTACTCTGCCATCTTACCTGAATGCATTGGCTGGTGAAGGTGTTCATCTGGTAACAGTAAATGATTATTTGGCCAGGCGTGACCAGGAATGGAATGGCCCCATCTTTGAATGGCTTGGAGTCACTGTTGATTGCATTGACAAGCATCAGCCCAATAGTGAAGAGAGAAGAAAAGCTTATCTCGCAGACATAACTTACGGAACCAATAATGAATTTGGCTTCGATTATCTCAGGGATAATATGGTGCATTCGCCGGAAGAAATGGTACAACGCAAACATCATTTCGCCATGGTGGATGAAGTGGACTCTGTATTAATTGACGATGCAAGAACGCCTTTGATTATTTCCGGGCCGGTAGCTAAGGCAGATGATCAGCAATTTCACATTCACAAACCCAGGGTACAGCAGCTTGTAAATGACCAGGAACGCATTGTGCGTAGCTGCCTGAATGAAGCTAAAAAACTTTTTGCAGAAGGTGATGATGATCCCAAAAGCGGCGGTTTGTATCTATTCCGTGCCTACAGGGGTTTACCTAAGTACGGCCCCCTGATCAAATTTCTAAGTGAGCCCGGCGCTAAAGTCAAAATGCAAAAAGCAGAAAACTATTACCTGCAGGATCAGCAACGTAATATGCATATCGTAGATAAAGAATTGCTGTTCCAGATTGATGAAAAAAACAATTCAGTTGAACTAACTGATAAAGGAATTGCGGCTATAACAAAGTCAGGTGAAGATCCTGATTTTTTTATTCTGCCGGATATTGGGGTAAGGCTTGCTGAAATTGAGAAAAACGATTCGGCACATGAGGAAAAACTAAAACAAAAGGAAGCCGTTCTGAACGACTACGCTCAAAAGGCAGACAGGATTCATTCGGTTCAGCAATTACTTAAAGCCTATACCTTATTTGAAAAAGATGTAGAATACGTGGTGATGGATGGAGCAATCAAAATTGTTGACGAACAAACCGGTCGTATTCTGGAGGGAAGAAGGTACTCCGATGGTTTACACCAGGCACTTGAGGCAAAAGAAAGCGTAAAAATAGAAGCGGCCACACAAACCTATGCCACCATTACTTTGCAGAATTATTTCCGCATGTATCACAAGCTGGCCGGTATGACCGGTACTGCCGAAACGGAAGCAGGGGAATTGTGGAGCATTTACAAACTGGATGTGGTGAGTATTCCCACTAATCTACCCATGGTGAGAAATGACCATAATGATCTTGTGTACAAGACCAAAAGGGAGAAATATAAAGCCGTCATTGATGAAATAGAAAAACTCCGCGATGCCGGACGTCCTTCATTGGTTGGAACGACATCTGTAGAAGTAAGTGAATTGCTGAGCCGAATGTTGCAGCAGAAAAAAATTCCACACAATGTACTCAACGCAAAACAACATGCCCGTGAAGCTCAAATAGTAACTGAAGCCGGATTACCCGGTGCTGTTACTATTGCTACCAACATGGCAGGACGGGGAACAGATATTAAACTCGGCCCCGGAGTGAAAGAAGCCGGAGGATTGGCGATCATTGGAACAGAAAGACATGAAAGCCGTCGTGTGGACAGGCAGTTACGTGGTCGTGCCGGTAGACAGGGAGATCCCGGTACTTCACAATTCTATGTATCGTTGGAAGATGACCTCATGCGAATGTTCGGCAGTGAACGTATCGCAGGCTTGATGGATAAACTTGGTTATAAAGAAGGAGACGTTATCCAGCATAGCATGATCAGCAATAGTATTCAGAGAGCACAGAAGAAAGTAGAAGAAAATAACTTTGGAATAAGGAAACGTTTGCTGGAATATGATGATGTAATGAACAAGCAAAGAAATGTGGTTTATGCAAAAAGAAACCATGCTTTGTTTGGCGACCGGCTTGCACTGGATATTGACAATGCCTTTTCTGTAGTTGCCGAAAGTCTTATCACCGGCTTCCGGGAACAGGAAGATTTTGAAGGATTCAAACTTGCATGTATTGTTAACTTTGGACTTGATACTAAAATAGGCGAAGAAGAATTCAAGAGGGGTGACCTGAATACGGTGATAGATAAACTCTATAATGAAGCTACTTCCAATTACAACGAGCATAAAGAACAATTGAAGAAACAGGCAGTTCCTGTCTTCAAAAACATTCGACTGACACAGGGAGCACAAATTGAAAACGTAGTCGTGCCTTTCACTGATGGAATCAAAGGGTTAAATGTTTTGACTAACCTGGATAAAACGCTAAAAACAAATGGGGAAGAGTTAGCAGCTGCATTGGAAAAAACGATTACTCTTATTGTAATAGACGATGAATGGAAAGAGCATCTGCGGGCAATGGATGATTTGAAACAATCCGTACAGACAGCTTACCTGGAGCAAAAAGATCCTCTCGTTATATATAAAGTCGAAGCTTTTCAGCAGTTCAAAAACATGGACGCTGATGTAAATAAAGATATCGTTTCATTTCTATGTCATTCTTCCATCCCCATTCAGCAGGAAGACGCCAAACTGAAAGAAGGAAGACAGGAAAAAACCGATTACTCAAAAATGCGGGCTAATAAAGAAGAAATTGACCGAGCCGGCCAGGACTATGCTGCCAATGAAAGAGATAAGTTTGAACCCGGAGGCGGCGGTACTGCTGTTGCAGAAAAACAAGCTCCGGTAAAAGTAGGCCCCAAGATTGGAAGAAACGACCCTTGCCCATGTGGAAGCGGTAAGAAATATAAACACTGTCATGGAAAGGAAGCTTAAAGTATTCCTTTACCCGTAAATTGAAAACTATTTCTTCCGGCCGGAAGAAATAGTTTTCTTTCCTGGTTTTAAAATAAAGCTGTTATTGATGCTCTTCCAATATGCACGGTTCGTGAAGTTCCTGCTTTCCGGCCATCGTATTGAAAATTCAGTTCCAGGTTATTGAGCAGTCTTTTCGTAAAATTCAATGACCACAGGAAATTATTCCCCGGTAATAATCCATTGAGCATAATATAACTCACTGTCGTGTTTGCCGGATAATTATAGCGGATACTGTTAAATGTGAATTTTCCGGTGATGGAACTATTTTGAAGGATATTATATTTTGTTTCCAGGTTCACCGAATTGGAAATAAATTTTTCTCCGCCATACATTGGCAGGTTTTTTTGTTTATCAAAAATATACCCGGCTGCCAACCGGAAGGTTGTTCCTCTTATATAAACAATTTGCGGTTGAATATTATAAACCTTCAATTGATAGTTGCGATTATTAAACTGCGGAGTATTTAAAGCATTCAGTCCTTTTTTCCCGTTTATATTAAATGAAACCGACTTACTGACATTCCACCGCCATTGCAGGGTCCAGTCATTACGTTTACTGCTCTCATATCCATAGGTAAGCAATGAGCGGGTGTTATTCCGGATATTACTCAGATCCAAGCCCCATTTACTGCTAAAGCGATTGAAAGAAATTGTATTCACCCAAACACCGGCAGAAGCGATCAACGCAGTATCTGTCATGCCAAACTTAAAAGGGTTAAATTCAAAATTTCCTTTTGAGATTAATTTTTTGCTGATCTGCAACGAAGTCAGCAGGTTAAATCTTGAGATGAATTTTTTCATTCCGTTCATTTCAGAATGAGAAAAAAGAATTTTAGGATTAAAATTAAAACTATAATTCAGGGTAATATAATTAGCTTTTACAAACTGGTTGGTTGGAGTGAAAAGCCTTATAAATTTTGCCTGGTCCGGGAAAGCCGCCAGTTCAAATTCATTCAACTGTTGCACCCCATCATTGTTGTAATCAACCCAGGCATATTGGCCCGTACCTGCCGGCACTTCCAGGTATGCATAATCTCTCTTTTGTTCCTGCCCGGCTCCCACTTCATACAATACATTTCCGGTCAAAGCTCCTTTCCATTCATTCATCAGGTATTCTGCCCGGCCCAGGATTGTCTGATCTTCTTTTTGATTGGTCAGCGTGGTATCAAACACTTTTAATTTCCGGAACGTAGCGTTGAGAAACAATTTTCGTTTGGGGTTTGATAAAAATTCAGTTTGAAGATTCAGATTAAAACTCCTGTCTCCCCGGATAAAGTTTTTGTTTATTGGATAAAAGTCTGTACGTGTCGTAAAGATTGCATTGTAATGATTCTTCTTTCTTTCATCGGATTTCAGGTAAAAAGAATACGTATTATAGGAAAAAGCCAACGGTGTCAACGTATCTGAAAATTTATTCCGGGTAGAATTTTTCTCCATTGAATAACTAACACCGGCTCTCCAGTTGTCAATCGCTTTCATTTGTTTACTGATATCAAAGGAGGGACGGAGAAAGACACCCCGGTTATTGGCGTCATTAAAATTTGTAACTACCAGTTGATTATTGAGAAACCATCCTTTCCTGTTTAAAACCTGGATCAATGAATTCTGGAAACCATTATACCGGTCGCTCCGGTGATAATTTGTAAAACGATAGGTCAGAGAATTATTTTTTTGATTACTCAGACCGGCAGATGCTTTTATAATACTTTCAGTTGCCGATGGCATAATGAGAGGAAGCCCCCAGTCCCTGGTAAACTCAACAGAACGCAGTCTTTCCAGGGGTTTGAAATTTGACTGGACATATTCATAATCCAACGTCGTATTCAGATTGAGCTTGCTTTCAGGGTTTAACAGTGTAATACGGCTAATCTGAAATTTGGCTGCATATCCCTTGTTGCCATCTTTATTTAAACTTGAAAATGTATTCGGGTCATAATTGCTCATTGCCAGCTCAGTCTTAAGCGAAGTATTTTTATCTATTGCATATTCTATTCCGATATTGATTATCTGTTGTTTTTTCGGAGTGACTAAAATTACCACAGGCTCATAACTCCCTTGTTTGATTCCATTAACAGGTGCAATATATTGATACACTTTTCCATTAGCTCCGTTCAGGTCGGGAATATAATTTCCATTTCCCTGGCCTACTTCAGAAAAGCCAAGATTATATTTAGCCAATGCGGGGTCAGTGGAATATTGATAAAAAGAATCAAGCCCTCCCCCGGGATTAATATAAATTTTCTGATATAAGATTTTTCCGGCGGCAAATGTATCCAATGTTGCTGCAGGATAAAATGCTTTCTGTATGCTGTCTCCAAGATTGGCTAAAAATTGTTTTTGTTTGGAATCCAAAACCTGGTTAATCTGAGAGTTTTTGGCATCGCTATTTCTAAAAATCCCGATATTCAGTTTTACCTTTTTTCCAAAATTCATCTCCTGTGCCAGGTATAAATTTGCATTCAGGAAATTCCGGTCAGCATATTCAAACTCAATTTGAATTCTGCTATCCTTTGTTATCATGTGTTTGGGGGTGAAAGAAACTTCTGCCGTATTGTAATTGATCACATAGTCCTGGTCTTCTCCCCGCTGCAACAATGCACCATCCAGGAAAACCCTCTCCGTATTTGCCAACACAATAAAAAACATTTCATTGTTAGATCCGGTCAGCCGGTAAGGCCCCTGGTTTCCTTCCAATCCCTGAATTACATTCCGGGTAAATTTTCCTTTTGCAATTGAACCACTGGCCAATGTTTTAGAAATCACATTGGAGGAAATTCTATTCGTGGTTTGAAATGAGATTCCCTGTAATCTTTTATAAAAATTCAAAAAATAACTTTGGTTCTGGCGAATATCAATATCGCCCAGGTCCAACTGCCAGTTTTTCTTTTTGAATTGAAGGTAAACCCTGTCAAATTCATTCAATTGTTGTGTAGTGCCATCCGGCTGAATAGGAATATTGTTATCTGTAATAGCTGCCTGGATCTCTATACTATCACCCAGCATTCCGCTTAACTGTAGATTTAAAGATGAGTTCAAAACCGCATCCTGGCTGTTTCCGAAAGCGATCTGTCGGCCAAAACTTCCCTCTGCTTTTAGTGATCCGAAATTGAAAATCCCTTTCTGGTCATCTGTCAATTCGTTATTGAATTGATACGGTATTATGTACAATTGTTTCAATACACTATCAAGGGGAATCCGCTGTGCAACAAAATTTAACTGATAAGGGAAAACCCGGTACGAGATTTCAACACTATCGGGGACAGGTTTTTTGTTCCAATACAAAATCGCTTTTACAATATCTAAATGATAATCTGATGACGGAACGGATTCAATAACCAGTGTATTCGGAATTATGCTTAACGTATCTATCCTAAGGCTATCTATGACCTTTATTTTCTTATGCCGAAGGTTGGAAGAATTATTTGAAGTATTATTTAAAAATGGAAGTTGGGCATTGCTCCAAAAGGAAAGCAATACAAAGAAAATGATCTGAGATATTCGTTTTAAATCACTCAAAAGCAGTGAGTTTAACTCAAAATCGCAAAATCCGGTCTTTTATTGTTTAAAAGTTTTCCCAAGCTGTTAATTCATGAAAAAAGGACATTCTGCCTCCGATATGATCCTTTGAGAAAAATAAAAAAGAAAAAAAGGCAGAATCTTTTATTTATCTGAAGTTAAAGCTGCCAAAGTAAACTCGGCATTTGCACGGGCAATATAGGAAATAGAAATTTCCTTAGGGCATACAGCTTCACAGGCCCCGGTATTGGTGCAGGAGCCAAATCCTTCAGTATCCATTTGAGCAAGCATGTTTAATGCCCTGGTCTTTCTTTCCGGATCTCCTTGTGGTAATAAAGCAAGATGCGAGATTTTGGCAGAAACGAAAAGCATGGCAGAAGAATTCTTACAGGCTGCTACACAAGCGCCGCAACCAATGCAGGCAGCAGCAGCAAATGAAGAGTCCGCTTTTTCTTTTTCAATGGGAATAGCGTTACCATCAACAGCATTCCCTGTGTTTACAGAAATATAACCTCCTGCCTGTATGATACGATCAAATGCGCCCCTGTCCACCATCAGGTCTTTAATCACGGGGAAG
This sequence comes from Bacteroidota bacterium, assembly GCA_018267515.1. GTDB lineage: Bacteria > Bacteroidota > Bacteroidia > Chitinophagales > Chitinophagaceae > UTBCD1. The sequence continues at coordinate 22,729 of JAFDYJ010000003.1, read as the reverse complement.
GCATTAGCCCTCCAGGGCTCCACCACTATTGTGTCACCATCTTTGAAAGCTCTCATATGCAGCTGGCAGGTTGTAGTGCCGTGCCAGGGTCCGTGAGGTCGTCCATTTATATACATAGAGCACATACCGCAGATTCCTTCCCTGCAATCATGGTCAAAGGCAATCGGTTCTTTTCCTTCGTTGATTAATTTTTCATTCAATACATCAAACATTTCCAGGAAAGACATCTCGGAAGAAATATCTTTTACTTCAAAAGTTTCAAAACTACCCTTGGAAGAAGTATTTTTTTGCTTCCAGACTTTCAACTTCAGGTTCATTGTGTAGTGTTCCATAAAAATTCATCAATTTAACAAATCGACAATTCGATAATTATTTTGATTTACTCGTAGAGATTATTTTAGTGATACTCATTTTGAACTCTTCAATCATAACGACCAGGTGTTCACAATTCAGCAAATTCAATAATCGCAGGAGAAAAAGCAAATGTCCTGCTTAAAGTGCTATTATCTTCTTTGTCAAGTATTGCCAAATTGCCGAACTTTTAAATCATCCCATTGTTATTTATAACTCCTCTGTGTCGGTTTTACTTCATCATATTTCAACTCTTCCTTATGTAAATCCCAGTTGTTTCCGTTTTTAAATTCCCAGGCTGCCACAAACATGAAACGATCATCATTTCTCAATGCTTCACCTTCGGGAGTTTGATATTCCTCACGGAAATGGCCGCCGCAACTTTCTTCACGCAGTAATGCATCTTTACACATCAACTCCCCCAATTCCAGAAAATCAGCAACACGATTAGCTTTATCCAATTCAGGATTCATTTCATTAATATCTCCGGGTATTCTCAGATTTTTCCAGAATTCCTCTCTTAAACTCTTAATTTCTTCAATCGCCTGTTTCAAACCTTCTGCATTCCTTGCCATCCCACATTTATCCCACATTATTTTTCCCAAACGCTTATGAAAACTTTCCACCGTTTGAGAGCCTTTTATATTCATGAGATTGCTGATTCGTTCAGCTACTGCTTTTTCTGCTTCTTCAAAGGCAGGATGCGAAGTCGGAATTTCCGGAGTTCTTATTTCATCAGCAAGATAATTCCCAACTGTATAAGGTATTACAAAATATCCGTCTGCCAATCCCTGCATTAAAGCAGATGCACCGAGACGATTAGCTCCATGGTCAGAAAAATTAGCTTCACCTAAAGCATACAGTCCCTGAACCGAAGTCATCAATTCGTAATCCACCCATAATCCTCCCATAGTATAATGTACTGCCGGATAAATTCTCATGGGTACATTGTATGGATTTTCACCGGTTATCTTTTCATACATGTCAAAAAGATTCCCATATTTTTCCTTGACCACTTCCATTCCGTGATGCCGGATTTCTTCTGCTGATGGATTATGATTTCCGTGTTTGCTACATTCTATTTTTCCATAACGCTGAATAGCTTCTTTATAATCCAGGAACACAGCCTGCCGTGATGATCCTACTCCGTATCCCGCATCACATCTTTCTTTTGCTGCCCGGGAAGCTACATCCCTGGGCACCAGGTTTCCGAATGCAGGATATCTTCGCTCCAGGTAATAATCTCTTTCATCTTCGGGTATCTCATTAGCTTTCCTGTTATCGTTTTGTTTTTTCGGCACCCATATTCTTCCGTCATTTCGTAACGACTCTGACATGAGCGTCAGCTTGCTTTGATGATCCCCGGTAACAGGAATACAGGTTGGATGAATCTGCGTATAACAGGGGTTTCCGAAAAAGGCGCCTTTTTTATGAGCTTTCCAGGCAGCAGTAACATTACTGCCCATTGCATTCGTAGAAAGATAAAAGACATTACCATAACCACCACTGCATAATAATACCGCATGTCCAAAATGCCTTTCTAATTTTCCCGTAACCAGGTCCCGGACGATAATTCCTCTTGCCTTACCGTCTATGACAACTACGTCCAGCATTTCATGACGGGAAAACATTTCAACTGTTCCCAATGCAATTTGTCTTTCCAATGCCTGGTAAGCACCGATTAAAAGTTGCTGTCCTGTTTGACCCGCCGCATAGAACGTTCTTTGTACCTGCACACCTCCAAAAGAACGGTTGGATAATAAACCACCATACTCCCTAGCAAAAGGCACTCCCTGTGCCACACACTGATCTATGATATTAGCGCTTACTTCTGACAAGCGGTGAACATTCGCTTCACGGGAGCGGTAATCTCCTCCTTTGATGGTATCATAAAACAACCGATACACACTGTCACCATCGTTCTGATAATTTTTTGCAGCATTGATGCCGCCCTGTGCTGCAATGCTGTGAGCCCTCCGGGGAGAATCCTGGAAACAAAATGTTTTGACTTTGTATCCCATTTCACCTAATGAAGCAGCAGCAGATGCACCGGCTAGTCCTGTGCCCACAACAATAATTTCCAGCTTGCGCTTGTTGGCCGGGTTTACCAGTTTGCAATGTCCTTTATAATTTGTCCACTTTTGCTCTAATGGACCAGCGGGGATTTTAGAATTCAACATGAGAATTTTAAAATTTGATATTTCGTCAACTTGAAAATGAAATCTTCTTTCATCTCATCCTTTCACACAATTTTCCCATTCACAACTAATAAAGTTTATAAAATTATATCCAATTAAAATGCATGGACACAGGCATCATGGCAAATGCCAGTGATACAATTAAAGAAAAACCAATGCCTGTGTTATTAATCATTTTTAAATAACGATGATTACTTACACCTAATGTTCTGAAAGCACTTTGGAATCCATGCACCAAATGCCAAAACAGGGATATACATCCCAGAACATATACCAATACAACCCAGGGCTGTTTGAATGTGCTTTCCATTCTGTCATATAAATTCAACTCTTCTCCCAACAGCCATCCCTGGTGACTTCTATTGGGAACCCAGAATTGTGATAAGTGAATTATTAAAAACAACAGGATCAACGTTCCTAATAAACCCATGCTACGGCTATACCATTTACTTCCCCTGTTGCCCAGTTTTACTGCATAACCAATTGCTCTTTTCCGGCGATTTTGAATTTCAAGTGAAATTCCCTGTATGATGTGTATCAGAAACCCTGCCATCAATCCTATTTCAAGAATCCGGATGACAACCGAAGAACCCATGAAATGAGCGGCTTTATTAAACATCTCACCACCGTCATTAGCCCATATGCAGGCATTGATGCCGGCATGAATAACGAGGAAAGTAATGAGAAACAAACCTGTCAGACCCATCACCAGTTTTTTCCCAACTGATGAAGTAAACATTTCAGAAAATTTCATAATAATGTATCAAGGTGGCCCGATGGATAAACCGATCGGAGGAGTTAACAATCCGCCTAAAGGTACTACTGTACATTCAAATAAAATCAAAACCTCAATTGATTTTTGTCAGGGTCATCAATTGAAGTAAAAAAATCATTCTTTCAGCCGGGACATCAATTCAGCATTAATTTTTTTGAATAAATGAAAAGGTTTATACGTACGCCAATTCTCAAGCTGCATCAATTCAATAAAATGATTTAGCCGGGCTTTCTTAAAATCATGCTGAGTGGGCTCAGGCATATTCAAACAAACCACCCATCCGTTTTCATCCGTTACATTGTCATACAGTTCCTCATAATAATCTTTAACATCACTGTGGTAATTGAGTACATTTTCAGCAACCAGTATAAACTTATAAATCCCTTCGTCCATAAACTTTTCCAATACTTCTCTCTTCAGCTCCATGATATCATTTTCAATTGCATCATTCCATTCGCCCAGCATTTCTATAACGGCATACTTTTCATCATAATCAGCAAGCAATACTTTCAGGTATAATGTCCGGCTGCCGAATTCATCCCATTGCGGGTGGATATAATAATTATAAACAGTTTGGGAAAATTCAAACTCAGAATATTGTCTCCCGAAAAAGGGGGAACGTTCGTCTTCTTCGCTTACATAAATATGTCTCCAGTTGTAAAATGGCTCAATGTCATGCATAGGGCAAGCTTTCCGGTGCAAATATAATTCAGCCGGCAAAATTACTGAAGCAAGAAACTTTTTAACTGATCAAAATCATTGTCAATCAAAACAGATTTTTTTTCTTTTTGCATCAGTTCAGCCAATGAAGCCGGTAATTCTACAGTTTCACCCGTTGCTTTTTCCACCGCTTCAGGAAATTTTACAGGGTGTGCTGTTTCGAGAAAGATTCCTTTTTCTCCCAGGTGATTTTCAAGATATCGCTTCAATGCCAGATAACCCACAGCGCCATGCGGATCCAGCAAATAATTATATCCCTGATACACTTCTTTTATAGTTGCCAATGTTTCTTCATCGCTGACGCAGGAAGAAGAAAGATGAGATTTAAGTTCCGGGAAATGATGTTGAAAAATTTCCAGTATGCGGATAAAATTACTGGGATTGCCTACATCCATTGCATTACTCAGGGTGGGCACTGCTTGTTTAGGTTTTAAAATTTCGGTTCCCAGGTATTCGCTCACTATATCATTCACATTGCAGGCTGCAATAAAATGACGAATGGGCAAACCTGATTGTTGTGCTAAAATTCCGGCACAGATATTTCCGAAATTTCCACTGGGCACTGATACTACCGGGGCGTTTTTCTTATCCTGCCATTGGCGGTAAGCAAAGAAATAATAAAATTGCTGGGGTAGCCATCTTGCTACATTTATCGAATTGGCAGAAGTGAGGAAGCGTTTCTTATTTATTTCTGCATCCGTAAATGCACTTTTCACCATATGTTGACAATCATCAAATGTTCCTTTCACTTCCAGGGCATGAATGTTTTTACCCAAAGTAGTCAATTGCTTTTCCTGGACCGGGCTCACTTTTCCCGAAGGATAGAGAATTACGACTTCCACACCTTTTGTATCATAAAATCCATTAGCAACTGCGCCACCAGTATCTCCGGATGTGGCCACTAACACCGTAACTTTTTTTTCCTGGTCTCTTAAGAAATAACCCAGGCAGCGGCTCATAAACCTGGCACCCACATCTTTGAAAGCTAATGTAGGGCCGTGAAACAATTCTAAAGAAAAGGCAAATTCATTCACCGGTACCAAAGGAATTGGGAAGTTGATGGTTTCAGAAACAATCCGGAATAATTTTTCTTCCGGAATTTCATTTCCTACGTATGGGCGAATAACGTTGAAGGCTATTTCTTCGTCTGGTAAATTTTCAATTTTCTGTAGAAATCCTTTTTCTAATTGAGGTATTGCTTCAGGAAAATACAAACCCTTATCCGGTGCTTGTCCGAGTATTGTCGCCTGCATGAAATCTACCGGTTCAGAATTTTTGTTGGTGCTATAAAATTTCATGTTAAATTCAAAAGTTAAAATTAATGTCAACAGTCCGCAGTCAATGGTCAATAGTCACTATTCGTCATTCATCACTTCCACTCCGTTTTTATTAATCGTTGTCACATAAGTATTATACTCAACTCCGATTTTGTCATAAACATCTTTCATTACCTGCTCCAAATCTCTTGCAGTTACTTCATCTTCACTCAACATAAAAACAGAAGGCCCAGATCCGGATATGCCGCCACCCAATGCACCTACTTCCCTGCATTTTCTTTTTACTTCATCAAAGCCGGGTATTAATATGCTACGTACCGGTTCAATGATAACATCCTCCAATGATCTCCCAATCAGGTTATGATCATTTTTCAGCAAACCAGTCACTAACCCCGCAATATTTCCCCACTGCTTTATCGCATCTTTCAAAAGAATTTGTTTTTTCAGGATTTGTCTAGCATCGGATGTTTTCACTTCTATCTGCGGATGAACTGCAGTTACAAAAAGATCTGGGGCAGGAATAGAAATAATATCCAAAGGATAAATAGACCGGATCAAACTGACAGCTCCGGAAATGCAGGGAGCTATATTGTCTGCATGTTTTACACCTGAAGCAAGTTTTTCACCATTCATGGCAAACCGTATCATGTCATCAGTTGAAAAAATATGCTGCAGCAAAAAATTAGCTGCCACGGCGGCACCGGCAGCGCTGGCAGCGCTGGAACCTAAACCGCTTCCGGGTTTTATATGCTTTTCAATTTCAACTTCAAAACCGATCTTCTGATTCATTTGTTCAATGATAGAAAGAAGTACAACCCCGGCTACATTTTTTTCGGGGTCAGTTGGTAATCCGAATGAATCTTTATTGTGAATGATCACTTTCGGCTCATCCAGCAACCTCAACTGCATGATATCAAAAGGTTCTGTCAATGCCATTCCCAGGATATCAAAACCACAAACTAAATTGGCAACAGTTGCCGGGCTTTTTATTTTGACCTGATGCATGAAAATTATTGTTTTACTGCTCTTAATATATCAGCAAATACGCCACTCGCAGTTACTTCGGCCCCTGCGCCGGCGCCTTTAATCACCAAAGGTTGTTCTTTATAGCGGTCTGTAAAAAATAAAACCACATTATCTTTTCCATATAAATTATACAAGTCATGCCTGGGATCAATATGCTGCAGGCCTACTGAAGCTTTTCCGTCATTATAAGTAGCAACAAATTTTAATTTACATCCCATTGCATTCGCTGCTTCAAATATTTTTTTGAAATGATCTTCTTCCAGTGCCATCGCCATATAAAAATCTTCCACCGAGCCTTTCATGCAGGAGTCGGGCATAAAAGAATTATTCTGAATATCACTCATCTCAAGTTGCTGACCTGCTTCCCTTGCCAGGATCAATATCTTTCGCATCACGTCTGTTCCGCTGAGATCCAGTCTCGGATCCGGCTCGGTATATCCTTCCTCCTGTGCCTGCTTAACCACCTGCGAAAACTTTTTATTGCCATCATAATTATTAAATACAAAATTCAACGTCCCGCTGAGTACTGCCTCTATCCGCTGAATACGGTCTCCGCTGTTCATCAGATCGTTCAACGTTCCGATAACCGGCAGCCCGGCGCCGACATTCGTTTCAAAAAGAAACTGGCAGTTAAATTCTCTTGCAAGATTTTTCAGCTTTTTATAATTAGTATATTCAGACGAAGCTGCCACCTTGTTGCACGCAATCACCGAAATACTCTTTTTCAACAGCCGGTCATATAGTTCAGCAACACTATGATTCGCAGTTACGTCAACAAAAACAGAATTACGTAAGTTCAGCGACACAATTGTATCTACAAAAGCGGATATGTCTCCTTTCGGGCCATCCTGTAATATCATTTTCCATCTGGCTATTTCAATACCCTCTTCTTCAATAAGCATATTACGGCTGTTGCATAATCCCACAACCCGTAGCTGAATTTTCATTTGTTGCTGTAAAAAATGAAATTGCTGATTCAGTTGTGCTAACAATCTTGAACCAACATTTCCGGTACCTGCAACAAAAAGGTTCACCTGCCTGTAGGACGTTTCAAAAAACTCTTCATGCAGCACATTGATGGCTTTACGAACATCTTTGGTTGAGATTACTGCAGATATATTTTTCTCTGACGATCCTTGAGAAATGGCACGGACATTTATACCATTTTTACCCAATGCTCCAAACATACGGCCGCTGACGCCGGTATGGCTTTTCATATTCTCTCCTACCAGGGCGACAATCGAAAGATCGGATTCAACCTTCAGAGACTCCACTTTATGCAGGGCAATTTCATTTATAAAAGCAGTATCCACTACCTGTTTAGCTCTTGAAACAGATGCAGATTCAATCCCTACGCAAATTGAATGTTCTGAAGAACTCTGAGTAATCAGGATTACATTAATTTTTTCATTGCTCAGCGCTTCAAATAATCTTTTGGAAAATCCCGGTATTCCAATCATTCCGCTTCCTTCCAGGCTTATCAGAGAAATATTATTAATGCTGGAAATTCCTCTTACGATATTGTCATTTTCGGCCGGCATACTCTTTCCGGATGATACACCGTTATGAATGGTTGTTCCTTTATCGGATGGAGAAAATGAATTCTTTATAATTACCGGTATATTTTTACTCATTACCGGTTGAATAGTGGGGGGATAAATAACCTTGGCACCAAAATGTGAAAGCTCCATTGCTTCCCGGTAAGAAATATCCTGAATAATCCGGGCATTGGCAGTCAATCTCGGATCAGCAGTCATCATTCCGCTGACATCCGTCCAGATTTCCAATAAATCTGCCTGAAGCGCAGCCGCAATTATTGCTGCCGTATAATCAGAACCCCCTCTTCCTAATGTGGTAGTAATTCCGGATGGGTCAGAAGCTATAAAGCCGGGTAGCATTACTAATGAAGCATCCGATTCTGAAAAGAAGTTCCTTATTCTCGCATTCGTCAATTCAAAATTGACTTCAGCTGACGTAAAATTGGAATTGGTGATAATTAATTGTCTTGTATCCTTCCATTCATTACTGATACCATCTGCTTTCAGTTTTGCAGAAATAATTTGTGAGGACAACCATTCACCATAGCAGGCGATGCGGTCTTTGGTTCTGGCCGTCAGTTCACCCAGCATAAAGATACCGTTACAGATATCTTCAATTTCATTACATGATTTTTTCACTAAGCTCAGTAAAGAACTCTGATGCGTTGCCGGGATCAGCGCTTTCACCGTATCGAGATGACGCTGCTCGATAACAGCTAATTTTTCTTTATACTGTTCATTTCCGTCAGCAGCAAAAGAAGCTGCCGATAATAAAAGATCGGTAACGCCACCTAAAGCCGATACGACTACTACTGTTTTATCCCGTTGAATAGCTGCCTTAATAATGGAAACTACTTTATTTATATTTTCTGCATTGGCCACTGATGTGCCGCCGAATTTTAAAACTTGCATTGGTTTATTATTGATTCAAAAATGATTAAACGAATAAGAAAGACTTTTAATTTGTCCTTCAGCTTATAGCCCATTTGATGATATGATAATGTTTAATCCGCTTTAGCGGATTGTTGTAGTTGTGGTTGTAATAATAGAATGGAAACGATCGTTAGTTACGATTGTGTTAGCTGCATATTCAATATGAAAAAAAAGATTTACCACTACATTATTAAGAGGGCACAAAATAATAAATGAATCCGAGAAATAAAATATTTTCTATGAAACTTTCAGTTCAGAAGCTTTTTTTACACTCCCGTATTTAAGTAATAGTTCTTTTGCTTTATTATAGTCATCCATTTTCAGTCGCTCCATCAGCATTTTAATGCCCCTGTCCACCAGCTTTTCATTAGTGAGTTGCATATTCACCATTTTATTATCTTCTACCCGCCCCAGTTGAATCATAACTGAAGTGGAAATCATATTCAGCACTAATTTTTGAGCCGTGCCGCTTTTCATACGGGTGCTTCCGGTAACAAACTCCGGGCCTACCACAACTTCAATTGGAAAATCAGCAGCAGCACTTACAGGTGAATCGGGATTACAGGAAATGCTGCCGGTGATGATACCTCTCTTCCGGCACTCTTCTAATGCTCCGATAACATAGGGAGTTGTACCGCTTGCTGCAATACCTATGACAACATCTTTTTCTGACACTTTATATTCCTGAAGATCTTTCCATCCCTGCTTTTTATCGTCTTCAGCAAATTCCACAGCTGTGGTTATTGCTTTTTCACCTCCGGCAATTATGCCGATTACTAAACCGTATGGAACACCATATGTGGGCGGGCATTCACTGGCATCTACAATGCCCAACCTTCCGCTGGTGCCGGCACCAATATAAAACAGCCTTCCTCCCATCAGCATTTTATCACTGATAGCTTCAACCAATTTTTCAATTTGCGGAATAGCTTTTTCTACTGCAAACGGGACAACCTGGTCTTCTTTGTTTATGTAAGTAAGCAGGTCTTTTATTGCCATCTTATCAAGATGACGGTAATTGCTGGAGCGTTCCGTAATTTTTTCAAATGACATAAATCCGATCTTTAGCTGTGGTATTCAATCAAACCGGGCATTGGGTTTTTTAAAATTTTTCCGGGTATCATCTGGTAAGTATTGCAAAGTTCAAGCAATACATCTTTAAATCCAAATGCAATTCCTCCTACAAAATGAACCGGCAGTATTAATGTTTCTTTATACCTGCGCAAATGATGAAAGAAAAAATCATTCAATCCATCTTCTATAATATTCTCAACCATATAATGTCCCCTGTTTTCTGCAAGGAATATTGCGTAGCCTGCAAGATAACGGTTTGGTAAAGGTTTTTTATAAACATTTTCCAGAATTTCTGCCCTGTTAGTCACATATTTTGCATCAAATCTTGCACGCAAATCTTCATCCATCATGTCATATAAATAATATTGGATGACTTTTTTGCCCAGGTAAGCTCCACTTCCCTCATCTCCCAATGCATAACCAATTCCCGGCGTCTGTTTAGCAATCTTTTTTCCATCATAATAACAGCAAAATGAACCGGTACCCAGGTTCCCAACCATTCCTTTATTTCTTCCACACACTGACTTGGCAGCTGCAGTAAGATCATTATCAACATGCACTTTTGCACCTGCAAATACCTGCAAAATTGCTTTCTTCACAATGGCTGCATTATCCGGGCTGGCACACCCGGTACCATAATAATGCACTTCATTAATAACTTTATTTTTCAATTTTGGTTTCAGTTCTTTCAGCAATAGGTCACTTATCTGTGCCGCATTCAGAAAATAAGGACTGATACCTTGTGTGAAAAACGTTTTCCTTCCCGTATCAGACAGCAGACACCATTCGGCTTTCGTGGCACCACTGTCTGCTATAAGTTTGTTTGTTGCCATTAAAATTTTATTGATTTGCAAGAACACAAAGGACATTATTTTCAAATCCCTTACTTTGCGTTCAGTATAAAAAATAAAGGTAAGTGATGAAGAATAAAAAATTGCAGGTTTGGCTCCCTCTTCTTTTTGCCCTCGTAATGATCCTGGGTATGTATTTCGGCTATAAACTCCAACAGGGAATGAGAACCCAACATGGTTTTTTTAAAACCGGTAAAGGCAATTCCCTGCAGGAAGCATTGGATCTGATCCGGCTGAAATATGTTGACTCGGTTGGGATAGACACGTTGCAGACAAATGCCATCCAGGACATGATGACCGAGTTGGATCCTCATTCAGTTTTTATACCAGCCTCCCGGTTGAAGGAAGTGAATGAAGACCTGGAAGGTCAGTTTGAAGGCATTGGTGTAGAGTTCAATATTTTTAATGATACGATGAATGTTCTTTATGTGATTCCGGAAGGACCGGGGGATAAAGCCGGTTTGCAAATCGGCGATAAAATATTAAAAGTAGGAGACTCATTACTCACCCGGAAGAATATAACTTCTGATGAAGTAAAAAATGTTGTCCGTGGGCAAAGAGGATCCAAAACTGCATTGCAGATTCTGCGTGAAGACTCTATTTTCTATACAAATGTGACAAGAGATATGATCCCGGTATCTTCAGTAGATGCATCTTACATGGTTGACAAATTAACAGGCTACATTAAACTGAATAAATTTTCTGAGCATACCTATGTTGAATTCATGAAATCACTGGAAGGACTATTAAAACAGGGAATGAAGCAATTGATCCTGGACCTGAGAGGCAATGGTGGTGGATTTATGAATGAAGCTGTAAACATTGCAGATGAATTTTTAGGCGACGATAAGTTGATTGTTTATACACAAGGTATCAATTCTCCCAGGCAGGAATATAAAGCCAAACGCCCCGGTCTTTTTGAAACCGGGAAGCTGACGGTTTTGGTGGATGAGTTATCTGCCAGTGCCAGTGAAGTCCTGGCCGGAGCATTACAGGATTGGGACCGGGCTACAATTATCGGCCGGCGCACATTTGGAAAAGGATTAGTTCAACAACAATATATGCTTAGCGATGGGTCTGCAATTCGACTTACCGTAGCCCGTTATTTTACACCTCTTGGCCGCAGTATTCAACGCCCCTATGATAAAGGTAAAAAAGTGTACATGGATGAAATTTGGCAGCGCTATTCAGACGGAGAAGTATTATATGCAGATTCCAATAAGATCAAAAACGGTAAACAGTATAAAACACATAATGGAAAAATCGTTTACGGGGGCGGCGGTATAATGCCCGATATATTTGTTCCGATTGATACCAGCACATTTCAAAAGGCTTCTGCCAGAATTCTGACGAATGGCACATTTTATAAATTCATTTATCTCTATTATTTGCAGCGAAAATCACTGCTTCAGCAATTCAAAACTCCTGATGAATTCTTACTGCATTTTAAAAACGGAAATGAAATGTGGCAACAGTTAGTCAGATATGCTTTACAAGACACCGTAAATCTTAATACTGTTCCACTTTCGGATAAAGAAGCGCTGGAAAAAAGACTGAAGGCCAACCTGGCAAGGTTCAAATGGAGAAATGAAGGCTATTTTGAAGTACTGAATTCGGATGACAGTATGATTAAAAAATCACTGGAAGTAATGGAAAAATAAAGAGGCTCTTTGAAAGCCTCTACAGATCAGTTTTTTTGGTTTATTTATTAAGACTGCTTGTTCTCTTGTTTATCCCACCATTTTTTCTCAAGACGATAAGAGCCAAATAAACCAAGCCCCCCGCCTATGGCAATAAGAGCAAAATAAATAGCTGTCGCTTGGTCAGTCCTGTCTGTATAAGTATTACCATCAAATGTACGAGTGACATAAGAGTGTGGCAAAATATAAGTGTCGAGAATAAATGCTAAAAGCAAACCGCAACCTGCACCGGTTAATAACAAAGCCCATTTCAGATTCCTATATGGGGCAGGACGATTCGGATTTATTTTCGGATTCATTCCTTTCTCAATCATTGCCAGGTTTTCTCTCTTATACATATATATGACACCAAATACAAGAAGGAAGAATCCAAGCGGAACTAAAACGGCGACTAACATTTCTGAAGCTTGCATGATGGTAAAATTTACTGTTTAAATTATTTGTTTCAATCTTTGACTACCTGGCTTTCAGCCAGGTTACAGTCTTTAAGAACTTTCTTGGTGACCGGTTTTTAAAACCAAAGCACATCAACTAAGACCACCTGTCTTTTGCTAAGGTTACAGCCCTGAAATATTCGTAATTTGTATTGTAACCAGAACTACTATTATGTAGTCATATTCCTTAGAATGTCAACCGGACTTAGTGATAATGAAATCATTGGCAAAGTGCTTAATGGTGATCAACAGGCTTATGCAAGCCTGGTGGAGCGCTATCAAAACTACGTTTTCACCCTTGCTATGCGTTTTATAAAGAGCCGTGAAGATGCAGAAGAAGTAGCACAGGATATCTTTATTAAAGCCTATCGTTCTTTGGCAGATTTCAGAGGAGCATCCAAATTCAGCACCTGGCTTTATACTATTGTAAATACGACCTGTATCACTTTTCTTAGGAAAAAGAAATTAGACACTTATTCGTTGGATCAGGAAAAAGTGTTTGAAGTGGCAGATAGCCAGGATTCAGGATTCAGAGCAAACCTGGTAGAACAAAAATCAAGAAATACGATGGTAAATGAAGCGATTGCCTTGTTGGGAGCTGATGATGCAGAGATCATAACTTTGTTTTATAAAGCAGAGCAAACACTGGAAGAAATCGGCAAAATTTTAGGGCTGGATCCTAAAACTGCTAAAGTCAGACTACACCGTGCCCGGGTGAGATTGAAAGAAAAAATGGAAACCCATTTTGCAGAAGAAGTAAAAGACTTAAATTAAAAAATTGATTATGGAAACACAAAAACAGATGGAAGAACGCCTTTGGGACTATATTGATGGCCTATCTTCTACCGAAGAAAAATCAGTAATTGACAAATTGCTGCAGCATGATATGGAGTGGAAGAAGAAATACAATGAATTACTGGAAACACATAAACTTCTTCATTCTTCCGAATTGGAAGCCCCATCACTGCGGTTTACCAAAAATGTAATGGAAGAAATTGCAAAGTATCATATCGCACCGGCAACTAAAACCTATATAAACAAAAAAATCATTTGGGGAATCAGTTTCTTTTTCATTGCTGTTATTGCCGGCTTTCTGATCTATGGCTTCGGGCAAATAGACTGGAGCGCTAAAAGTGGAAACGGATTTCAGTTTGATCTCAGTAAAGTGGACGTCAGTAAATTTTTCAACAATACTTATATAAACATATTTATGATGCTCAATGTTGTACTGGGGCTTTTTTTACTTGATAATTATCTTGGCAAAAGAAGAAAGGCAGCACATAAAAAAGCTTGATGGTTTCAAAAGCATCAGGTCCGGTGAACCCTTCTGGAAACAGGAGGGTTTTTTGTATTCACTTACACTGGTTAGCCGCTGAATAACAATTTGTAACTTTGCCTCAATAAATTTCTGCTATGGATATCAAAAACAACATCCTGGAAACAATTGGAAATACTCCATTGATCAAGCTTAATAAAATCACAAAAGATTTCCCCTGTACAGTAACGGCCAAAGTGGATTATTTCAACCCGGGAAATTCCATTAAAGACCGTATGGCTGTAAAAATGATTGAAGTAGCAGAAAATGAAGGAAAGCTGAAACCCGGAGGTACTATCATTGAATGTACTTCAGGAAATACGGGTATGGGCTTAGCACTGGCTGCTGTTGTAAAAGGCTACAAATGCATTTTCACTACAACAGATAAACAGTCTAAAGAAAAAATGGATATACTGAAAGCCGTGGGTGCAGAAGTAATTGTTTGCCCAACCAATGTGGAGCCTGAAGATCCGGGAAGTTACTACTCTGTCGCAAAAAGACTGGCTAAAGAAATTCCGAATTCATTTCATTGTAACCAATATGATAACCTTGCCAACCGGTTAGCTCATTATGAAACAACCGGGCCGGAAATATGGAAACAAACTGACGGAAAAATTACTCATTTGGTTTGTACGGCAGGCACAGGAGGTACCGTCACAGGAACTGCCATGTTCCTGAAAGAAAAAAATCCTGCTGTTCAAATTTGGGCAATTGATGTTTTTGGCTCATTACTCACTAAGTATTTCCGTACGGGAGTGGTGGATATGAATGAGGTTCATCCCTATGTAAGCGAGGGTTTCGGAGAAGATTTTGTTCCTGAAAACTATAACATGAAAGTGATCGACCATTTCGAACAGGTGACGGATAAAGATGGAGCTATTATGGCAAGACGCCTGGCTAAAGAAGAAGGAATATTTTGCGGGTACAGCGCCGGAAGTTGCATACAGGGTTTGATGCAATTGAAAAATAGGTTAAAAAAAGACGACCTTGTAGTTTGTATTCTTCATGATCATGGCAGTCGCTATGTAGCAAAAATTTATAACGACCAATGGATGATTGAAAGAGGGTTTCTCGATGTAAAAACATTCAAAGATATAATCAGCGCAAGAGGTGCTTCTCAAAAACTGGTGATTATAAATCCATCGCATACGGTTTCAGATGCAGTTGCTCTTATGAAAAAATTTGACATAGAACATCTTCCTGTTATGAATGGGAATGGGCCTGTTGGTGCTATAAGTGAAGGAGGTTTATTCCAAAAAATGTTTGACAATCCGGAAATAAAAAATGCTAAAATATCGGACGTGATTGAGCCTTCTTTTCCGATGGTAGAATTTGACACACCTGTTGAGCGGCTCAGCCATCTTATTAATAAAGAGAACGGAGCTGTACTTGCCAAAGATGATGCGGGTAATTATCACATCGTTACCAAATATGATGTAATACAAGCATTGAGTCATTAAAGAGCCCCGCATTTTCTATTACATTGATTTTGAGTCGTTCCCGATAAAAGAGATTAAATCCTTTCGTAAAACTACCTATCAAGTTCACGTCTTAACCGCATCACAATCCCCGTTGCATTTACTATTAAAACGGTAAAATATGTAGTAAAAAAGTTTAGCAGTTTTGCTCTATTTTATTAATGGACTCACAATTATTTTTGCATCAGAAGTTGATTGATTAAATCAATCCTATTAAATCCGATGTCCTGAATAGAGAAACCGACCCAGAAACTAACAAAACCAATCCTTAGAAAAACCAAAGCCGCTTAACCAGATTTCGTACGAAACGGCAAAATCCAGTATCAGTCAACTTCTTCCTTTTTTGGAAAAGTACCCGAAAAACCGAGTCCTGAAAAGCCGATCCAAATCCTGTAGGAAAATTATCCAAGTCCTGTTTGAAAAATTATCCAGATCCTGAAAACCATCCAGTTCCTTGAAGACCTAACTGCAATCACCGAGTGTCCAAATCCAATGAAAAGATTAAATGGTCCGGAACCCTCCTGCAATCCTGAAGCCTGGCGATGGATGGCAGGAGGCGCGGTGATACAATAACTCCACTTTTATATTCAATTCCTTTTTTACAATTTTTTACTTCTTGTATTAGCGTTTACCGGCTGACTATTTCTTCTTTGGCATTTGTGAGAATCGTCACAGAAAAGTCATTCATTAATATTATGAAAAAGCGGTTTCACTGAATCCGCCTGCAATGATGATCCAGCCTTAGCTACAGATATGTTTTGAATTTCTATTTACTTTTCTGCATCATTCAGGAAGATCAGGAAGGGCAGGTTTCGTATCTTTGTAATTCGTAAAACACATAAAGATGTCAAAAAAAATCAATGAACTTCTTGGCGACAAAGCCGATTTCTTACTCAATCATCAATCCAAAACAATTTCCAAAGATCTGCTGCACTTACCCGGCCCTGATTTTGTTGACCGGATCTGGGGTGCCAGCGATCGTAACCCCCAGGTATTGCGTAATCTGCAACTAATGTACAATACCGGTAGATTATCCGGCACCGGCTATCTTTCTATTCTTCCGGTTGACCAGGGAATTGAACACAGTGGTGGTGCTTCATTTGCAAAAAATCCCATTTATTTCGACCCTGAAAATATAGTTCGCCTTGCAATGGAAGGAAATTGTAATGCAGTTGCAACTACCTACGGCGGACTGGGAATGCTGGCAAGAAAATATGCTCACAAAATACCTTTCATTGTAAAGATTAATCACAATGAATTTCTTACCTATCCGAATAAATTCGACCAGATAATGTTTGCTTCAGTAAAAGCAAGCTGGAATTTAGGTGCTGCTGCTGTCGGAGCCACTATATATTTTGGCAGCGATGAGTCCACCCGGCAGATCCAGGAGGTAAGTAAAGCCTTTGAAATGGCTCATGAATTGGGGATGGCTACTATTCTTTGGTGTTATCTCCGCAATCCTGCCTTCAAGACTAAGGAAAAAGATTATCATGTATCTGCTGACCTGAGCGGACAAGCCAATCATCTCGGCGTAACTATTGAAGCCGATATTATCAAACAAAAACTTCCGGAAAATAACGGTGGCTACCTGGCTCTCAATTCAAAAGATAATCCTTACGGAAAAATAGACAAGCTTGTTTATGAGAAGCTGACTTCCGATCATCCGATTGATCTTTGCCGTTACCAGGTTGCCAATTGTTATATGGGCCGTGCAGGTCTTATCAATTCCGGTGGAGCTTCTTCCGGAGCAAGCGATATGGCTGAAGCGGTAACAACAGCTGTGATCAACAAACGGGCAGGCGGTATGGGATTAATTTCCGGCCGAAAAGCATTTCAGCGACCAATGAAAGAAGGAGTTGAAATTCTCAATGCTATTCAGGATGTATATTTAGATAAAGACATTACTGTAGCATAGTGTATTAAAAACATTTTTTTGCAAACGCCGGGCAATGATCCGGCGTTTTTATTATCGCTTATCTCCGGGAAGAATGTTACATATGGATTGGATGTTAGTTTAAATGGCCTCCCTGTAATTTCAAAAAATATATTCTTTCCATCATGGAAAAAAGCTCCGGGTGTTTTTGGCTGAAGAGATCAGGCCTTTTGAAAAAATATTCTGAAACCACGGCAAAAAACTCTGCCGTATTAGTAAGGCCATAAAGATCAATATCAGATTCACCGTTGCGCATGGATTGTAAGGTAATCTGCATCCATTTTTTCCAGTCTTCAACTCCCTGTTCCTGCAATAATACCTCGGGGACGCCATCCAAAGCACCATCCGTTTTATCAATCAAATGCGCAAATTCATGTATGGCCGCATTACTTTTACTTTCCCTGTCTGAAAATCCCTGGCGTAATGCCTGCCTTGACAACAACATTTCATTTTGCAAAGGACCGGTGCCTACCATGCCTGTTATGTTTCGATGATAACCTGTCAAATCAAAATCCCTGCTGAATGCCCCGGGATATAATAATATTTCCTGCAGGTTGACGTATTCCCATTCTCTGAATGCAAAAACAGGAATGACGGCTGCGGCGCCAATAAGCACCTGGTCCAGGTCTTCCACTTCTGTTTTTATACCGGTAATCCGGACATCATGATAGAATTGCCTGAGTCTTTCCTCAAAATTTTTTTTGTCTTCAATGCTTAAGTTCCGGTAAAAATCCACATGCTCCTCCAGCAAATCCGGAAAATGATCCGGCAAGGGATCTACAAATCTTCCCTTCCTTGTTATTTTAAAAACAATGGTGATCAGCAATACCAGGAAGATTAATACCACCAATATTTGCAATACCGTAATCAACATTTACCGAAGTTATAGAACAAGAGTAAATAAATTATAAAATCAATGACTCTGTACCGGGTAAAAAGTAAATAGTTGCCGCCTGTAAATTTTTCCAGGGTATAAATTGTCAATACGGCTCCTGACAGTTAATAGTGCTAACCTTCAAACAGAAATTTTATTAGTCTTACTATATCATTTCTTCGCCTATCTTTATACCTGCAAAACATGCTATATGTCTCTACTTAACAACAACAAAAAACAAAAAGGAAAGAAAGAAAAGAAAAACCTTTCGGCAGGTAATCA
The DNA here is from genome assembly GCA_018267515.1 of Bacteroidota bacterium. Taxonomy (GTDB): domain Bacteria; phylum Bacteroidota; class Bacteroidia; order Chitinophagales; family Chitinophagaceae; genus UTBCD1. The sequence continues at coordinate 3,970 of JAFDYJ010000003.1, read as the reverse complement.
AGCTTCAAAATTTTTCAACAAATCCAGCAAAAGTGCAGGATTTGCACAACGGCCTCCCAAAGCCGGTGGTACAAGAGGAAGTTGATCCATTTCTTCACAAGGTTGCTATCCGTTTGAAGTAATTCAAACTGACATTTCTTTTTTTCAACAAATTATTGCCGTGGACTTATTTTGCCTTTAGCTAAAAAATAAAAAAATCTAAAGAGCAAAAATGTAATTTTTTCCTGCCGGAGAATATTGTGAATTCAAAAACAAGTTACTCCATACTGCAACTAAAAATTGTAACTTTCAGCTAATAAATTTTTAAGCTATGCTCAAGAAATTATTCACCATACTGCTTTTATTAATATCAGCACTTGGTTTTTCACAGGGAAATTTTAATAATAACAGAAAAATGTCGCCTGAATTACTCTGGCGATTGGGTAGAGTATCCGGAATGGGAGTCAGCAAAGACGGACAATCAGTTGTTTATTCAGTCAGCATTCCTGATTGGGAAGCTAATAAAAGCAGCCGTTACTATTATAGGTTGCCCATCCGGGGCGGAGCACCCGTTGAAATCAATAATCCGGATAGCTTACTCATTGATAAAAATATTTCCCCTGACGGAAAATATATAATCAGCAGTAAGGAAGTGAAAATTAAAAAAGTGACAGGTTCAGATTATTACCCTGATCTTTCCAAATCCAATGTTTATGTATATGATAACCTCAACTACCGTCATTGGGATACCTGGGAAGATGGAAAATTCGGACATGTATTTTTATCAACTTTGGAAAACGGGAAACCAGCAAACGAAAAAGACCTGATGCCCGGTGAGCCTTATGATTGTCCTCAAAAACCTTTTGGCGGTGATGAGGATTTTATCTGGAACCCGGATAGCAAGCATGTGGTGTATTGTACAAAAAAACAATATGGCACAGCTTATACCATCAGTACGAACACTGACTTGTACGAATACAATATCGAAACCGGGATAACAAAAGACCTGACTGAAAAAAATAAAGGTTACGATATAAGTCCGGAATTCAGCAAGAATGGAACCTTAGCCTGGCTGCAAATGAAAACACCCGGATATGAGGCCGACAAACAGGATTTAGTAGCCTTCACAGGATTGGGCACTGTAAATCTTACCGGGCATCGTGACGATCTTCACGTAGATGGTTTTCGTTGGGCAGCTGATGGCAAACATCTTTTCTTTTGGGCTGCTACCAATGGAAGTTTACACTTATTTGAAGTAGATTTTACCGGCGCTACTATGAAACTACCAGACATCCGGCAGATCACGAAGGGAGATTTCGACATAACCGGTATTGTCGGACAATCCGGAAATATGCTGATTGTAACCAGAACAGACATGAATCATGCTGCAGAACTTTACACAGTGGATATTGCAAATGGTGAAATGAAACAATTAACTCATGTTAACGATGCCGTTTACAACTCAATTGGTTTGTGCAAAACAGAAAGACGCTTTGTAAAAACGGTAGATAATAAAAAAATGCTGGTATGGGTGATTTATCCTCCCGATTTTGATCCTGCAAAAAAATATCCCACTCTCTTATACTGCCAGGGAGGACCTCAGTCTTCATTAACACAATTCTATTCTTTTCGCTGGAATTTTCAATTGATGGCTTCACAAGGCTACATCATTGTTGCACCCTGCCGCAGGGGAATGCCCGGTTTCGGAACTAAATGGAATGCGCAGGTAAGTAAAGACTGGGGAGGATTGGTAATTCAGGATTATTTATCTGCCATTGATGCTATCAGCAAAGAAAAATATGTTGACAAAAACCGAAGAGGATGTATTGGTGCCAGTTTTGGCGGCTTTTCAGTTTTTGAATTAGCCGGAATGCACAATGGACGATTCAAATCGTTCATTGCACATGACGGCGTCTTTGATTTTCGCAGTATGTATGGCACAACCGATGAAATGTGGTTTGAAAATTGGGAAAAAGGTGGCGCTTACTGGGAAAAAAATAATGCTGTGGTTCAAAGAAGTTTTTCACAATCACCCAGCAATTTCGTATCGAAATGGAATACCCCGATTATGATTATCCAGGGTGGCAGGGATTACCGTGTACCTAAGGAACAGGGATTGCAGGCTTTCCAGGCGGCACAGCTCAGAGGCATTAAAAGCAAGTTATTATATCTGCCTGATGAGAACCATTGGGTGCTTTCGCCACAAAATGCATTAGTATGGCAAAGAGAATTCTACGATTGGCTCGGTGAGACTCTTAAATAGAAAAAAAATTAATATCTCTAAAGATCAGCTTTTACTTTGAATCTGAAAAGCGATCTGATAGATGTTATTAATAAATAAGTATCGCTGGTTCTTATTTATTTCTTTCACCAAAAATTAAACTGCCGATCCGGATCATAGTGCTGCCCTTTTCAATTGCAATTTTATAATCTGAAGTCATGCCCATGCTTAAAATGGAAAACCCGGTAGCTCCCGAATCCGGATTCAATAAGGCAAATTCTCTTTTTACCTGATCAAACAACGACTTTAAAAGAGAAAATTCATTTTTGATTTTTTCAACATCTTCCGTCAGTGAAGCCATTCCCATTAATCCGGCAACTTTAATATGTTTCAATCCGTTTAATTCATCCTTATTTACGCTAATTAAATTCTCCAACTCCTCTTTATTAAACCCGAACTTTGTTTCTTCCTGAGCTATATGCACCTGCAGCAGGCATTGAATCACCCGCTTATTTTTTTCAGCCTGTTTATTTATTTCTTTCAGAAGCTTATAACTGTCAACTGCATGAATAAGATGCACAAAAGGCGCAATGAACTTTACTTTATTGGTCTGCAGATGCCCTATGAAATGCCAGCGAATATCCCCCGGAAGTTTTTTTTCTTTTTCTAAAAGCTCCTGTACATAATTTTCACCGAAATCCCGTTGCCCGAGATGATACATTTCCAGGATGTCTTCAACCGGTTTGGTTTTGGATACCGCAACAAGAGTTACGTTCCTGTCTGCGAGTTGATCTTTTATCAGGTTGAAACCCTTACTATTTACTGGCATTGTATGTATACCCTGCAAGGGGTATTTTATTTTAAGTAACGAATACTAAATTTGAATTTAAACAAAGATAAATGATGAAACTAAAACTGATTTGTTTACTTGCTGTCTGCATTTGCATCACCAATTTTACAAAAGGGCAGCAAACGTACAAAGGCACTCTTTTCACTAAACTTGGCCAGGAATTAACAGGAGAAATCAAACTCAACCTGCTGGGGACTAATAATGAACTCATAGAAATTGTCACCATTGAGAAAACTAAAAATAAAGGAACCCGGCAAACCCTTACAACAACAAGTAAATTGAACACAGCCATTATAAGTCATGTGAATATAAATGGTGAAACCTATTATTTCAGGGATATTAAAATCGGGTATGATGAAAAGTTTATCAAAAATGTATGTGTTAAATTAATATTCGGGACAATTCAATGTGGCGTTTTTCAATCGGGAGACGGATTAAGTGAAAACTCCGTTGCCATAAAATTCCCCGACGAAAGTTTGAGCCAACTCGTTTCAGTAGATTTTGAGTATTACAATTCCTCGATAGGTGTTGCCCTGCGAATCAGCAACTGCAAACTTCTACTTGAAAAAATGAAGGCGGAAGATGAATCCGTAACCTGGACTGAAAAAGTGAACAGGGAACAGCGGATCCAACGGTTTAAAAATATAATCAGCGATTACAATAATTGTAAACTGACCGATTAAGCTTTCAATATACTCCTGCTGATCACAATCCGCTGCACTTCACTGGTGCCTTCATATATCTGGGTAATTTTGGCATCCCGCATCAGTCGCTCAACATGATATTCTTTTACATATCCATATCCTCCGTGAATCTGCACTGCTTCCGTTGCCGCCCACATTGCAGTTTCAGAAGCATAAACTTTTGCCATAGAACTGCTCAATGCATAATCCAGTTTATTATCTTTTTCCCAAGCTGCT
>JAFDYJ010000039.1 GCA_018267515.1 Bacteroidota bacterium | reverse complement strand
ATATGCATGTAAAAGCATTGGAAACGATGGTGAAAACAAACTCGCTGGCTACCAATATCAAGTTCCTGATAGAAGGTGAAGAAGAAGTAGGATCGCCCAACCTGGGAAAATTTGTTTCCGACAATAAACATTTATTAAAAGCCGATGTAATACTCATCAGCGACAGTTCGATGCTCAGTTTTAAAAATCCTTCATTGGATACAGGAGTCAGGGGGCTGAGTTATATCGAAGTGGAAGTTACGGCTGCAAAAAGAGATTTACATAGCGGTACTTATGGCGGCGCTGTAGCCAACCCGATTACAATTCTTTCAAAAATGATAGCCAGCTGTCATGATAAGAACAATCATATCACCATTCCCGGCTTTTATGATGATGTGGTGAAAGCAGGCAAGAAAGAAAGAGAACTCATCAATAAAGCTCCCTACAATGAGAAGCAATATAAAAAAGAGCTTGGGGTAAAAGAACTTTGGGGAGAGAAGGGTTATACCACTTATGAGAGAACCGGCATCCGGCCTACCATCGAAGTCAATGGAATCTGGGGCGGATATACCGGAGAAGGAGCCAAAACAGTGTTGCCTTCCAAGGCCACTGTAAAAATTTCTGCCCGGTTAGTACCAAATCAATCTTCTAAAAAAATTACAAAGCTGCTGCTTAAATATTTTCAGTCCATTGCTCCCAAATCAGTAACGGTAAAAGCATTTGAACATCACGGTGGCGAGCCGTATATGACACCGATTGACAGCAAAGGCTACCTGGCTGCTGAAAAAGCGGTGAAGCATACATTTGGAAAAAGGCCTATCCCGGTTCGTGGAGGCGGCAGTATTCCCATCTGTTCCATTTTAGAAAAAGAACTGGGTATCAAAATTGTTTTTATGGGATTTGGACTGGATAGCGACAATCTTCATTCTCCGAATGAAAAGTTTAATATCGAAAACTTTTACAAAGGGATTGAAACAATTCCTTACTTCCATAAGTATTTTGCAGAGCAATGATAAACACTTTTTATATAAGTCCCGGCTACCATCCGGGATTTTTTATTTTGCCTGATGTAAAGTATTCTTTACATTTGAAAAAAACTTATGAACCGCATACTCCTTCCGAACAGATTCAAAAAATGGGGAGCCCTGATGTTTCCCTTAGGGATTTGTGTATTCCTCGTGATACATATAGCCGGGGTTCACAACTGGCCGGTTACAGGTAAGATAAATAATGCCCTTCAGCAAATCTTATTGATCAGTTCTTTTTTTATTGCACTTATCGGAATTGTTTTCCTGGTTTTTTCAAAAGAGAAAAAAGAAGATGAGTATATCAGCAAATTAAGATTGGAAAGTTTTCAAATAGCCGCCCTGGTACAAGTTATTTATTTGATATATGAATTTGTAAAACTGGCACTGCACAATGGGGTTAATGAAAAAGAATTATTGGTGTTTATGTTTATAAGGATATTAGTGGCATTTTGGCTTGTATATATCCTCCGTTATAACTTTGTTTTATTTAAGAATAAGTACAAATCTCTTCGTGAAAAATAAAGTCCGGGAATTAAGAACCAAAAAGAATATTACCCAGAACCAGCTTGCCGAAATGCTAAATGTATCCAGGCAAACAATTTTTGCCATTGAAACAGCTATGTACATCCCTTCAACGGTTTTAGCATTAAAAATTGCCCGGGTTTTTAAGAAAAATGTAGAAGAAATTTTTGAACTGGAAAAGAAGGATTAAAATACCCTTATCAGGGTAGTGGAAGCTTGTAAAATTTTCATAATTTGTTTCAAAATTCCTGCTAATGAAACTATTTCTTTTAATCCTGCTTTTCCCCTTATCTGTTTTTGCACAGCCCAATAAAAAATTTGTTGCCAAATCCAATTTATTTTACTCAAAGCTCGAATACAGCGGAGAGGGACTCTTTGGTTTTGAAAAAGATGGCAAGTTCGGTTATATGGATATAAACCAAAAAGTAATTATTCCTGCTACCTTAGACATTAAGCTATCATCTACTGACAACATCCCTTCATTTACGAATGGATATGCTGTAATTAAAAAGGACGGTATGTATGGCTTACTTGATAAAACAGGAAAAATTGTGGTGCCCTGCAACTATAGTTCATTATGGGTCTATTCTCCCGGAAAACTGGTTAAGGCAAGCAAGGGACAAGATTACAAAACGCTGTATGGACTTATTACGCCCCAAAATAATATTGTTATCCCTCTGGAATATTCTTCCCTGAATTATAAAAACAACTATGTTACCGTTGGTAAAAATGGAAAATACGGTTTAAAAGATTATACAGGCAAAGATGTGCTTCCCTTCGGGTATTCTGTTCTTGAACCTTATCCTGATGAGGGAGTTGCATTGGCAGAAAAAGATGGAAAATATGGCTACATTGACCTTAAAGGCAACTGGCTTTTCGAAAAAAGCAAATCTATCTATACACTTTTTGAATGTACTGAAGGCTTGATACGTTGCAAGGTAAATAACAAATATGGATACCTGGATAAAAAAGGAAATGAGGTTATTATTACCAGGTACGATTATGCTAATGACTTTAATGAAATGGGATTGGCAAAAGTCAGCATATCCAATGCTGAAACAAATTACAAAGCACTTAATGGCTATATCAATAAAAAAGGGGATGAGGTTATTCCATTGAAGTATGAAATACTTGGATTTTTCAAAAATGGATTGGTTTATGCCAAAGATCCTGAAACAAACCGTTACGGTTTCCTGGATAAAACAGGCAAATGGGTTATTAAACCTATCTACATTTATGCAGGTTACCCATTTGATGAAAACGGCGGCACCTGGGTAAAAATGACAGACGATAAATTTCATTATATAAATAAATCGGGTACTGATCTTGGAATTGTGGACAGTTCACTCACTTCTGCAGGCACTTTTAAAGATGGCTATTACGTAAATTCCAACACACAAAATCCTTACGCACTCATTGACCAAACCGGAAAAATCTTAAAAACAATTGATGACTGTGACGGTATTTATTCATTTTCTGAAAATATTGGAGGCTACAAATCAAAGAAAACCGGCTTATATGGATTCCTGGATATTAACGGCAATAAAATTGGGGAGCCTGAATTTACCGGGTTTTCCGGTTTCTCTGATGGAATGAGCAAAGTCAATAAAAAAATTGATGGGGAAACTAAACATGGATTTGTGAACACTAAAGGAGAAGTTGTAATACCCATTGAATACAAATCAGTAAGTAACTTCAACGATGGATGGGCCTCAGTCTATAAGGATAGCAATTACTATTTTATGGACAAGAAAGGCGAACTGAAAAGCCTTCCCCGTAAATACGACCAGGTTATTGGATTCAATGATGGACTGGCTCAGGGTATTATTAAAAACCCGGATGGAATGAATACCTACTATTATATCACAAAGGATTTGAAGGAGGCATTTAGCGTAGAAGCCAAATCAGCTTTTGCTTTTTGGCAGGATGTAGCGGTAATTAAAAGAGATCAAACCTATGAGTTGATAAACAGAAAAGGGGAAAGTGTTAAACTATTAGATGATATTGATTACATAAAATTTACAAAAGAAGGAAAACTGGCCGTAAGAAGTATGGGAAAGTGGGGGTATATTGACATGAAAGGGAACCAGGTTATCCCGTTCCAATATGATAGTTGTGATTCCTTTGTCGGTGATTATGCCAAGGTGAAGGTGGAGGGCAAATGGGGTATTATTGACAAAACAGGTAAAACTATTATAGAGCCTAAATACATCAACATTGTTCCCGGTGAAGATGGGGTCTTTGCTTTTTATGATTCACAGTGGGGAATCATTGACCGGAATGGAAAAATTCTTTCGGAACAGAATTTTTTTTCCATAACACCCGTTGTAAAGAAAAGGGCATTGGCCAGGCTCGGTAAATCTTATACCATTCTAAAATCACCATTGGCAAAATAGCAAAAGATAACTTTTTTTACACGTTGTAATTAATAAAACAGCAGTTTAACAAACGGTAAAAAATAAGAAGCTGTCTCAAAAGAGTGAACGGAAACCGCAAAGACCATAAAGGAATAATCGCTACGAATGCAAAGGAATAAAAATCACTTGTTTGTTCCCTGGTACCTTGGCGCTAACTTTGCTTTCCTGCGGTTAAAATACCCTTTGAAAGAGCCTCTTTTTGATTATACAAATCGGACGAAGAAAGAAAATCAACGACCTTTACTTCTAAACATTTAGAATGACATTTCGTAAAACCGTTAAGCGAACTGTTTTTGTTCTACTCTTTTTAATTATCGTTGCAATAGTCGTCATTGCCTGGAAAGTATTTCCGGCGATAAGTGGTTATGGCGCCAAGAATATGGCATCAGCGATATACCTGCAACATCGCAACCCAAAAGATGTCATCAGGGAAGATTTAGCTGATTTTCCAAAATCATTAGGCAGTTATGAGTTCGATGAAAAAGATTCTTCCGTTACCGCTTCAGTTTGGGGATTGGCGAAAAGAAAAGCTATTTATCGAAAAGGTTTAGGTGCTACATTAATCAATGATTTTTCAGAGGCGCAGGTAAGAGCACAGGTGTTTAATCTCCCAGCAAAACCCAATATCAACCTGGATACTATTCCCTGGCCTTATGGAGATAAAACAATGGACAGTGTTCCGGCAAATATTAATCGCACCGTTCTTAAAAAGGCTATTGACAATGTATTTGAAGAAAAGAAGAATGACAAACCAGTTTATACCAGGACTGTAATTGTTTGTTATGATGGAAATATTGTTGCCGAAAGATATGCCCCGGGTTTTGATAAAAACACCGTGCAGCTTGGCTGGTCCATGAGCAAGAGCTTTACCGCAGCTATGATTGGAGTTTTAGTTAAAGATGGAAAGCTCAATATAAATGCACCGGCGCCTGTACCGGAATGGAAAGGAACGAAAAAAGAAAAAATCAGTTTACTTAATTTACTGCAACAAACCAGCGGTCTTGATTATACTGAAATATATACCCGACCCAGTAGCGTAACCACTATGCTTTTCAGTAAAGGAGATATGGCAGCGTATGCAGCTACACTTCCGTTGAAGTATGAACCGGGAACACATTTTAATTACTCCGGCGGCAATACCAATATCATCAATCGCATCATCCGGCAAACAGTTGGTGAAAAAGATTATGCCGCTTTTCCGTACACAAACTTATTTTTCAAAATAAATGCCTATAGTTTTTTGCTGGAGCCGGATGCATCGGGAACTTATATAGGTTCATCGTACAGCTATGCAACAGCAAGAGATTTTGTACGGTTTGGCTTGTTCTATTATTATAATGGATTGTGGAATGGCGATCAATTATTGCCGGAAAATTGGGTAAAAGAATCTGTTGTGGCACCTGCAGGTAATCCGTATAAAAATTACGGCTACCAGTTTTGGCTTAACGGGCAAAGTGAAAAAGACATTTCCAAAGAAGCATACCCGGATGTACCAAAGGATATGTTTTACATGGATGGCTATGGCGGGCAGGATGTTTATATTATTCCTTCAAAAAAATTAGTGGTGCTGCGATTAGGAGTCAGTCCAATTAATGAGAATAAGTTTTTAAAAGAAGTGATTGAGGCGATAAAGTGAATCATTGCGATTAGACATAGAGATTTGTAGTAAGGTTGCCAAGCTTTTGCCCAGTTAATTTTTTGCCTGAAAAGCTTCGCCTCGGTAAATGATGGGCATTCTGGCAAAATAATTAAATTACAACTACGATTAAAAAGCGGTTTTAATTAATTTTAGGATATGAAAGCTTTTCCTTTTTCAAAAAACCTGTTCTGGGATACCGATATTAAAAATGTTGATTTGCGTAAGCATAAACGTTATGTTATTGAACGGGTAATCACCCGTGGCTCAAAACAGGACTTTGAAAAACTTCTTACTCTTTATACCCGGGACGAAATTTCAACTGAATTGAAAAAATCAAAAGAACTGGACCCGAAAACAAGACATTTTTGCAGCTGGTATTTTAATATCCCTATTAACGAATTGCATGCTTCATCTTTCTACCGTTAGCCCGGCAATGTTTGCTCTGCTGCAAAATATTTTTACAATTTCTTTTGTAAAAGAAAATTTTGCACTCGCAGGCGGCACCTCACTCGCTTTACAAATCGGGCACCGAAAATCTGTTGATTTAGATTTTTTTAATCCTAACCCCTTTTCCACAGAAGATACAGAAAAGCTCCTTGCAGGAATAAAAGACTGGAGCTATAAACCTGTATCACGATTGAATCGGATGCTTTTTTGCCATATTAACGATATTAAATGTGATTTTATAAATGAGCCGTTCCCACTCCTTGAGCCATTTAAAAAAATTGAGGGCATTTTATTTTTTTCAGTGCCTGATATAGCAGCCATGAAAATGCACGCCATCTGCGGGAGGGAAAGAAGAAAAGACTTCTTTGATTTATATGTATTGCTGGAATTATTTAGTTGGGAAAAAATGCTTGATTGGTTCAGAATAAAATATGGAGAATCGCAGTTTTTCTTTCTTTGGAAAAGTATCACCTACTTTGTTGATGCAGACGAAGACGTTGCTATCGAAGGAATAGCACCTTATAATAAATCATGGGAAGAAATAAAACAATCAATTATAAGGCAATGCAGGTAAAAACCAGAAAAGATACAACGCTATTATTCTAATGCAGCAATAGTTCTGATTTATCAAAAAGTCTTCTCACATTTTTTCCCAATCTACCGCTCTACTTTCTATATCCTGCAATTTGTTAACGGGTTAACTCAAACACATCAACCTTTAACAAGCCACTTCAATATTTCCCCCAACTTAAAATAATATATTGTAGTATTGCCTCGTGAGTAATATCAACATAGAACGGAAAAACGGCTTAGGGGAATTTATTTTCTTCGGAAATTATTTTTATGCTCTTTGTGTGCTTTCACTTTCCATAGAATCATCATTGCAGCAATCCATTCCTTTAAACAGCATTACATTCTATGTATTGGTTTGTTCTGCTACTGTTCTTTACTACACGTATGCCTACATGCATGAAATCAGTATTAAAATAATTTTCTGGGGCCGGAAAATAAGACTGACTGCACCGGCAACCTATAATTTTTATAACCAAAGAACACAATGGTATCACAGAAACGAGCGACTCATTAATACCACCCAGCTCCTTTTCCTGCTTATAACTATATTTTGCAGCCTGTATCTTATTCTAAGAAAGTTTCACCAGATTTTTTCGCTTCAGCTTTCCGAGTGGATTATACTGCTTTCTGTGCCGGGAGTGGCGCTTTTATATTATGGCAATGCCTTTTTCCCCATCTTCAAAATCAACCTGAGAAAATCAGGATGGACAAAAGCATTTTTTATCGGCTTTGTCTGGGCAGGAGTGGTCACCCTGTATCCTCCCATGTTTTATCAGTGGGAACACAACCTGCATTACGATTTCACCTTGCTGGTCTTTTGGTATTTTGTAAAAAACTGGATGTATATTTCTGTACTTGCCATCATGTTCGACATTAAAGACTATGCCGATGATGCCAATAAAGATTTGAAAACATTTGTAGTCCGTGTAGGGCTTCGAAAAACAATCTTCAGAATTTTATTGCCGCTTACCGTTTTAGGTCTTGTGTCGTTTTCTGTATTTGCACACCAGACTAACTTCTCTTTCCCTCGCTATCTTATTAATATAATACCCTTTTTATTATTACTGGCAGTAGCCTATTCCATGCATAGAAGAAAATCCATCTTGTATTATCTTGTTGTCATTGACGGGTTGATGCTGGTAAAAAGTCTTTGTGGAATAGTGGCGGCGGTTTTATTCAGTTGAGTACAGTTCTTTCGAAATAAAAAATAATAAGTTAAGATGGCTACCCCGGCAAATGGACCATTTTGAATTTTGATTTTTTACTTTTGCCTTCATGTCAGAAAAGCTTCGTCTCGATAAATATCTCTGGGCAATCCGTTTGTATAAAACCCGTACATTAGCTGCTGCCGCCTGTGATGCCGGGAAAGTAAAATTTAACGGCGCTGCAGCCAAAGCATCAAAACATATCAGCATAGGCGATGAATATGAAGTAAAAACAGAAGCCAGGCGATGGCGCATAAAAGTAGCCGGCTTATTATTTTCCCGTGTAAAATATGAAGAAGCTATAAAATATTATGTGGACATCACACCGGCGGAAGAAATAGAACGGTTGCAATTCCAGGCTGCCGTATTTTATACCGGTAAACGAAAAAGTAAGATTGGCCGCCCCACTAAAAAACAAAGAAGAGACATCAATGATTTCCTGGGAGATCAGTAAAGAAGATTTTTCAACCGTTCCAGCCCGGAAATAATAATTTTTCCTTCTTTAATTTCAATCAGTTTCTCAGCTTTGAAATCACTCAGGGTGCGGATCAACGATTCAGTGGCTGTACCCACATAATGCGCAATGTCTTCCCGGGATATTTCAATGGGTTTACCTTCTTCCCGGGGATTAAATTTGTTTTGAATATCCACCAATGCTTTTGCCACTCTTTTACGCAAAGAACTGTAAGCCAGGTTCAGCAACCGTTCTTCCTTATCTTTTACATTTTGAGTGATGATTCGTATAAACTTGGTGGCAATGTTGATATCTCCATACACCATTTGCAGAAAGTCTTCTCTCGGTATCTGCATGATCTCAGCATCTTCAAGAACCAATGCAGAGTCGTCATAATTTTTATCTTCAATAAGGGATGGGTATCCCATAAAATCTCCCTCGCTGAACAGGTCAGTGATATATTCTTTACCATCTTCATGGGTTTTGAACCCTTTGACTTTTCCTTTTACCAGGTAATATAAATAGCGGGGACGTTTGCCTTCCTGGTAAAGTGTTTGCTTTTTGCTGTACGACTGAATATTATACTGATCAGCCAGTTGCTTCATCAGCCCGGAATCCTTTATATCTTTTATAAACTGGTTGACACCCTGGGGTGAAGCAGCATATTTATGATCCAGGATCTCAACTTTTTTTAACCGTACCTCGATTGCATTCAGCAGTTCGATATCTTCAAAAGGCTTGGTAATATAATCATCGGCACCCATTTCCATTCCTTTCCTGAATTCACGACGCTCTGTTTTAGCAGTTAAAAAGATAAAGGGAATATTGGAAGTCTCCGGGTTCTTTCTCAGGAGATGCAACACTCCGTATCCATCCAGTTCGGGCATCATAATATCACAGATAATTACATCCGGTTTTTCTTTCAGTACCAGGTCTACTCCCCTTTTTCCATTTTCAGCAGTAAAAATTTTATAGCCTGCCAGGTCCAGGATTTCAGCAGTATTCTCACGAATATCCGGGTTGTCATCGATCACTAAAACTGATTTCATTATAATCGTTGGTTTATTGGAATCACAAAAGTAACAGTTGTTCCCTTATTTAACTCACTCTGTAAAGTTACAGTTCCATTCAGCAAATCAACATACCGTTTTACAATATGCAGCCCTAATCCCGTTCCCTGGATATTGGTTACATTTTTCGCCCGGAAAAAGCTTGTAAATAAATGCTCCTGGTCTTCTTCTGAAATTCCAATTCCCTTATCGGCTATTGAAATTTCAGCTTCATTTTCATTCACACTGCTTTTTATATCAATAATTGCAGTTTCATCGGAAAACTTGATAGCATTACTGATCAGGTTTATTAAAATATTTTTCAATAATTTCTTATCCGTCTGCACCATGGTAACGCCTTTATAATCCGCCAGGATCAACTGATCATTCTTTAATAATCCTTTCATCTCATCAACCGTTTCATCAATAAATTCTCTGAGATCAAAAGGCACAGCCCGGGTTTCCACCTTTCCTTCATCCAGTCTTCCCAAAGACAGGAAATCTTCTAAAATATCATTGAGATGTTTTACAGATCCCCTGATCCGTTCAATATGCCGGTTTCTTTTTTCCTGGTCTTCTGTCGTCACATATTTCGACAGTAATGAAGTGGAAGATAAAATCGTGCTGAGCGGTGTTCTGAATTCATGTGATGCCATTGAAACAAACCGTCCTTTGATTTCATTAAGTTCTCTTTCTTTATCTAATGCTTCACTCAATTCTTCCTGTGAATTTTTCAGCTTCTGTAATGCTTCTTTTAAAATTACAGTTCGTTCCTCCACTTTGCCCTCCAGTTCCGTGTTTAGCTTGCGGATCTGCTCAGTCACTCTTTCCAGTTCTTTTTTTTGCTGAATCAGGTTTCTTTCTGCTTCTTTCCGGTGAGTGATATCAACAATAAAAGCAATCACATACATTTCTCCCCGTTCCCGATAATGACTTAAACTTACTTCTACCGGAAATTCAGTATTACCTTTTTTTTTGGCATGCAGGTCACGGCCACTGCCCATGGCCCGGTTGGATGGAGCTTTGTAAAATCCGTCCCGTTGTTCTATATGTTTATGCCGGAAAGACATAGGCAACAACATTTCTATTTCTTCGCCGGCCAGTTCTTCCCGTGTATAACCAAACATCTTCTCCACCGCGGGGTTTACCAGGACTATCTTCCCCTTACTATCCGTGAGTACAATCCCTTCAGTTGCATTTTCAAACAAAGAAGTCATATGGGTTTTATCGGACTTGATGCTTGCATAAAGATGCTTCAGGTGGTTAACAATAATAACAGTGAAAACGATCACAGATAACCGGAGCAGGTTTTGTACTAAGCTAGCTGCAGAAGTAATATTTTTTTCAAAGATGACATCAAACAGGATAATAACTATTGCACTGGTCACTGCAGCTATGAAAGTAGAACGACGGTCGGGAATAAACGCAGTCAGAAAAACGGATACCATGAATCCGGCAAGCAGGATAAAACGCCCCTGGAAAAGAAAACTGGCCACTGCAGAAATGATAAAAATTAAAATGCTGTAAAGCAATGCCTGCCGTTCGCTGATACGAAACATGAACAAAAATTTAATAGCTACTAAGTTAAGGCTAGAAAAATAAATGCAGATAATCCGGCGGCTCTCCTAATCTTTAAGATTCAGTTCTTTTTCAATGGCAATTGCTTTCGGAAAAAGAACTTCTGTTTCTAAAAACACATGCTGCATAAGGTCCTGGTCCAATTCTTTCAGCAGGGAAAAAGCAACCTGGTAACTGATACAGGTATTTTCTGCAGGAGTATAGTTATGTGTAATTGTTCTTAGGCTATCCATTATTTTTAATATGGTCTCATGTTCCTGTTCAATTACCTTTTCAACAGGTTTACGCAGAGTCCGGACAAACAAGCTGGCATAAGACTCTTTGCTTTCATAGGCATGAGACATCTGGCATATATACGGGAAAAGGATTTCTTCTTCCTGCTTCATATGAGGTATAATATCTTCACTTAAGGTCTTAATCAGCCTGAGAACCTGCTCCAGTTCAGGATATTTATTTTTATGATCCTTTACAAACTGAGAAAGATAATCATGAATCCGGGGCAATGCAGCAACCAGGTATTGATGATGTACATTAATAATATATTCAGTAAGGAAATCAATACTCCAATCAGTAAACCGGAGTGAATTCGAAAGCTGGAAAGTCCGGACAGAATTTTCCAACTCCTCTTTTATTAATTCAAAATCCAGTTTTTGCATTTCGCATAACTTTCCCAGTGGCCATTTTTTACCACAACAAAAATCAATATCATATTTAGTGAATACAGAAGCTGTGCGGTAATCCTGTTTTACAATATCCGTTACATAAGAATTTCTATCAATGCTGATCGGGACTAAAAACATTTATCTGGATTTTCAAATTCAATTCGAAAAAATGATTATTAATTACAGGCAACACACTTAGAAAGCTGAGATATTCCGGATCAGCTCCGGCTTGTTTCCGGCAACCAGGTCATTTATGGTGGCATTAGTCAAAGCTCTTTTCAGATTTGACCGGAGAGGTTCCATTTCATGATGTACAGGACATGGATGTTCCGGATTGCATTTTCTCAAACCAAGGGCACACATTGAGAATTGCTCCAGGCCATCAGTTACTTCCAACACTTTAATAAGAGGTATTGACAAAGTATCCTTGTTAAGCGAAAAGCCTCCATAGGGACCTTTTGTGGAATCAAGAATATGTTCTTTTACAATTTTGTTCATGATTTTGCCTAAAAAATGCTTTGGTACCGCCAATTTCTCAGCGATTTCGTCAATTTGTACTCTTTTCTTCTCATTACTCATCAGGCCTACGTACAAAATGCCCCGGACGGCATACCCAAATGACTTTGTAAAAAACATATCTACCAAAATATAACTCCCCCTTGCCTGTCATACTGATAAATATCAATTTTGCATATGATAGTAGTCAATATTGTCAGTTTTGAAGCAGGATATTTTACACCCAAATTCATATAAAAGACATTAAAATCTTTTATACGCCGTTCCGGCCCTTGTGAATTACAATTGAAACGAAATGAAAGTAATAATCTTCCTAATTTTATTTACAGGTTACATTGCATATAGTATTGTTGTGTATACCAGGGGAACAGATAGCACTATCATTTATGAAAATAAAGAGAAAGAACAAATCAACAAAGGAAAACTATTGTTCCAGCAATATAACTGTACCTCCTGTCATCAATTGTATGGTCTTGGGGGATACCTGGGACCAGAACTAACTACAGCTATCAGTGATGTACAAAGAGGTGAGTTATATGTACGGGCTTTTTTAAAAAACGGAGGAAACCGGATGCCTAACTTTCATTTTACAAATGAAGAGGTTGATGCATTGGTAAGCTTTTTAAAATCTGTTGATACAACAGCCATTACTTACAAAAGGCATTAATTAATGAGTAACTTTAGGAAATATTCATTTTTACACTCCGATAACCGGGCTGCCAAAATTTTTTTACTGCTGGCGTTGAGTTACTTATTGACCGGACTTTTATTTGGCATACTGGGTGGACTTCAATACATTTTTCCGGCATTTTTAAAAGATAGCCTGTCATTTCAAAAAACAAGACCACTGCATGTTTACCTTGTGATCACCTGGATTTTCACTGCAGCCCAGGCCGGGATCTATTACTATCTTCCAAAGATTGCGAAAAGATCCATTTATTGGCAAAACGGTATTTGGCTGCATTTTGCTTTACAAGCTATCAATTCACTTATAATAATTGCAGGCTTTTTCTCAGGTTCCTTCGGTGGTCGAGAATACCTAGAATTTCCCCCAGTACTGGGTGGTCTCATTCTGCTGTCCTGGGTACCTTTTGTAATAAATTTTTTTGCGACACTAAAGCCGAATTTTAAAACGGCACCTGTTTACATCTGGATGTGGTCTACCGGCATCCTGTTTTTCTTTATCACAGTATCCGAGTCCTATCTCTGGTTATTTGATTTTTTCAGGAATAATATTGTCCGTGATATTACGGTACAATGGAAAGCTCTTGGCTCCATGGTAGGTAGCTGGAATATGCTGGTATATGGCACCGGCATTTACCTGATGGAGCAATTGAGTGGTAATGAAAAAGCTTCCCGCTCACGGTTAAGTTTCTTTTTTTATTTCCTGGGCTTGACCAATCTTATGTTTAACTGGGGGCATCATACATATATCGTTCCTGCAGCACCCTGGGTAAAGACGGTAGCCTATGTCATCAGCATGACCGAACTTCTCCTTTATGGATATATCATCCTGCAATGGAAAAAGACGGTAAGTGATGCCCGGAAAAATTATCATATTCTTACTTATCGCCTTCTGTCCATCGCTGATATCTGGATATTTCTGAACCTGACTTTAGCCATTGCCATCTCAATACCCGCCTTGAATCTTTATACCCACGGAACTCATATTACAGTAGCTCATGCCATGGGTACTACTATCGGCATTAATACTATGTTACTGATGGCATCTGTAACTTATATTTTAAAGAAGGAAAGTGCTTTTGCTTTTAAACTAAACAGAAAATGGCTTAGCCGGGGAATTTATATAACCAACGTTTCACTTTTGATTTTCTGGTCTTCTTTGCTGGCAAGCGGTATTGTAAAAATTTTCGGCAAAATCAATAATGAGACCTTTTTCTACATAATGCAGAAAAGTCAGCCTTTTTTCAAACTATTTGCTTATAGTGGTATCTGCGTATTCATCGGTTTGGGAATTTTAATTGCTATAACATTTAAAATAGCGTTGAGAAAAAAACAGTTTGACGCCATTATTTCTCAACAACATGTTACTGCCGGTCCTGCTCAAATTATAAACCTTAAGGAATAAAGAAAAAAAGTGTTTATCATTTCCATCTATTTGCACTGTATTTTAATATCTTATTACATTTAAGAATGACAATTTATAATTCTACCGGGAGGGTAGAAGTTTATTTTCATTGTTATCCATTAATTATTTCATCAGAACATTGATATTTCTCAATCTGCAGTATGATAAATATCAGGTCTCCAGGGAATATCACCTCCTATTTTTGTTTAAAGTATAATACGTCTTCGATATGTAAGACAAATCTTATTCTCGTCGCCAGACGAGAGATCGTTGGTTTTCGTTTCAATACAGCCCCTCGATTCCTCCTGGGGCTTTTTTTTTGCCTCTATTTAAAATGCACTTTGAATGTAAACGGGTAAGCAGAATATGATTTTTCGGATTGACGTATGAGACAGCCATCTCCACGCATTGAAAATAGTCCGGGTGCAATAGTTTTTCCATCGGTTATCTTTGCTGTATGCACATTGATATTCTTACCGTTTTACCCGAGCTGCTGGAAAGCCCGTTTCAACACAGCATCATGAAAAGAGCACAGGAAAAAGGATTGCTCACGTTGAAAGTTCATCCGCTACGAAAATGGGCGGTGAATGAATACGGGCAGGTGGACGATTATCAATATGGCGGGGGTGCCGGCATGGTGATGATGTGTGAGCCGCTGGCAAAAGCAATTGAAGAATTATCGAAAGAAAGAAAACCTGCCCGTCCGGCAGGCGGGTACGATGAAATCATTTACCTGACTCCTGATGGAGAAAAACTGGATCAGAAAATTGCCAATACCCTTTCTCTCAATGAAAACTTATTACTGATTTGCGGGCATTATAAAGGCATTGATGAAAGAATACGGGAACATTTTGTCACCACATAAATT
>JAFDYJ010000038.1 GCA_018267515.1 Bacteroidota bacterium | reverse complement strand
TCCGCATGAATTTTTATATAAAACTGTTTTAAGCGGTGAGTTGAAACAATATTATGAAATTGATCCCAGGGATAGCTGGATTGTTGCAGCAGCAGAGAAAAACATCCCGATTGTAGTGCCGGGATGGGAAGATAGTACCACAGGGAATATTTTTGCCAGCTATGTGATCAAAGGGGAATTGAAAGCTTCTACCGTTAAAAGCGGGATTGAATATATGGTATGGCTGGCCGATTGGTACAAAAATAACTCTTCCGGAAAAGGGGTAGGTTTTTTCCAGATTGGTGGTGGCATTGCCGGCGACTTTCCAATTTGCGTTGTTCCGATGATGTACCAGGACCTGGAATGGCATGATGTTCCTTTCTGGAGCTATTTCTGCCAGATCAGCGATTCCACTACTTCCTATGGCTCCTATTCCGGAGCAGTTCCCAACGAAAAAATAACCTGGGGAAAGCTGGACATCAACACTCCTAAATTTATTATTGAAAGTGATGCCACTATTGTTGCTCCATTACTATTTGCCTGGGTATTAGGCTGGTAAAAAATATACCCCGCCAGGTTCCTGACGGGGTTGATATTTATATAGAAAGGTAAGGATCACATTTTCCAAAGGGGAGTTTCCGGAAAAACCCTAATTGCTTTACATTATTAATGACAAAGCATAGATCAAAATAGTTGCTTGAGGTTTAAATCAAATAAAAAAATCCTTCAAAACTGAAGGATTTTTTCAAACTAATTGATTTTATCTCGATGGCATTTCCAGCGGGATATCCCGTTTCAGCATATCATTGCGATTCGCCATATCCCAGGCTGTATAGAAAACCAGTTGTGCTCTCTTGGCTAACAGTTCATAGTTGATCTTGTCAGGGGTATCAGAAGGTCTGTGATAATCCGGAGCCAGCATTCCGTCAAAGTAAAAAATAATCGGAACTCCGTTTTTTGCAAAGTTGAAATGGTCGCTTCGGAAATAAATCCTTTCAGGATCTTTAGGATCGTTGAATTTATAATCCAATTCCATTTTTGTATATTTTTTATTTACAGCTTCGCTGATGGTCTTCAGGTCAGTGCTCAGTTTGTCATCACCAACTACATAGACATAGTTGTTGGGATTACCAACTTTACGGCTTGTATCTATACGACCTATCATATCTATATTAAGATCCACAGTAGTTTTATCCAGGGGATAAACAGGATGACTGGTGTAATAATCTGAGCCCCACAGACCTTTTTCTTCGCCGCTTACTGTCATGAATACAATGGTACGACGGGGTCCTTTCCCGGCTTCTTTGGCTTTTGCAAAAGCCTGTGCTATTTCGAGGACGCTTACCGTTCCGGAACCATCATCGTCAGCGCCATAATAAATTACAGTATCTCTTTTCCCGAGGTGATCATAGTGTCCGGTTATAAAAACGTACTGATCTTTCAGATCTGTTCCCTCAATTACACCCAATACATTACTGCTCTGTAAATTAATGGTTGCTTTATTAAAATTCAAAAGCACATTTGCTTTGTACGTTTTTGGCTGAATTTTGCCGGCTTTCGCAGCATCATAATCAGCTCCCATAATAGCTCTTGCTATTTCTTCTGAAATTGAAAATTGGTTGAGCCGGACCATAGGCTGAAAAGCATTTACATACATACTCCCTTTCGGGTTTGTTTTTGCCGAGCGGGGGAAATTACTGGTAACGGTCATAATGGCAATGGCACCGTTTTTTTGTGCTGCATCTGCTTTAGCAAAGAAATTTCCAAAGCGGAAATTGCCCCTTCCGGATTGCGGTTGACTGCTTAACATCAGTACTATCTTTCCCTTTACATCAAGACCTTTATAGTCATCCTGGGTTGAATCGCTGTTACCATTTCCAACAAAAACAACATCTGAAAGACGGTAGGTGGCATTATGTGACATGCCAATATTTACGGAGAAATCTTTATCCAAAAGAAATGTCTTTCCGTTCACCTGAACTTCAGTATTGATAAGTGAATCCTGGAAAACGTCGAAATGCATCTGATAATGCCCATTATCGCCTGGAGTTAGTCCAAATTCTTTAAACTGGCTCTCGATATATGCAGCAGCTCTTTTCTGTCCGGGAGTAGCTGTTTCCCGTCCTTCCATTTCTTTAGAAGCAACAATATAAAGTTGGTGTTTTAAATCACCGGCAGTAATTGTGCTTGCAAAAGTTGTTGCAGGATCCTTTTTTTTCTGTGCAAATGCAACTACAGTGATAAGTGTCAGGAATACAAATAATAGTTTTTTCATGTGCTTTGTTTTTATACGATTTCTCAAACTTAAAGGAATTAAGTATAAATGAAGTATCAATGTGATAAGTGGCAGGTAATATTATAATAATATTTCAGGCACAGCTCATTTTTTCAATCCGGCGCTGATGCCGGCCGCCTTCAAAACCGGTGGCCATAAAAACATCCACCATTTTTTCGGCATCTCCTTCCCGGACAAATCTGGCCGGTATGCAGATTATATTGGCATTATTATGTTCTCTTGCCAGTTTAGACAGTTCTTCACCCCAACAAAGAGCAGCTCGAATCCCCTGGTGCTTGTTGGCAGTTATAGCTACTCCATTTCCGCTGCCACATAAAAGAATTCCAAAAGCAGCTTCACCTTTTTCAACTGCTGCTGCTACCGGGTGTGCAAAATCGGGATAGTCAACCGAATCCCCTGAGTTTGTACCATAATCTTTGCAAGAGAGACCTTTTGCTTCAAGAAATGAAACCAGGTCTTCCTTATAATCAAACCCGGCATGATCACAACCTATAGCAATAGGTTTATTCAGGTTAAAATGAGTGTCCATATAGAATAGTTGAGAGCAGGTAAATGATAGCGAACAGGTGCAAAGTTACAGAACTCCACACTCCTGAATTTGAGTTTTCTTTGTTAACTCCATTCTTCTTTAGCTTCCTTCTCCTGGCGTTTATTGATGCGGGTTGCCAGTGCAATGCTTGCTTCATAAAGAGCATACAACGGAATGGTAACGATGGTAAGACTGAACGGATCGGTGGAAGGTGTAATAATAGCTGCTGCTATAATAATGATAACAAATGCATGGCGCCGGTATTTTTTCAAAAATTTTGCTTTTAAAAATCCTACCCTTGCCAGCAGGGAAACCAATAATGGCATTTGAAACAAAACACCGATGCCCACTGTTGTGTAAACCAGGTTTTCAATATAGTCGGAAAATGTAGGCATGATAGTGATCATCGGGCTCAGCTTGTAATTGAAATAAAAATTAACCATAAAGGGTGTAAGAATGAAATACCCGAATGCTATACCCATGAAAAATAAAAGCGATACCCAGAAAATAACTCCTCTTGTTTTTTTAATTTCTTTTTGGGACAAGGCGGGTCTTACAAAACGCCAGAATTCCCAAAATACATAGGGAAATGCAAGTATAAAACCACCTACAAAGGCGACTGTAAAGGATGTTACAAATTGCTCTGTCATTGCAGTGGATATAAATTGTGCTTTCACCGAACCAAAACACAGGGTATCGCCAATTCCGAAGAAATGCCCCATATCACAAAACCAGGAATAACTGATAAAATTCTGATGGGTGGGACCCAGTAAAATTTTGTCCACTACAAAATCAACATATATAAAAACGAGTATGGCACCGATTAAAATTGCAATTACGGCCCGAATCAAATGCCAGCGTAATGCTTCCAGGTGATCAATAAATGACATTTCTGCCTGCGGGTCCTTATTTCTCTTATTGAAAAAATCCAATAATGCCATCTGCACTTATAATTAAGTGGGCAAAGATAAGAAGGCAAACGTATCCCCGCTACTTGATGTATATAAGGTTGGGCATACTACTTGAGCTTTTTCATTTTTACCATTTCTATCCGTGTATCGCTGACGCTGATAATCTCAAACTCATAGTCATCAATTATAATCCATTCTTTCTGATGCGGAATGGTCTCGGAATAGTTAATGATATAACCGGATAAAGTTTCAGATTTTTCTTTCGGGAAATGAAAACCGTACTTTTCTTCCAGGTAATCCAGTTCGAGACGGCCTGAAAAAATGTATTCGTTCTCTGCCAGTTGTTTTTCAACGAATTTTTCAACGTCGTATTCATCTCTTATTTCACCGAAAAGTTCTTCTAATAAATCTTCCATTGTAATAATGCCTGCCGTTCCGCCAAATTCATCTACTACCCAGGCAATACTTTTTCTTTCCCTGCTGAATTTGCTCAGCAGGTCACTGGCACTCATACTTTCCGGTATGGCAGTTATAGGTAATAAAATGGACTCAACTGTTTCCGGTTTCTGAAAAAGATCCAACTGATGAATATATCCTTCAATGTGATCAATGTCATTTTTGAAAACGATCAGCTTGCTGAGTTTGGTTTCTGAAAATCTTTTTCTTACT
Source organism: Bacteroidota bacterium (assembly GCA_018267515.1). GTDB lineage: Bacteria > Bacteroidota > Bacteroidia > Chitinophagales > Chitinophagaceae > UTBCD1. Next base: position 18,912 of record JAFDYJ010000038.1, on the reverse strand, counting down.
TCTTCCAGGGAAGAACGGATGTCCAATCCCATAATCTCTTTGCGGGGCACCAGGCAATGACGAACTTTAATTTTCGGCAGTTCCTGGGCATTTTCCAATAATTGAGTATTTCGCTCTTGTTTTTCTTCATCAATATTTTGCTGAAAGAGATTTTTAAGGTCACTTCGTTTAAAAGCTTCCTTGGTCTTGTCAAAACGGACGTTGAAAATATATTTAAGTACCCATTCTGCAAATTGAATGAGTCCTGATGCCAGCGGGTAAAACATCTGGTAAAAAAAATCAGTGACATAGGCCATATGATTCAGCATACTGGTACTTCTTGCCCGGAAGATGGCCCGGGGAATAAATTCAGCAAATACGAGGACTATGAATGTAGCAATGGTTATTTCTACCAGGATATGAACCAAGTCGGAACCCACATGCAGATAATTCCAGATTGGTCGCAGTACGGTACTAATCTGAAGGCCGAGAAAAACCAGGAAAATATTAAACCCGATGAGGGTTGTACCTAAAAACCGTGCAGGCGCTTCTACAAAACGTCCCAGGATCTGACCACGAACTCCTCCTTGCTTTTTTTTAATTTCTATACTTAGGCGGTTGGCACTGTAAAATGCCATTTCAATACCTGCAAAAAACCCCATTAGCAACAGCGTCAATATAAACCATGTTATCGTTTTCCAGTCCATCATGTGGTAAAGATAGAAAAGAGTTTATTGTGCAGGGAGTGTAGAAATACCTGGCAAATATTCTGGCTAATTTCAGTTAGTGGATAGGCGTAAACGTATTAAAAAAATTTTGAACCACTTGTTCAGCTTCCCTGCAGGCACTGTTCAGATCCTTATTTACAATTATGCAGTCAAAATGGTCATGAAAAGAAAGTTCATAAGCCGCTTTGTTAAGTCTGGCCTGGAGTGACTCCGGGGATTCGGTACCTCTTGATTCCAGCCGTTTTTTGAGTTCTTCAATGGAGGGTGGTTGAATAAAAATGGATAGGCTGTTTTCCCGGTATTGTTGCTGAACATGAATGGCTCCTTTTACATCAATGTCGAGCAATGGAAGTTTATTATTTCCCCAGATCCGGTAAAGTTCGCTTTTCAGTGTTCCATAATATTTTCCTTCATACACCATTTCCCATTCTACAAATTCATCATTACGGATATGTTGGTGAAACTCTTCTGTGCTAATAAAATAGTAGTCTTTTCCGTTTTGCTCATAGCTTCTCGGTTTTCGGGTTGCTGCAGATATGGAAAAATCGAGTTGATCCGGAAATGTATTCAACAAGTAACGGGTGATTGAAGTCTTTCCCGCTCCGGAAGGGGCTGTTATAATGATCAGTTTTTGATTTGCTGGATTCATTGTTGCGTATAATTTCAAAAATAAAGATTATTCCCTTTATCCCGGGCGCATTATTATTAATGTGTTTGAGAAATAAGAGCAAGAGCATTCTTGTATTTCGTTTTAATGATCCTGAAAATTCAGATATTCTTCATTTGTATTTCAGTTATATGTTATCTGCGTTTTAACTCACTTATCTATGCTTACAAACCGTAACTTTGAAGCGTTTTAATGAATTGTGTAACGTTTATAAAGGTTAAAAAATAAATTTAACCTTTAAAGAACCCGAATTAGTAATGTAGTATGAACAAGAGGCTATTTCACTTTTTTACAAAAGATCATCGCAGAGTGGAGGAATTATTGGATAATGCGACCCGTAATCCCGGCGAAATTGATATGGAATATTATAACAGGTTTCGTAAGGGACTATTGACGCATATCAAAATGGAAGAGAAAACGCTTTTCCCGGCAGCACAGAAGGCAAATGGAAATGTTCCTTTGCCTATAATGGCAAGACTTCGCCTTGAACATGGCGCTATTACAGCATTGATGGTGCCTCCCCCCACAGATTCTTTAATAAAAGTGTTGAGATACGTTTTAGATAAACATGATATTGCTGAAGAAGAGCCGGGCGGCATGTATGATATCTGCGAATCATTGACTCAACACCAGACCGATGAATTATTAGAGAAGCTTCATAATGTAACTGAAGCGCCCTTACATCCGGTTAATCCGGCACCTATTGCATTAGAAGCGGCTAAAAGAGCACTGATTAGAGCAGGATATGATTATGATGTGTTGGCAACGTAACATTAATAAACAATCAGCACGGCTTCATCATTACTTGAAATAATTTAAAAATTAAGAGGTACACCCTGTTTAGGAAAAATAATTTTTAGCTGAAGCTTATTTGTTTCTCTCAACTCCTTCTTGATTTGTTGTTCGTTGTTGCCAGCGGGTTTTATATGAGTAATTACAACCGGCAATCCTTTTAATGACGATGTTCCGCATAGTGATGAAAGTGTTTGCATTTCTTGCATCAAAAGGTCAGGGGTCAGATGTCCAAACAACTGATTGTCGGGTTGCGAACGGGGAAATGATACTTCAATAAAAATCGCTTTTAGTTTTTTATCAATAATCAATGGTGTAATATGTTTCCACAGTTGCTTTAAATGATCAGACCTTTCAATACTATCAGCACCGGTATCACCAAGGTATAAAAGATAAGTGCTATCATGTCTTATTAGAAATGCTGTGCTCAGCCCGGGAGAGGAATGGCTCAGTAAAAAGGGCTGAACAAACATTTTGGTTCCTTCCAAAGCTGTTTCTTTATTTTCTTCAAGATCTATATAATGATATTTTTTTAATTGTGGCGCCTCACCTTTATCTCCGAAGTTTGCCCAGCTTTCCCAGGTAAAATATTTTTCTTCCAGAACTTTTAAACAAAAAGGCAACGCATAGATATTCTTATTACTATCGTCAGGAGAATTTATAACCAGGCCTGCAACATGATCCAGATGCGGATGTGAAATGAGATAACCTTTAATTTTTTTTCTTAAAACTTCTGTAAGTGGTTGCCTGAAAACGCCTTTGTTAACAGCTATTTTCAACCCTGAAAATAAAGTACCTGCATCCAGCCCTATAAAGGCATCAGTACCTGCTGCAGCCAGCATATATGAAGAAAGGTTGCTTTCATTAAGACCTCCTTCAACACCTAATGGGACTACCCTGAAGGAGTGTAAATTTTCTGACTGTGCACGACAAGTTATTGTGAGAAATAAAAAAACTAAGCAGAACGGGATCTTATAATACTTCATAACCGTTTTTTTGAGTGCATAGAAAAATAAAAACCCAAAAGCAGTTCAATCATTTCTCTTTTTTAATTCGGGTCGTATTGCATCCCTGTAAAATTGCAATCTTTACACTCTCCTGATATCAGCTCCCAGCTTTTTCAGGCGTTCGTCAATAAATTGATAACCTCTGTCTATTTGCTCAATATTCTGGATTACACTTTTACCTTCAGCACTCAGTGCTGCAATTAATAATGCAACCCCGGCCCGTATATCCGGAGAACTCATGGAGATTCCACGCAAAAGTTGTTCTCTTTCCAACCCGATTACAACAGCCCGATGCGGATCACAAAGAACGATCCTGGCGCCCATATCTATCAGTTTGTCTACGAAAAATAAGCGGCTTTCAAACATTTTCTGATGAATAAGAACGGAACCCTTTGCCTGGGTAGCTGTCACCAATACAATACTGAGCAGGTCCGGAGTAAATCCCGGCCAGGGATGGTCATATATAGTAAGAATCGAGCCATCAATAAAAGTTTGTATCTCATAACTATCTTGTTCGGGAATATGAATATCATCCCCGGTTAAATTCATTTTAATTCCCAGTTGTTGAAATTTTTCCGGAATGATGCCCAGGTGTTCAATACCGGCATTTTTGATGGTTATGTTACTTTGGGTCATTGCAGCCATACCAATAAATGAACCCACTTCAATCATATCCGGTAACAGGCGATGTTCGGTACCGCCCAGGTAAGAAACTCCTTCGATATGCAGAAGATTACTGCCGATGCCACTGATCCGGGCCCCCATTTTGTTCAGCATCCGGCAAAGATGTTGAACATAAGGCTCGCAGGCTGCATTATAAATTGTGGTGCTTCCATTTGCCATTACTGAAGCCATGATGATATTGGCAGTTCCAGTTACGGAAGGTTCATCCAATAACATATAAGCTCCTTTAAGATGGGGAGCTTGCAGATGAAAAAAGCCATCCTTTTCATTATAATTAAAATCAGCACCCAGTTTTTCAAATCCGGTGATATGTGTATCTAATCTTCTTCTTCCTATTTTATCGCCACCGGGTTTTGGAATGTACGCTTTGCGAAATCTTGATAACATAGGGCCGGCAAGCATCACAGATCCACGCAGTTTCCCGCTTTTTTTTCTGAATACTTCGCTTCGCAAATATTCTAAATCTACATTAGATGCTTGAAAGGTACAGGTGTCCCGTTGAGGCCGTTCAACTGTTACGTTCATTTCAGTGAGAAGATCAATTAACAGGTTTACATCCAGGATATCGGGGATATTGGATATAGTGACTTTTTCCGGAGTTAAAAGTACAGCACTGATGACCTGAAGTGCTTCATTTTTTGCACCCTGGGGAATAATTTCACCATTGAGTTTTTTGCCACCGATTACTTCAAATGAATTCATGGAGAGAGAATGATGAATAAATATTTTTGAAAGTTAGTGAAAAAGAAAAGTGTGTATTTCCAAAGTTACCATTGTTCGTTTAGAATTTCTTTCGTTCGAGTATTTGCGAAGGCAGGGAATTAATTGCTTGTCCAGACCGATACAAATGCCCAATTGAAAAACCGAAGTTGAAGATATGAACTAAAGTTGAACATTGAACGTCGAGCCCGAACCGCTGCTGATAGTAGCGCATAGCTGATGTTATATTGTCCAGCCCTGCTTTTGCAAATACTTTTGTTGGTGGCAGTTTTATTGTGTCCAACTGTAAAACGTTTCACCTTTTGTTGTATTCAAAGTAATTAATAATAAGTTGGGGTAATTAATGCCAAAACGTTTTACTAAATCTTTCAATTGAGCTGAATTGTTTGAATAATTAAAAATGTAGTACCGAGTAAAATAATATCCGAAGTCTTGGGTTTGTATAATCTGCCTGTTTGCATCTATTTGAAATTGTCCGTAGTCGCCTTGAGGATATAAAGTTGGTGTCGCCCCATACAATTGCAGTGTGTCAATAAATTTTTGAACGAGTGAACTTGTAGAAGCCGAATGAAAATGAACTTGTCCGTAAATGGTATTATTAGGAATTCTTTTTAAGTCGGAATTTACAAACTGTACTTTTGTTTGCGTTGGAAGTGTTGCAACAAAGCTATCTGTTGTCACATTAAGTTGTCCAGCAATTTTGTTTGCTCCAAAATTGATTTCTAACTCGTACGTTTTGTTTGCCAGTCCATTAAGGCTGATAATAGTTGATGCAGGTCCTAAAGAAGTTAAACAGATATTTGGGGAAATTATCCTGATAAAATTAATTGTGATTTTATTGTCTGTCAAGGTGTAGGTGGCTTCTATTCCGTAGTTAGAACATTCAAATATTTTTTCTGTGAAGCAGTTTAGGTTTAATACTCTGTTTACGCTATCAACAGTTTCAGTCATTTTAATTTTGATGTTCTCTTCAAAGCTTGAGTTGACTTCAGGTTTTTTGCAAGAACTTATTACAAACAAAAAAATAATGCTGAGTATATAAGTGAACTGCCTTTTCATTTTTGTTTTATAAAGTTGACAATATAAAATGTAAGATCGCTGCACTGTTTAAGATGTTCCATTGGACTTTTAGGTTTTGTCAAATTGCCACCAACTTTGATAACTGTCCCTTCTTAAAAAGAAATTTCCGGGCCAGACCATTCCGGTCAGACCATAAATTGACCTTCAACAGTAGTTTTTTCAGAAAAATATTTTTGAAAACACCGGGTTAGTATCTTTTCTTTTTGAAGCCACCGCCATTTCGGTTGTCATTTCTTCTGCCTCCGCCGCCTCTTTGTTGAAATTTACCTCTTTGTTTGCCATAGCCGCCTCTGTCCCGGTTTTCCTGCTGGGGTCGAAAAGCTTTGACAAAAGGAGTAGTTGTGAAGGTAAGTTGATGATCTGTGATATTCCCAAGTTCATTTTGAATGGCATCATCATGCACCATTTCTTTATGCCAGTTACTATAAGCAAGTTTCATGTAATAGGCTACTGCATTGGCAAAACCAAGTCTTTTATCGGGGTTTTCTTCCTGCAAAGCTTTTTTAATAACTAATTCCAGGTTTTTGCCGAGATGAGAAAACTTTGGATGACGTTTTGGGTAGGGAAGAATTTTTGGTTTTGCTTTTAAGGTTTCCCGGGTGGGGATGGGATAAGGAGATTTTACCTCCAGCTTGAAATCGGAGATAAGAAATAAATGATCCCATAGTTTATGCCGGAAATCTTCTACATTTTTGAGATGGGGGTTTAAAAATCCCATCAGTTCAATAACCGCATGTGCATTTCGTTGGCGCCGTTCAGGATCTTCTATGGATAAGAGATGCTCGATCATCTTTTGTACGTGACGTCCATATTCACGCATCACCATATCATTTCTTGTTGTATTATATTCCATTAAAAACGTTTGTACGGCAACAAATGTAGAAAAAGAGTTTTATAGTTTAAAAAGGGATTGAAAAAAACAGGTTAGAAGGGGTAAAAGTAAGGGGCTCCGAACCAGAGCCCCTTTTACAAGCCACCATCCTCTTCCACCAAGAGGTCATTTAATAAAAAGTTGATTTGTGCTGGACATCCTACTTGTGAGGTCAGTGACCTTCAACCAATACATTCCTTTCTGCAACATGGTTAACTGCCGGTATGAAGATCCTGCCTGTTCTATTTCTTTCTGCAAGACTTTTTGACCCTGATTATTGAATATTTGAATTAATAATTGTCCGGACTGTATATTATCAAATTTAATACCAACATCACCACTGGAAGGGTTCGGGTATAAAGTAAATTGAGGTTGCGGAGAATGATCCAGGTCTACATATTTTATTTCACTGAATTGGGAATATCCATTGGAATAAACTTGCCGGATTCTGAAATAATATCTGCCGCCTGCATTTTCACCCATCACGAATAAATAGTTATAATCGTCTCCGTTGGGATTCATTTGTTGAGAATTGACTGATGAGAAATTATAACCGTCCCTGCTTACTTCTACTTCATAACGATAATTGGCATTGCGGTCATCCTTACCGGACCATTGCAGATTGGCACGATCAGTTCCCTTTTTAGTCAACGAAAAATTGGTAATATTCAAAGGAAGAACCTGGGTTGGGCAATAACAATATTGCAATTGATAATTCACACTTCCCTGTGTAGAAACTGAAAAAAGATAATCGCCGCTGCCTGTTACGGTGGCTCCTGCATTAATGGAATATGTATAGGTTACCGAATCTACTCCATAAAATTGCGCCAGGTCCACTGAGTCAATTAATGTTCTGCAAATGCTAACGGAACGCAATACAGTATCAGGGCCTATACTGGTATAATCAGGTCCGGAAAAAGTCGTACCGTCTGATGCAGCAAGATTATAAGGGCCATAGTTGACAGAAATTGAGTTGGTTAAAGGTGAGTTCAGGCCCTGGCCTGATAGCGTATCCTTTCTTTGATAATTAATATCATAAATAGCAGGTGCATTAACATTATTTTCCAGGTTCATCGAAACCCTTCCGGTAATTGTCAGACAAAGTCTGACACAGGTTACCATACCGGTTTGAGGATCAAATTTTGGAAATTTAAATTGTGTGCTATAGTTGCCGCTACCGGTTGTTACGGTGGTATCAAATGCTACCGAACCGGCTGGTCCTCCCCCCGAACACTGTGCCTGCAACGAATGGTTATAACATTGGAGCAGAAAGGAGAACAAAAGAATGAAAAAAAATTTTGAGTATAGTTTTATCATAGGTTAGAATTTTGGTCTTTGGATTGGATTAATATAATAAAAATAAGCAGATCTGCTGTACCGGACAATTGGAAAAACGCTTGTCTGAAATACTGCTTTTTTCTGAATATAATCAGGGAAAGTTCTTACAGTTCATGCTGTTAAGAAAAGAAAATTTGTATCTGACTATGAGTAAAAACAGTTGGAAAATAAGTTGTGACAGAATGTTATTTACTATGTAGAATCACTAATTTATTTTTTTTATCTACTTGTTTTACTTCGAAAATGACACAAGCAAAAATTACCTTTGCTTTTTACTGATGAAGATTGCAGTCAATACCCGGTTTTTATTAAAAGAGTACCTTGAAGGATACGGTTATTTCATTCATGAAACATTCCGGAATATTGTTCATCGTCATCCGGAGCATGAATTTATTTTTATTTTCGACCGGGAGTTTGATCCCAAATTCATTTTTGCAGAAAATATTAGGCCGGTGGTGGTTGGCCCGCCCGCCCGCCATCCATTATTATGGAAGTTGTGGTATGACATCAAGATACCTGCCCTATTGAAAAAATATAAAGCAGATGTATTTGTTTCCTGTGATGGCTTTTGCTCATTAAATACCCGGGTTCCTCAATGCATGGTATTACATGATCTATCCTTTATTCATTTCCCAAAATTCAATAAAAGATCACATGTGTTTTTTTATAAAAAATACACTCCCGCATTTTTAGAAAAGGCCAGGCGTATTGCCACGGTTTCTGATTTTTCAAAAAAAGATATTCTTGCTCATTATAACAAAATTCCTGATTCAAAGATTGATATAGTGTATAGCGGAGTAAAAGAAGTATTTGCCCCGGTTGACGGGTATAAAAAAATGCATATCAAAGAAAAATATACATCCGGTAAAGAATTTTTCATTTATGTAGGAGCTATACATCCCCGGAAAAACCTGGAAAATTTATTAAAAGCTTTTTCGGTTTTCAAAAAAAGACAACAAAGCGGAATGAAACTCTTACTGGCAGGAAGGCCTGCCTGGAAGTATGAACCTTTCCTTGAAAAACTGAAAACATATAAATACAGAAATGATGTTGTGATGACCGGTTATCTCGAAGATCTTGAGTTGAACAGCCTATTAGGATCTGCCTATGCAATGCTTTATCCTTCTTTATTTGAAGGATTTGGAGTACCCGTGTTGGAAGCTATGAAGTGTGATGTACCTGTCATCACTTCTGCAAATTCATCTATGCAGGAAATTGCCGGGGATGCCGCTTTATATTTTGACCCCACCGATTTCAATGATATTGCAGATAAAATGATGCTGCTTTATAAAGATGAAGTGCTGAGAAAAAAAATGATTCAAAAAGGGAAAGAGAGAAACGGGCAATTCAGTTGGGAAAAAACCGCTGACCTGGTTTGGCAATGCATTCTGAAAACAGTAGGCTGATTTCGGTTACCTTTGCCACTCAAAATTCAGATATGAACCAATCGAAAATAACAATAGATGTAACGCTGGATGATAATAGAATGCCTCAGGATATTCAATGGAATGCCAGTGATGCTGCAACGGATGAAGCCCGGCAGGCGAGGGCTATGATGCTGGCTTTTTGGGACGGAGCCGAAAAAACGGCATTGCGTATTGATATCTGGACAAAAGAAATGATGGTGGATGAAATGGCTGATTTTTTCTATCAGACTTTAATGACGATGGCGGATACTTTTAACAGAGCTACCCGTAATGAAGTACAGGCAGAAGAAATGAAAAAGTTTGCTCATGATTTTTATCATAAAGCCCAACAGCAGCAAATGAAACAGAACCCATCTTAAATTTTTAGTTATGAACCTGGAACAAAAAATAATGACCGGATTGAAAACAGCTATGCTGGCAAAAGATGAAAAAACAATCCGGGCACTAAGAGCTATCAAGGCTGCTATTATACTTGCAAAGACGGCAGAAGGTGCCGGTGGTGAATTAAAAGCTGAAGACGAAATCAAAATGCTTCAGAAAATGGCGAAACAAAGAAAAGATTCGCTGGAAATATACCAACAGCAGAACCGTGCTGACCTGGCCCAGAAAGAATTGGAAGAAATTGAAGTTATCAACCAGTTTTTACCGCAACAGCTTTCCGGGGAAGAATTAAGAGCAGAACTGACCAAAATTATTCAACAAGCTGGTGCTTCTTCACCAACTGATATGGGAAAAGTGATGGGAATAGCAACTAAACAATTAGCAGGCAAAGCAGATGGCAAAGCGATTTCTTCAGTGGTGAAGGAGTTGTTAAATAAGTGATTACAGGCGCATCATAATAAAATTTACAGGGAATTGATTCGTTCCTGATTTGTCACCAACTCATACAGAATATGCTCCTTGATATTATTTTCATCGTAGTAGTAATAATTGCGATGGTCAGAGGTTATCAGCGTGGACTGATTGTGGGTGTCTTTTCATTTGTAGCGCTGATTGTCGGTCTGGCTGCAGCAATCAAACTATCAACTGTAGTTGCCGGTTATTTTGGTAAATCTACTCAAATCTCAGAGCAATGGCTTCCTTTATTGTCCTTCGCATTGGTATTTTTGGTAGTGGTGCTCCTCGTTCACCTGGCTGCCCGGATTATTGAAAAAAGTATACAGGTAGTAATGCTGGGCTGGCTGAACAGGTTGGGAGGAATGGTATTTAATATTGCTTTATATGTGACTGTTTTCAGTGTTGTTCTTTTTTATGTAGAGCAAATGAAGTTAATACAGCCGGAAACAGTTAATCAGTCATTGACATATCCTTTTGTTCATCCCTGGGGGCCAAAGGCCATCAATGCGTTTGCATCTCTTGTACCTGTTTTTAAAAATATGTTTACGGAGTTGCAGGATTTTTTCAGTAATCTCTCACAGAAGCTGTCTTAAGCTGTCAAATTTTATTTCGCTAAAATTTCAATCTATAACTTATTTGCAGCAAATCGTTTATTTTAGCAAAAATTAAGTGCTGCAGGTGGTTAACAAGTTTGAAATAAAACAACAGGATAAATACAAATTTATTGAAGAAGGATCCGGAGAACCTTTAATATTATTACATGGATTGTTTGGTGCATTAAGCAATTATTATGACCTTATTGATTATTTCCGTAATTATAATAAAGTAATTGTTCCTTCACTTCCCCTGCTGGAACTTGATATTTTACATACAACCGTGGGCGGGTTACAAAAATTTGTTCATAAGTTCATTGAAGCCCGGGGATACACCGGGATTCATCTTTTGGGTAATTCACTGGGAGGGCATGTAGCTTTAAAACATGTTCTTAAACATCCGGAACGAATAAAATCATTGATTCTGACAGGTAGTTCGGGATTATTTGAGAATGGCATGGGAGATAGTTATCCCAAAAGAAGCAATTATGAGTATATTAAAACGAAAACTCAATTGACTTTCTATAATCCTGAGATTGCAACAAAAGAGCTGGTTGATGAGGTTTATGGTATTGTTAACAACCGCCTGAAAGCTATTAAAATAATTTCCCTGGCAAAAAGTGCAATCCGAAATAATTTAGGGGAAGAACTCAATCAAATTCGACAACCGACGTTATTAGTATGGGGAAATAATGACACCATTACTCCGCCTTTCGTTGCCAGGGAGTTTAATAAACTCATTCCAAACAGCGAATTGTATTTTATTGATAAATGTGGTCATGCGCCGATGATGGAAGTTCCTGTTGAGTTTAATGCTATTTTGCATAAATTTTTAAATAAACTGAATGAGCCTGCAACAATTTCCTGAATGTTCAGGCCTACACAAATAAACCCGTTATCCATGTTAACAAGAGAGTTACAAACTCAATCACTTCCTTACCTTCACCTGCATGATAAAGTGCACCTGGCTTTACAATTGATGAATGATAACCATGTCACGCACCTTCCGGTTGTGGAAGCAGATAAATATATCGGCATTGTTAGCGAAGAAGATCTGCTTCAGGCAGATAATGATCATGCACCATTAAGTTCACTTCAGCAATCCTTTGCCAATATATCTGTACAGGGAGAACAGCATTTTCTAAAAGCGATCCGTGTGGCAACAGATAATGCATTAAGTGTGTTACCGGTTGTGGAAGAGGAAAATGAAATTACAGGTGTCCTGGTATATAGTGAATTGCTTAAATATGCAGCCGAGTTTATGAGCCTTGGTGATCCGGGTGGAATTATTGTTTTGGAAACTGAGAGTAATCAGTATTCCTTCCATGAAATCAGCAAACTGGTAGAAACAAACGACGCACAAATAGTGCAGCTAAACACTACAACTGATCCCCAAACCGGTATCATGCAGATTACCATTAAAGTTAATAAGACCGAAATTTCTGCACTGGTTGCCACATTGCAGCGGTATGAGTATAATGTAAAATATTATTCAGGAGAGGAACTTTATGAAAATGAGCTGCGAACCAATTACGATAACCTCATGAATTATCTAAAGATCTGAAAATAGAAATTGTCATCCTTTTTTACGGGAATGAAATTGGCCTAAATTTACTTTGCTTTTACGGCTCTTGAAACAAAGGGAAATGAAATATGGTTTTTGGCTGTTCTTCGTTTTGCTTTTTGGACACTTCGTCCTGAATGCTCAAAGCTTCAACAATGATCACTATCCCGGTGAAGGTATTCCGTCATCTCCCGGTAAAGAAATAAATCAACCGGCTTCCGCTCTTTTTGTTATCAGGAATATTGACATAACCGGAAACAAGAAAACGAAACCGGACATCATCTTGCGGGAACTTTCTTTTAAGTCCGGAGATCAATACTTATTGCAGGATATTGTTACAAAATTTCAGACAGCCCGCCAACAATTGCTGAATACGGCTCTTTTCCTGGATGTGGTGGTGGCTTTAAAAAGTTTTGAAGGTTATAATGTGGATGTCCTTGTTGAAGTTAAAGAGCGTTGGTATCTGTTTCCTATTCCTTATTTCAAACCGATTGACAGAAATTTTAATCAATGGCTGGTAGAACAAAACGCCAGCATGAAACGGGTTAACTATGGAATAAAGCTGCTTTATTATAATAGCACAGGCCGTAATGATCCGATTCGGGTTTGGCTTTTAAGTGGCTATACTCATCAGGTAAATGTCAGCTATGACAGACCTTATATAGATAAGGCTTTAAAGTGGGGATTGAATTTCAGATTTTCAATGGGAAAATCCAGGGAGGCAAATTATAATACCATTGGAAATAAACAGGCGTTTCTCAGAGATAGCAACCGATACCTGCAGAACTTTCTTGATACTAAAATAGAATTTACCTATAGAAAAGCGATAAAGACGAAGCATATGTTCGGATTGGGATATCATGTTCAAAATGTCAGTGACACTATTATTGATTTGAACCCGGATTATTTTTCAGGTGAAAGAACTCATATCAGTTATCCGGAATTGTATTATACACTAAGCTATTTCGATCTGGATTATATTCCATATCCTACAAAGGGATATGCTGCTGAACTTGCAATTAGTGAAAAAGGGCTGAGTCGAAGTTTCAATGCTTTGCAACTTAGCGTAAAGGGATCAGCTAATTGGCATCTTTGGCCAAAAACCTATCTCAATCTTCGCACATTTGGTTCTGTCAAGCTTCCTTTTAATCAGCCGTATTTTAATAAAGGGTTATTAGGATATAATGAAACTTTCATGCAGGGTTATGAATATTATGTTATTGATGGAGTAGCGGGATGCTATCTGAAAGCCGGACTTTCAAAAGAATTTATAACAGTAAAAGGAAACTTTCTGAAAAGGAAAAACGGTCAGTCCCTGCATATCCCCATTCGCATATTTGGAAAAATTTTTGGAAATACCGGATATGTTTACAATCCGGATCCCGGCAATAATCATCTTAATAATAAAATGCTTGTCTCCGGCGGAATAGGGATTGATATTCTCACTATTTATGATTTTACAATTAAGCTGGAATACACTTTTAACCAGTTAGGTGAAAACGGGCTATTTTTACACAATAAGTCAAATTTTTAAGTTCATGAAAGTAGCCGTTTACAGCAGGGTGATGGAAGAAACGCAGCAGAAAGATGTGCAGCTTTTCTTTGATGAAATGGCAAAACAAAAACTTAAACCGGTTGTTTTTCAACTTTTTTATGAACAGATTCAGGAAAAAATAAAACTTCCTTCCGGCACTACCACTTTTTCTCTTTCAGAGCAACTTACCGAAGAAATAGAATTTATTATTAGCCTGGGCGGAGATGGAACATTGCTGGATACAGTTACCCTGGTTCGGAATAAAAGTATTGCGATTATGGGGATTAATTTCGGAAGGCTTGGATTCCTGGCAGGAATAGGGCGTGATGAAGTTAAAGCTGCTATAAAAGCAATTGTAAACAGGACTTATATTGTTGACAAAAGAACCATGATCAACCTGAATGCCAGCATACCATTATTCGGAGAGGTTCCCTATGGATTGAATGAATTTTTAATTCATAAAAGAGATACGGCTTCCATGATTAAAATTCACACATACCTGAACGGGGAATTTTTAAATACTTATTGGTCTGATGGATTGATTGTTGCTACACCCACAGGTTCTACCGGATATTCTTTAAGTTGCAATGGGCCGATTGTGTTTCCGGATAGCGGCAGCTTTGTGATTACACCCGTGGCTCCTCATAACCTGAATGTAAGGTCTATAATTGTGCCCGATAATAATATTATTTCATTTGAAATTGAAAGCCGGACTGATGATTACATTTGTGCCCTTGATTCCCGGAGAGAAATTGTTAGCAAAAATATTCAGTTAGCGGTACGGAAAGAGGCTTTCCTGTTAAGCCTGGTAAGGCTCAGTGAGAATAACTTTCTCCAAACCCTGAGGAGTAAACTGACCTGGGGTTTAGATAAACGAAATTAAAAACAAGGCTTCTTTAGCAAGAAATTGGTTATTTTTCCGTTCTTAATAGTCTTGAAATCTTTTTGGATGTATGACTAGGAATATTTTAGCTGTAATTATTCTGCTGATTACGACATTTTCTCCAACTTCTGAGAGTTTTGGCCAGTATGCTATTCATCAGGAAGGCGAATTTGGAGTAGGTCTTGGTGCCGGACATTATTTTGGTGATCTCAATACCCGGGCTAAGTTCAAAAGGCCCAAAATAGCCGCAAATATTTTTTTCAGAAAAAATCTTAGTAATTATATAGCAGTTCGGGTAGCTGCTACTTATGCCCGTTTAGGATATTCAGATATTTACAACAATTACAACGAATTCATGCACCGTCGTAATTTAAGCTTTAACAGTAATGTATGGGAACTGTCATTGCAGGGAGATTTTAATTTTTTCAGATTTATGCCGGGTGAGCCTACCGCAAATTTTACTCCCTATATCACTTTCGGCGTAGGAGCCTTCAGCTATGATCCTTTTGCATATTTACAGGATAGAAAAGTTTATCTCCGGGCATTAGGTACAGAAGGCCAGGGAAGCCCGTTATACCCGGACAGGAAACCTTATGGATCCACAGCATTTTCAATTCCATTTGGTGTGGGAATTAAGTATGCAATCAATGAGAGAATTAATGTAGGATTTGAGGTTTTACACCGGTTTACCAATACTGATTATTTGGATGATGTTAGTAAGACCTATGTAGATCCTGCCGCTTTTCCTCCAAAGCCGGATGGAAGTCCGTCAGATGCCCTTTTACTGAGCGATCGTTCTTATGAACTGGGAGACCTGATTGGAATACCGGGGCGGCAAAGAGGAATCAGTAAACAAAAAGATCAGTTTGCAACCGCCATATTGTTTATCAGCTTCAATCTGCAATCTTACAAATGCCCTACTGCAAAATGAGATAGAGTATTGAATATCAGTGTTTTTATACTTTCTGATAAACTCACACAAATCTCTTAAAACTGCGCTACCTTTGCCCACCTTTTTATATTATTTCAAAGCGGTATGTCGCAATTACTTGATAAAATAGATAAGCAACAACTTCCCCGTCATATTGCAATTATTATGGACGGAAATGGGCGATGGGCAAAAGAAAAAGGCGAGGATCGCTTATTTGGCCATGTTCATGGTGTGGAAAGTGTACGTGATGTTGTAGAAGGCTGTGCCGAACTGGGTATTGAGTATCTGACTTTATATGCATTTTCAACTGAAAACTGGGAAAGGCCAGGGTATGAAGTGGAGGGACTTATGGAACTTTTGGTAGTTACTATACGTGATGAAGCTGAAACACTGCATAAAAATAACATTAAGCTGCATGTGATCGGTGATATGAGTATGCTTCCTAAACATGCCAGGGATGAACTTGCTGAAGCGCTTGAAATAACAAAAGAGAATTCCGGGCTGAATCTTATTATGGCATTAAGCTATAGTGGTCGCTGGGATCTGCTGAATGCAGTTAGAATTATTGCGGATAAAGTGAAAAAAAATGAATTGGAAACAGAGAAAATTGACCAGGACGTAATAGAGAAATATCTCTGTACCAGTGGTTTTCCCGATCCTGAGCTGATGATTCGTACAAGCGGAGAATATCGCATCAGCAATTTTCTCTTGTACCAGTTAGCTTATACCGAGCTTTATTTTACAGAGGTAAGATGGCCGGATTTCAGGAAGGAGAACCTTTATGAAGCTATTCTCGATTTTCAAAACCGGGAAAGGAGGTTTGGAAAGATCAGCGAGCAAATTCTATAAACAGCCTGTTATAGGATGGAAACCGGATTGTTTTAACAAAGACTTTCGATATTTTCCCTTTAATTTGCCGCCGGAACTTTGTTCCTTTTTTTTATAATACTAAGGGAATAAACTGATTGCAATCTCCCTTGCGGGAAAATGACTGAACAGAATAACCAAACATGCGAAGATTTTTTTTACGATTTTGTGTAGTAGCAATAGTAATACTGGCATCCACTATTTCTTTATTTGCGCAGGATACTACCCGTCCCTCCTCGGTTGATCCGAAACTACTGGAATGGGAGAATGCAAAAATTGTAAAAGAATACACAATTGGGGGGATCGAAATTTCAGGAGTTAAACATTTAGATTCTTCCATTGTTCTTTCTATTTCCAGTTTACAGGTAGGAGATAAATTTAATCATCCCGGGTCCGATATTTTTTCCAAAGCCATTAATAATCTTTGGCGCCAGAAATTATTTTCAGATATACAGATTTTCGTTACCCGTATTGAAGGAAACAAGGTGTACCTGGAGTTGAACGTTCGGGAATTACCCCGGTTGGCTAATTATAAATTTATTGGTATTAAAAAATCTGAAGTGGAAGATTTGCAGGGTAAAATTCAATTGGCCCGGCAAACCATTATTTCTGAAAATACAAGGAGGAGAATTAAAGAGGAAACCACTAAGTTTTTTGCAAATAAAGGATTTCAGAATGTTCAGGTAACTATTGTTGAAAAACCGGACACTGTTTATTCGAATTCCAACTCACTGATTATTTATGTAGATAAAGGAAAAAAGGTTCGTATCAGTGATGTAAGTTTTTATGGAAATACCAATGTGGATGAACAGAAATTGAAGAAAAAGATGAAAGGAACAAAAGAGATGAGCCGCATCACTCTTTACCCTCCAAAAGATTCCAGCCGTTTTGGAATCAGAAAAAGCCTGGATTTTAAGGAATATGTCAAAGATTGGGGTTTTCTTTCTTTAAGTAAAACAAAATTGTTGCTGGATCCTTATTTCCGTTTCAAATTATTCAGCTCAGCAAAGTTTGATCCTAAAAAATTTGAAGAGGATGAGGATAAGGTATTGAATTATTATAACTCTCTCGGGTACCGGGATGCACAAATTATTGATACCGCTATTTCAAAGAACAGCGATGGAAACCTGAATATTGCCATCAAAGTTTCAGAAGGTCATAAATATTATTTTGGAAATATTTCCTGGAAAGGAAATTCTAAATATCCCGATACGTTGCTCAATGCAATCCTGGGAATCAACAAAGGAGATATTTATAATGTTGACATCCTCAATAAAAGATTGGGTAAGCAGGCTTCCGAAGAAGGTGGTGATATCGGCAGCCTTTATATGGATGATGGTTATTTGTTTTATCGTGCAGAAGCAGTGGAAACCGCTGTATATAATGATACGATTGACCATGAAATAAGAATAGTAGAAGGGCCGCAGGCCAGGATAAAAAATGTAACTATAGCCGGGAATGACAAAACAAAAGATTATGTAGTCCGGCGGGAGTTATCTACTATTCCCGGTAATTTGTTCAGCCGTGCTGATTTAATTCGTTCATCAAGGGATTTGGGACAACTTCAGTATTTCAACCAGGAATCTATTAATCCGGGAGTTGTACCCAATGCTGAGGATGGAACCGTAGATATCAACTGGAAGCTTGAAGAAAAATCTTCTGACCAGTTAGAATTATCTGCAGGATGGGGCGGGGGAATTGGATTGACAGGAACCCTGGGAGTCTCTTTCAACAATTTTTCGATTCACAATATTTTTAAAAAGTCGGCATGGGATCCCTTGCCGCAAGGTGACGGACAAAAATTGAGTCTTCGTATTCAGTCCAATGGCAGGGCTTTTCGTTCCTATAGTTTTTCATTCACTGAACCCTGGCTGGGAGGAAAGAAAAGAAATTCCCTGACCATTGCTTACAACAACAGTAAATATTCAAATGCATTTGATCCGTTTACCGGGACAATCAGTAAAGCGCTGTCTGATTCTAACTATTTAAAAGCAAACAGTTTTACGTTTTCATTGGGCAAACAGCTAAAATGGCCTGATGATTATTTCAGCCTTGTTTATACACTCAACTTTACACAATACAAACTGAAGAATTACCCGATATTTCAGAATCTGAGTAACGGAGTGTCCAATAACTTTAATTTACGGATCGCTTTGCAACGGTCATCTGCAGGACCGAGTCCTATTTATCCTACTAATGGATCTAATTTCCTGGCCAGTTTACAAGTGACTCCACCTTATTCTTTATTAAATCCAAACCTGATTGATTCTCGGAATCCATATAAATTTCCTGAATACCATAAATGGCGTTTTAATGAAGAATGGTATATTGCTTTAACCAAACCAATCGGAATAGAACATAACAAAATGTTAGTAATAAAGTTGGCCGCTAAATATGGATTTTTATGAAG
>JAFDYJ010000037.1 GCA_018267515.1 Bacteroidota bacterium | reverse complement strand
GTTGAGATTGGAAAATTACTCTTAAGTCCGACAAGAACTTTTGCACCATTAGCAAAAACTCTATTAGAAAATCATTTCGATGCCATACATGGAATGATTCATTGCAGCGGTGGGGGGCAAACAAAATGTTTAAAATATGTTCCCGACAATGTCCGGATCATAAAAGATAATTTATTTGAGCCTCCTATAATTTTTCAATTGATACAGCAAGCCAGTAAATCAGACGACCGGGAGATGTACCAGGTGTTTAATATGGGAACCCGGATGGAAATTTATACCAACGAAAAAAATGCCGATACAATAATCGGCATAGCTAACAGTTTTGGTATTGATGCAAAAGTGATCGGCAGGGTGGAGCAGAGCGACAAAAAAGAATTAGTACTTCAGTCCAGAAATCAAATACTGAAATGGTGATTTTATTGTTTGATCATTTTATAAGTTGCTAACCTTGCTTTGTTGCTATTTGTAATTGTGATAAAATAAACTCCCTTTGCCAGGGTGGAAATATTCTGATTATAGTTATTGCCGCCCTTAATAAAATTG
Source organism: Bacteroidota bacterium (assembly GCA_018267515.1). GTDB lineage: Bacteria > Bacteroidota > Bacteroidia > Chitinophagales > Chitinophagaceae > UTBCD1. The sequence goes on along the minus strand of JAFDYJ010000037.1, from coordinate 9,475 downwards.
ATGGGCGCAGTTATCTTCAGATTGCCCGTTTCATCGTAGATCATAATATTTCCCTTGCTATTTATCTTTGATTGCAAAGGAATCGTCACAGAATTATCAGATGGATTGGGGTAAATAGCTTGCAAACGATCCAAATCTTCTTTGAATAATTTACTGTTTTCTTTTGATGGGGAAGCTTTTTTATAACCGGAAACGACAACTTCATTTAAGTTATTAGTTTCGGCTGCGGCTTTTGAATTTTCTTTGTTTATAATACCCCCTTTATTATAACCGGTAACAGTTACTTCGTGCAAGCTTTTGCTTTGATTAGCTTCTGATGAGGATTTATCATTTTTTGTAGTTTTCGGGTCTTCTGCATTTTCATCCTGGACAACAAAAGTTACGGGCTGTTTCATATAAGCTTTTACAACATGACCGTTCTGCATGGCAGGAATCCATTTAGGACCGTTCTTTATCATACTAATAACCGTGTCTTCCATTCCATAGCCGAAATGGGTTAATGTCTTTATATCGCTGACGTTTCCTTCTTTGTCAACTATAAATTGCGCCATGACAGTATATGCGCCAGTTTTGGCTCCCTGGTCTGCAGGATTATAATTGGAAAGAGTTCTTTCTAAATACTTTCTCCATGCAGTAGTACCACCAGGAAATGATGGAACTGTTTCCGTTTTTTCAAAGATTTTATTGTTTTCATCAGTCCTGTCAATCAGAGCAATTTCTTTTGTTTTGGTGTCCTTATTGTACTTTGTTATTACTTCAATCACACCGTTTCGCCCTTTATCGCCATATTTTGCAATGGCTGAAGCACCTTTCAATACGTTAATGCTACTAATATTTTCGCTGGGGATATTCTGTAAAACGCTGTTTTCAATTATTTCTCCATTAACAACTACAAGCCCTTTGGTTAAATTACCTGATGTTGACTTTGATTTATCATATAATATTATGTCCTTGATTGTTGTGTTGCCTGAGGTAGTTTTTCCATCAGTAACCACAAAAGTTACCGGCTGCTTTCTGTATGCTTTTACTTTTTTCCCATTTAACAATGCGGGGCTCCAAACAGGTCCTTTTTTGATTATCCTGATTGCAGCCTCTTCCATTCCGTAACCATAATGGGTTAAGGATCTTACATCGCTGATCTTTCCTTCTTTATCAACAACAAATTGGATAAAGACGGTATAAGTTCCATTTGGAGCTCCGTTAATTGCTGGATTGAAACCGGATAAGTTTCTTACGAGGTACTGTTTCCATGCTGGTAACCCACCGGGAAAGGAAGCTTCTACATCAACTTTTTCAAAGATTTTATTGTCAGGATTAAGAGTATCAGATTTAATATTTTCCACTCGTGCATCTTCAAATACTATTACACCGTTTTTAGCTATATCTCCATAGAAGTTGATTGCACTTTCATCATTTTTGGGATAAATTTTCATTAGCCGGGCGATGATTGTTTTGTTTTGGAACGAATCAAAATTTATCTTTTTATTGTTAAAGATTATCAATGCATCTTTTAAGTCAGCCTGTGACTTCAATTGTTCCGGATGATTGACATAAAAAGAATCTGCTTGAAACTCATAATAGTTCCCGGCGACAGAAAATTGGGCATTCACCCCATTTACCTGGGGCAGTGTATCAATTCGATTATCAGATAACTGATTATTTTCTGGTGTAGCACTCATTTCTTTTTTTTCCTCATACTTAAATGCAAACAAAGCCAGCACTATTGCGGCAACCGGCAGCACCAATACCTTCCTCAGGTATTGGTGACCTGGTTTTGTAGATGTGGTTAACATGGCTATACGTCTTTTGATTTGATTATGAAAAAATGGATTTGTTAAATGAGTTTGTGTGTTTAATGCCTGCATCAACAATAGTTCTGCATATTCCCATTGGTCATTTTCTTTCACGGCAAACTGATCCGCCAGAAATTCATGAATGGCTTTCATTTCTCTTTTCATCAGGTAAAAAAATGGGTTGACCCAGAAAACCAATGAAAGCAATTCCAAAAAAATGATATCGAGACTGTGCTTCTGTTCAATATGAAAAAGCTCATGACGAAATATTTGTTCTCCTTTTTCCGACTGCAGCTCAATTTTTTTATTCCAGAATAACCAACGGAAAAATGAAAATGGGGTACCGGGTTCTTCGGTATTTACAAAACGGATTCTTTCAATTTTTTCAACAGGGTTTCTTTTTATGATCAGCCTGATCTTTCTTAAAGAGAGGATTATCCTTGATAATACAAGGGTTGCTACCAGGATATAAGCAGTATATAAAATATTTTGCCATGTAAACCAATTTTGCGAAGCAGAAGTAATGATTATAGAGTCAGCATCATAAACAGGTGTGGAGATATTGGATAAAGTATATAAAACCAAATTTGCCTTTGCCTGGTCATGGGTAAAATAAACGGGTATGTTTAAAAACGGAATTAAGATACTGAGGAGGCTTGCTGCCAGAAGGAAATACCGGTTGTACTGATGAAATTTTTTGTTTCTTAAAAAGAAATGATAATAGGCATACAATAAGCCCGAGGCTACAACAACTTGCAGGAAATAAAGGAGCAGCGCTTTCATTTTTTATGGTTTTGTTGTTTTTTAATTTGTTGCAACAAATTTTCCAATTCTTCTATTGTTATATTATTTTCTTTTACCAGGAAGGAAACCACATTGCTGAAAGAACCTTCGAAATAGTTTTTTGCAATCTGTTTCATGCTCCGTTTGGAATATTCTTCCTTGGAAATAAGCGGAAAATACTGATGTTGCCTTCCCATATTATTGATTCCTATATATTCTTTTTCAATTAATATTTTTAAAAGTGTTGCCACTGTGTTCTGATGAGGTTTAGGATTGGGCATGGCTTCTACAATCTCCCGAAGAAATCCTTTACCCAGTTTCCAGACTGCCTGCATAATTTGTTCTTCTGCTTTTGTCAATGCTTTCATAATGTCAATTTAAAACCGAAGCTATAACTAATTTTTTAGTTTAACAACTAAATATTTAGTTAAAGAGAAAAAAAAGAGGTTTTCTATGCATAGTTTGCTTTATTTTGCAGCAAACGGGAACAGGATGTCTGAAGCTATCATAGAATTAAGTCATGCCAATATATACCAGGGTAATAACCTGATTTTACAGGATGTAAATCTGAGTGTAAACAGGGGTGAGTTTGTGTACCTGGTGGGCAAAACAGGAACCGGGAAATCAAGCTTATTGAAAACTCTTTATGGTGAACTTCCTTTACGGGAAGGAGAGGGGACTGTAGCCGGATTTAATTTAAAGACACTGGATTGGAAGAAAGTTCCTTATTTAAGGCGAAATCTCGGTGTGATTTTCCAGGATTTTCAATTGCTGACTGACAGGAATGTAAACAACAATTTAAAGTTTGTTTTGAAAGCTACCGGTTGGACGGATGAGAAAATGATGGATGAAAAGATTGGAGACGTTTTGGATAAAGTGGGTTTGAAAGCCAAAGGATTTAAAATGCCTTATGAATTAAGTGGTGGCGAGCAGCAAAGGGTTGATATAGCAAGAGCTTTATTGAATTCGCCTAAAGTGGTTTTAGCGGATGAGCCGACCGGCAACCTGGACCCGGAAACTTCAGATGAAATAATGAACTTGCTATTTAATATTTCAAAAGATTACGGTACATCAGTCATCATGGCTTCACATGATTATATTGTGGTACAAAAATTTCCTGCCCGTATGATAAGAACTGAACGGGGAAAGGTAATTGACAATGCTACCATAAGTATTGAATAAATTTCCGGATATTTTTCTCATTATCATAAGTATCTCCAAGCAATTTCTTTCTCAATGTTATCTCTTCTGTAGTAAAGGGTTGATGATACAATTGCAGGACGATGGATGCAAAAGCATTTGCAGTTGTGCCGATATGGCAAGCGGCTTCCAGGCCGGTACCTTTTATCATGGAGTCATTGGTAATGCAATGCCTGCCCTCAAATAAAGCATGTAATAATTTAAGGCGGATACCTGTTTGTCTTTTATTAAAGCAGGGTAGAATATTAATATGTGCTTTATGTATAAGATCATTCATTTCCTTTTGTGATGGATTTGCCACCATACAGGTATGACGGAAAAGATGTGCCTGTTTTTCCAGTCCTTTGGATGGATTTTTCCCGGCTATTACAAGAGGCGTTTTTATTTTAGTAAAAACTTTTCTCAGAAGCCATAAAGCGGCTTCTTCATTTTCCGGAACTGAAAGATTGCCATGGTATAAACAAAAATTACCTGCTCCTTCTTCAATATTCACCTGCTGCCAGTCGGGGAAAGTTGGAATGAAATCAACATGCGATAAATGAAAATGTTCTTTAAAAAACCTGGTATCTTCTTTTGAAACACAGGCATAGGTACACTCGTCCGGTAAGCGGTGATTATATCTTTTTAACAGCCTGCTTTCATTTTTATAATAGATTTTTTTTATAACATTTTTCTCAGCCCTTGCCAGTTCATGATAGTAAATGCTTTCTTCATTATGCATCCTGACAACAATCTTCCTGCTCTTTGTATTTAAGGAATGTAGTATTCCTGTGCAATGTATTCCTTCTAACAGGATCGGGTAATTATCTTTATTTAAAGTCTGGATGAGCTCATCATTGATTCGGGATGAAATGATATAAGGTAGTTTCAGGGAAAATCCCTTCATCCCGGTCTTCCTTTTATACACATGAATGCTTTCGCAATATGGGTTGAGTTCATTAGGAGTTCCCCGGTCATTGTAGCTATAATAATGAAGATGAATTAAAATGCCCAGTTTTTTAAAGTTCATGATGCGATTCATCATGTCGATAGATCCACCGTAATCGGGAGGCCAGGGAACATCAAGACAGACGATATGAAGATGCTTTCCGGACAGAATAATACTTTTTGGCAATGCTTATTTTGAATCACCTATGACTGATAACATATCTAATTTAAAAAAGTTCAATATTTTTTGTTGAAGGTGCCGGCAAAGTTAAGGCAGTTCAAATATCTCTTTCAAAAGCAATTGTTCTTTTTGCCAGCATAATCCGGATGCAGCTCCTGCAGTATTTTTCTTCCAGTTTTCGTATAGCTGCTGGTTTTGATAAATATTCATTATGGCAGCAGCAATAGCCTGAGCTGATATTTCAGGAATAGTAGTTCCTACCTGGTAGGTTTCCAGAATTTTTTTTACTTCCCTGATCTCTGAAGCTATTACAGGAATACCGGCATGGATATAATCAAATATTTTATTGGGTAAACTTAATTGGTAATTCAGATTAGTGGGTTTGTCCAATGAAAAACCCAGAAAAGCCCCGGAAGTAAATTTTCTGAGTTCTGAAAAAGGTATTTTCTCAATGAACCTGACTTTAGTTTCTAATTGCAGATTCTGACATAGCTTTTTTAAATCTTCCCATACCTCTCCTCCGCCAATCAGAACCAAATGAAAATTTTCGGGGAGGAGCAACATACTTTGAATTAATTCTTCTGCCCCACGATCCCGGTTGATTCCTGAACCCTGTAATAACAAAATGCTTTTCCCCTCCGGGAAAATTGTTTTATTTATGACCGGTAATTCAGTTGTGAGTATCGGGACATTCCTGACAACTTTAAGATGAATTCCATATTCTGCCTGGTATTGTTTTGCCACCGAATCACTTACGGTATAAGCTTGTTTCAAACGGGGTAAAATACACTTTTCAATTTTTCTCCAAACCTTTCTTTTGAATGGCTTGCTTTGTAATTCAGGCATGCCCGTAAAGTATTCATGGGTGTCGTAAATAATTTTTTTTCGGCGAAGTTTTGAGATAAAATAATTAGGAACCAATGTGTCCAGGTCATTGGAAAGGAATATGTCTGTTTTTCGGAACAATAGTTTGAAAAAGAGCTTGAAATTAAATTCGGAATATTTCAGAACCCCTTTGTTGAAGTAGCATCGGATGCGGGTTACCGGATAAGTTCTATTGTTAACCGGGAGGCTTTTCTTTAATTTTCTGCCAATCAGCAACACAGCAAAACCATTTTCTTGTAAAAATGTACAGACCCTATGTACCCGCTGATCTGCAACAAGGTCGCTAATAACGGAAACTATTATTCGTCTATTCTTCAAATTTCTGCATTTAATTCTTCGATCAGTTGTTCAAATATTTTTTTCCAGCCCTTCCAGAAAAACCGGTCATTTACTGTTTGATTATGCCATATGCAAAGAAAGGTACCCTTGTATGCTTTTACAGTGTCTATGTATGCAGACATGGCTTGTCCTGCTTCCTCAGGATTCATTTTAAGGTCTTCGCCAAAATTACCATCCATAAAAGTAATCGGGAATATATGAAGTGATGTTTCCAGGTTTTTAGAAAGATCAAACCATTGAAACGGTGTGCAGGTACCGGCCCTGAAGCCAGGTTGTGTTGAATAGCCCATGCTGTAATCTTCAGTGATGCCGGCATTAATAAGGTGATGATAGGTATCGGGCATTTTAATTTTAAGATAATGTTGCCGGCTTTTTGTAACCGGTTTATTCAAAACGGTTTCCAGTGATTGTTTTTCAGCAATAAATTTCCCAGGCATATCATTGGAAAAGTAGGAGGGATGTATTCCTACAGGAGAATAGCTGTTTATTTCTGTCAGCAGCTTTATCATTGCTGTATTTTGAGAATCCAGGTTTTTGTCAAACGAAGAATAGTTACCAAGATTCACAAAATATATAAAAGGTAATTTTGATTTTTCCTGAATTTTTTTCAGATAGTCATACGTATCATAAGGATCCTGTTGTTTTAAAAAAAAAGTTTTCAGATGTGCAGACAACATCTTTCCATTAAAAGAAAAACTGTTCCTGGCAATTGATAACAGGTTACGCCAGCAGCCTCTGTGCTGAAAAGCATAAGCCTGGTCTATGTCAATAGAAATCAGGGGCGAAAACTCATTTATCCGAAAATCTGTAGAGGGGAATTTTTCGAGTATCTGCCTTTTTAATTGCTCAGCCCATTCGTTTACTAATGGCCTGTCCAGAATTTTTTCCCTGAAACTGATGGAAGACCCCGCCTCATAACTATTATATTTACTTGCAGTGAAAGGCAGGTATTCTTCATACCGGCTTAGCAAAAAGAAAGATGCTGAAAAAGGATCATTTACCCATTCATTACTGTCTGTGGAAGGAAGATAGAAGTAAACATCTTGAGGTTTCTTCTCAATTCGTGGTGCTACCGGTTTTATGGATTCTTCAAATAAAAGAGATGCCGGTGATACCCGGATTTCAATTTTGTCAAAAGCTTTGGAACTATAATTTATAGAAGCACCTTTATAGTCCTGGTATTCTGATTTGTCATTCGTTATTTTGAATTCAAATCCGCAAATATTCACCAGCATAAACCGGGTGATATATTTTACCCTCGGTGTAATATTTTCACAATAGAGCAATACCATATCTGTTTCTTGCAGACAAAGTAATCAGAATATTCTATTAAATCAAAAGCCCCGCATATACTTATGCAGGGCTTTCGGGAAAAAGGGTTTCCGGAATTATTGATTTCCCATGCCTCCGCCCATGTTCATATTGTCCATTCCGTTATCGTTTTGATTTTTCATATTTTTCCGTTTGAATAATGAAGCATCAAATTTTCCGAATCTCCAACTCAGGTTCAGACGAAATATCTGCGCATCCCGGCGACGGAATGCATCCTGTATAAAATATTCAGATTCCGAATGAATATCTTGTCTGCGGGTTCTGAAAATGTCATTGACATTAAGAGAAACAGATGCCTGTTTGTTTTTCAGGAATTCAAATTTTATAGCTACGTCAACTCCATACGTGGCCCTTACATATCCTTGTGAAGCCGAAGGGGAGCCGAACATTCCGCCCCAGCCGCCCCGATTATTACTGCTGCTTCCGCCAGGAGGAAGAATGGTTTTGGATTGGTAGTCGCCGGACAATTGGAAGGTGAAATTCTTTGGAAGCTTGAAATTATTATTCAATTTTCCAAACCAGCTTACAAACTGATCCTGCTTTGGTAAATTCGGATCATCAATTTTGATTTTTGAAGTATATAAATTGAGATTGGAAGTCAGATCCCACCAGCTCGTAATTTTATTTTTTGAAATGAGCTCTAACCCGGTAACGTAACTTGAATTAGCGTTGATATAGGTATTAACCAACACTTCCTTATGGCTCAGAATGTCATTATCAGTAACCTGGTATCTTGTAAGAAGATCATTGGTGTTTTTATAATATATGGATGCAAGAAAATTATCCCTGTTTTTGAAAGTCTTTTGATAGGAAAGTTCAACAGAATTAGTGAACTCAGGTTTCAGATCCGGGTTACCACGACTGATGTTCAAAGAATCTGAATAGTCCGTAAATGGATTTAACTGGAATGGATTTGGCCGGTTGATCCTGCGGGTATAATTGAGCTGAAGTTCCTGGTCGTTTTTCAGTTTCTCGCTGATGAAAAAACTGGGAAATAAGCTGATAGGAAAATTGCTCTTGAAATTCTGATTTTTGTCCGGTAGATGACCTTCATAGTCAGAGCTCTCTACTCTTAATCCTATCTGGTATCCGAAATTTTTTAATTGATTGGAAAAAGTTGAGTAGGCAGCATAAACCTGCTCCTTGCTTATATAGTTGGTAGATAATAATGGGTTATAAACCGGATTGTTAGATGGATCAAAGAAGTAAAAATCATTCTTACTGTTGGAATTTCTTATGGAGGCTCTTACTCCAGCTTCGAATTTTGAATTATCAGACAAAGGATTTATATAATCTGATTGAATTACCCAGTTACTATTATTGCCATACATGTTTTGTTGCTGTCTGAAGGAGCCTGTTAAATTCTTTTGGGGGTAAGTGTAATAATCTGTTACAATAAGGTTGCTATTATTATTCTTACTTGCATTATAGTTGACATCTGCTGTCAGCTCATGTCCTGCTTTAGGGAAATTGTGCTTATAACTGAACTGCGTGCCTTTGAATTTAAAGTTTCCACGGGTATTAGATATCCTGTCATTAAAGGAAGAAGTGATTGTGGGTGAGTAAAGAGAATCAATCAGAATTTCGCTCAATGTATAGGGTTTGAAATTTCCGTTACCAATGTTGCCCGCAATCGAAAAAGTATTCCGGTTGTTGACAAGGAAATCGAGGCCGGAACGAAAAAACCCAAAACTGCCAAGTGAAGTGCTGCGGTCTGTTTGTGTTAATTTTGTATCGGGGCTTCCGATGGTGGTTAACCTGTCTGTTGTGCCGGTACTGATAGATTTTCTTGGAAAATAATTTGCGCTGGCGCTAAAATTGATTTTTCCCTGGCGAAGATTAATGTCACCGCCTGCGCCAACTTTTCCCCGGGAATCTGCATTAACCCTTATACTTCCGTTATAACCGATTTTCCTGTTTTTCTTTAAAACAATATTCAGAATACCTGCGGTTCCTCCCGAGGCATCATATTTTGCAGATGGATTTGTAATGATTTCAACACTTTCTATGGCATCAGCCGGAATCTGATCCATTG
>JAFDYJ010000036.1 GCA_018267515.1 Bacteroidota bacterium | reverse complement strand
AAAGCAATATTTCTTTTTTGCTGTTCTTCATTTTTTGCATCCAGCACCCAGGGTGTCTCTTCTATCAAGACCGATTTTAATTCTTCATTCTTTTGAAGGTTGGAAAGTAAGGCTGCTGTATCTTCTGTTCTCCATTTTTCAAATATTTGCTTAATGCGTGGCGAACTGTTGGCAATCATTGACGCCAACGAGTTGGCATAGTAACGATTCCATGTTTGCTCGGCACATTCATAGGGATATTCCATCAGGTAAGGTAAAGATTGTACTGCATACCATGCAGGATTGCTTGTGTATTCAACAGTGAGTGAATGGTTTTGTAATGTTTCAGATTTTCCGGAGTTCAGTAATTTTTCAAACTTAAAATTCTTTGAGCCGGCGCCTTTCATGTTCAGGGGCAGTGATTCTGTGACAAGCATGCGGTTGGTAAGAACAGGCAATGAGGCCTCTTCACCATCTGACCACCCCGCTTCGCCAGAGGGGAGTGAGCTGGCTTTTGCTACGATTCGCCAGGTCAGCGCTTTATTAAATTCATAAGGAACTTGTAACTGAAAATTCACAGCTTCACTTTGTCCTGCAGCGATAGTGAAATATTGATTGGCATACATGTTTTGAAACGCACCATCCACAGGTTCATTGGTGGCGGCATCGAATAATTGTAATTCTGCTGTGCCGGTCATTTCTTTGCCGGTCAGGTTGACAATTTTGGAGCTGAATTCAATACGGTCTCCTTCCCTCAAAAATCTCGGAGCATTCGGCTGTACCATCAATTCTTTTTGCGTCACAATTTCTTTTGTGCTGTAACCAAATGCCAGGCCCTTTGTATGAGCTAATGCCATGAATTTCCAACGGGTCAATGCTTCGGGCATGGTAAATGAAAATTCTATGGCCCCGGTAGAATCGGTATGCAGATCGGGAAAGAAGAAGGCTGTTTCGTTGAAGTTTTTTCGGATTTGAGTTTCGGGAAATGGTTCACCTTTTTTAGTTGTTCCACCATTAGAAACTAAAAGTTCATCGGAGTCAAAAAGCTTATCTTCTGATTTAAAGGGGTTAATAGATGCTGAATCGGTTTTCATTTTCTTGTTGCCATAACCGGTGACAACAACTTCCTGCAATCCGGCTGCTTTACCTTCCAGGGCAATGGAGGGCATGCTTCTGAGTGCAGCTTCTCCTTCATGATAATAATTTCCAACCTGGCTAAAGATTAAATAGTCGTATTCTTTTCTTAAGCTTTTGTACTCCGGGTTAAAAAATGATCTTTGCTGAGAGATGAATTGGTTAAAATTCTCATTTCCATCCCAACTCTGACCGGAATAATACAGAGGCCATAAATAAGGCTTATTCCAATTGTGAGGTTTGAATTGATCTAATGAAGCATCATACATACCTGCTAACATTTCAGCCGCTGCTTTTTCATTTTTATATCCTGTGATTTTTAGTTTCCAGGTTTCCTTGCTTCCCGGTAAGGCCTTATCACGAAAAGAAGCATATTCTATTTTCAGATCTTTGTTTGTCCAGGGTACACGAATTACATCATAAAATGTATAAAAGCGGTTATCTCTTACAAAAAAGTAATTGATTCCATAACCACCCCGGTCGGATTCCGTTGCAATGAATGGAAAATTTTCTTTTTCATTATTCAGCCGAATGACTTTGAAATTTTCATTTTCCGCATCCTGTCTAATAATGCCTATCGGCTTATCTACCTGCTGGATAATAAAAAGATTCTCTGCTGATGTTCCTATTTGAATGCTTGTCTTTTCTCCGGGCTCAACAGGATCTGACCCTTTTGTCCACAAATATTCCGGATGATTGAGTTGCTTGCTGTTTTCATTGTATAGTTCAATATATTTTACATCTTTTACTTCATTACCTTCTTTGTCTTTTGCAGAAACTTCGACTACATAATACCCGGGTGAAAATTTTGAATTTTGAATTTTGAAATTTGAAATATTGTTGGTTGAATCTGATTGTTCTATAATGACTTCTTCCTTTTTCCAGCTTCTGTAATTGCTTTCATCATCATACTCGTCATGCGGGAAGTATCTAATGTATTCTTCTTTGGTCATCATAAACTCATCCGGACGATCCCAAAATCTGTTTCGTATCAGTCGTGTTTCCTGTTTCAATTTTGAAATCACTACAGTTACTTTGGCTGGCTCAAACTCACCGCTCATATTAGTTGTGCTGATGGAAATATTTTGTAAACTATCAACCGGTAATTGAGAAGGCAGGTTTGTTTGAAGTAAAAGAGATTTGTACCCCACTGTCAGCATTGTTTGCCCAGTTCTTGTTTCTCCGTTTACATCCGTCACATCCGCAAAAACAGTATAGTCAAATACCGGGTCAAATTTTTTGTCAACAGTCAAATCAGGGATGGCTGCAAATTCTATAATAAACTTTCCATCCTTATCGGTTTGAATTTCCCCATGTGCAATTTCCATTTCTTTAACCGGGGGTTGCCACCAGCGCCAAAACATCCAGGGGTATATAAAGCGGGGCTGGCGAACCACACGGTATTTTACTTTGGCGCCATCAATATTATTTCCGGCATAGGCTTTTGCCATTCCGGTCACTTTTATGTTGTCATTTACTTTATAAGCCCCTTTGATCTTTTCATAGTCCACGTAGAATTTGGGACGTTTATATTCTTCCATCGAGAAATAAGCAGTTCCGTTTTCGTCTTTCATAGTTAAAGTAAAATTCCCGTTAAGCCCTGATTGAGGTAACCGGAGTTTGCCGAAGAAGGACCCATATTCATTCGTTCTTACATCAAAAGAATCTATTACCTGGTAGCTTGCATTGCGCAAATAAATTTTCGAAACATAACCCGGCCTGATAGAACTGTTCGTTTCATTATTCACATTATTTATTGCAATGCCTTTGTAATATACTGTCTGACCCGGGCGATAAATAGAACGGTCTGTAAATAAGAATACTGTAATTTTCTCTTTTGGAATATCCGGTTTGTTAGTGCTGTAATAATTATCATATAATTCATCGTTCAGGAAGAGGCGATCATTGTTGTAGGTAATATCCAGCCTGTAATTGGCATTGTAGTCTGTGGCTTCATCTTTTCTTGTAAATAAAAAATATCCTTTTTCATCAGCCTTAAATGAATTTCCCTTTTCTGACACATATTCTGATTTTTTGTAATCGTATCTTTTCCGCCAGGACTGAATAGCCGCCCCGGCAAGCGGTTGCCCGGTTTCACGGTTTAAAACAAAATAGTTCCTCCCATTATTGACAAAACTGATGTTTGATACATAAAAAAAGCGGGCACCAACAATATTGTTTTTCAGGCTGAAATCTTTCTCTGCTGACGCAAGCAAAATATATCTGCCTGCCGGAAGACCATCCACCTTTAGTTCAACTGAATGCTGCTGGAAATCTTTAGTGTCGGGCAATAACTGTTGCCAGCTTCTCAACGGACTTTTCCTGATGATTTTTTCCCATGATTTGTCCGAATAATAATATTCCTGTTCCGGTTCAGGATTCTCTTCACTTTGTACAATTCTCAGGTATAAATTATTTATATTCTGATATTGAACCAGCGACCGGAATGGCTGGCCGGGTATATTAACTTTTTCAACCGTAAATGTCAAGTCTTTTTGGTTGATCTGGTTCAGCAAGTTGTTGCATTTTATCTTTCCTTCGGAAGAGTCTTTTTGTGCAAGAATTTTCTCACAAATATCTTTAGCTCTTATTTTGTCATACCGGTGAGAAGTATCACCATAAGGTTTGTATTCTTTAGCATCATCAAAGTATTGCTGAGCTATTAAGTACCATGCCTGTGAAGCTGCCGGATAAGATTCATATTGACGGGTAATATGATTTAAAGCAGACAAGTATAATTCTTTTTTATTGGTATGTACTCCTTTCTCATTTACAAATTCTATTCTCTCTATATCCACATCGAGCAAGGCATCAGGTTTAGTGTCATTAATATGAATGGAAATGAGCTTTTGAAATAGCAATAACGCTTTTTGCTGAAGGGATGATGAATCTTTAGTTGGAAACTTTGCTTTAATAAAATCTGCGGCAGGAGCGAAGGTAGAGGCATTGTTTATTTCGAAAGCATATGCCGGTCGGGTTATTGTATTTTCATCGCTTTTGAAATAATTCAAGGCACGGTGAGCCAATAAGTCGAACAAGGTAGGCCGAAGCTGTCGGACATTTCCTTTTATAATAATAGCATCATAGGTTTCCAAGTTTGTTTGAGCCAGTATTTTTTCCTCTTCGATGGATTGCAGGAAAAGGCTCGATACTTTTTTAATAAAATCATCAACTGTCCAGGTGGCTATATCCTCCTTTTTAAAATTAGCCGTATTGGTGCGATTGTAAAACCTGTACCGATTACTATTGAAATAATTCAGATACATTTCAGCAACAATACTCTGTAAAATGGAACGGGCAGGCTGTTTGGCGGTTAAGATTTCTTTTTCAAATTCTTTTATGGATAGCTGAAAATTATTTTCCCGGGTTGCCGATTGCAGTGTAGCTATATACAATAGTGATTTGATGATTTGTGCATCCTGCTTATCTGATTTTGCCATTACATAGATTTTTTTTACTTGTTCCAATGCGGATTTGGGGAGATTCTTTTGAGCGAAGGTTTCTGCTTTTTTCCATTCCTGTTCATAATATTTTAACGGGGATTGTGCTGTTGCGGCTAATACCCCCAATAGAAAAACTACAAATGACAAACAGGTTTTAACTGGTTTTATACGCATGGTTTGAAATTTGGTACAAAGTAAATGATTGTATGCCTGCTTATGATGCGGCGGCATCGGGAATTTCATAAAAACTTATAAAATCTTTTTTCAACTACAGGTTTCTTAAATGATCATGCAAATAAAGGCGTGTTACGGCAGGTTTAATTCATTACCAGGACTTTCCTTTTTATTAACAAAGAGTGATTAATGCAAAATAGCCTTTAACGTTTTCTTTTCAGGTAAATAGAAATGATGGCACAGCGTTGGAATTTATCTGTATAAACAATTTTGTTCACTTTTAAAATGTAAACGTATGAAAACAATCTCTACACTTTTAGCTTCTCTCATCCTTAGCATTTCTGTTTTTGCGCTGGATCGTCCGTCAGGAAGCTTGTTTGTTCAATCAAACGACAGGGGCAACGTAAAAGTTATGTTAGACGGAAAACTATTTGAGTCAAGAGATAACACACTGTTCATTCAGGACGTCCGCTCCGGCAACCACGATGTTAAAGTGTATCGTCAACGAAATTCCGGCATGTACAGCACTTATGTACAAAACTATGAACTGGTATATGACGGAAGGCTCAATGTAAACCGTGGAAAGCAGATTTCAATTACAATTGATCGTTTTGGAGGAGTTAAGATTAACGAACAAAAGAATCGTGGTGACAGGGGATACATAGATCAGGATTATAACAGGCCTTATCATAGTGATAATCGCAGTGATAGGTACGATTCGGATTATAGAGATAATGACTTCAGGTTTAGCAGGGCAATCAGCGATAAGGAGCTTGATTTTGTATTGTACTCTATCGGTAAGGAATGGTTTGAAAGCAATAAGCTGGAGTCCGCCCGGCATATCATTGCAACTAATTATTTTACGTCCGGGCAGGTAAAAAGCCTGTTACAATTATTCAGTTTTGAATCTAACAGGTTAGAGTTAGCAAAGCTGGCTTATAAAATGACAGTTGACCCCCGGAATTATCAATGTGTTTTTAATGAATTGATGTTTTCCAGCAGCAAAGCAGATCTGAGTCGCTATATCCAGGTTACAAGATAGAAAACAGGTCAAATAAGAAAGCCTCTTCAATTTTGAAGAGGCTTTCTTACTATTTAAATTTCTACTTTTTCATTATCTCTGCCATTCGATTTCCGATATCAGCTGGGCTTTGCACTACATGAATGCCACATTCACTCATGATTTTCATTTTGGCAGCAGCCGTATCATCAGCGCCGCCGACAATTGCGCCGGCATGTCCCATTCGTCTGCCGGGAGGCGCAGTCTGTCCTGCAATAAACCCAACTACCGGTTTTTTAATTTTTGCATCTTTCACCCATCTCGCTGCTTCAGCTTCCATGCCACCACCTATTTCACCAATCATAACTACTGCATCGGTTTCCGGGTCGTTGAAAAATAGCTCGACAGCTTCTTTGGTTGTTGTCCCTATAATCGGGTCACCACCAATACCCACAGCAGTTGAAATTCCCAAACCAGCTTTTGCTACCTGGTCGGCAGCTTCATAGGTCAATGTTCCGGATTTGGAAACGATTCCGATTCTTCCCGGCTTAAAAACAAATCCCGGCATGATGCCAACTTTTGATTCGCCTGCTGTTATTACACCCGGGCAATTGGGTCCTACCAATCTTGTGTTTTTGCCAATCAAATAATTTTTCACTTTCACCATGTCCTGAGTAGGAATCCCTTCAGTAATGCAAACCACCAGCCTGATGCCTGCTTCTGCTGATTCCATTATGGCATCTGCAGCGAAAGCAGGAGGGACAAATATAATGCTGACATCTGCTCCTGTTCCTTTAACACAATCTTCAACAGTGTTAAAAACTGGTTTATCCAGATGCTTACTGCCGCCTTTACCGGGAGTGACACCACCAACCAGGTTGGTACCATATTCAATCATTTGAGTGGCATGGTAGGTACCTTCAGAGCCGGTAAAGCCCTGAACCAGAATTTTCGAATTTTTATTGATAAGAATACTCATAATCGGTATGTAAACGGTTGCAAAAGTAAGGGTTAATGTTCAATTTGGAGAGAGATTGGATGAGTTTAGGGCAGGGGATTATCATTATTGTTGTCGTCAACAGGTACCTTCCCGGTTTCTTCAAGCATTCTCATTTGTTTGGCATCCTGCAAAAATTCCGAAGCGAAAATGAATTCATTCAGTCTTTTGTTTTTGGAAAAAATTATCTCCTTGTTATTCCCTTCCCATTCTTTTTTACCCTGGTATAGATAGAGGATGGAGTTCCCTATTTCCATTACACTGTTCATGTCATGAGTGTTTACCACCGTAGTGATATTATACTCAATGGTTACTTCACGGATCAGTTTATCAATCAGCATCGAAGTGAGAGGGTCTAGACCGGAATTAGGCTCATCGCAAAATAGATATTTCGGATTCAAAACAATAGCACGGGCAATACCTACTCTTTTTTTCATACCGCCGCTCAGTTCTGCCGGAAATTTCTTATTGGTGTCAACTAAATTGACCCGGGCTAAAACTTCATTCACCCGGTCTATTTTTTTTTTATGATTCCAGGTTGTAAACATGTTTAACGGAAACATGATATTTTCTTCAACCGTAATGCTGTCAAACAAAGCAGAGCCCTGGAACAACATACCGATTTCTTTCCGGATATCCGTACGTTCTTCACGCTTCATTGTCGTAAAGCTTTTCCCGTTGTAAAGAACTTCTCCGCTGTCAGGCTCGATGAGTCCTACCATACATTTCATCAGTACGGTTTTCCCGCTACCACTGGCACCGATGATCAGGTTACATTGACCAGCTTTCATAACAGCGCTGACGTCTTCTAATATGATTTTTGTACCAAAACTTTTCTTTATGTTTTTTAGTTCGATCAAAGTATGTCTTTATTTACTGCAAGATTAAGATGTATAAAAATAGTCAGAAAAAACGAGATACAAGTGATAGCTGTGATTCGTGTAAATACATTTCCGGCAATTTGGTTTTATATCCCCTCCGGAAAGTGTTTAGCTGACTTTTTTCAACTCCTGAATTTTATAAGATTAAAAAAGATTTTGTATAAATATTCTTATAAAAGCAAAGCCGAAAGTACATAGTCGCCAAAGAGCACTAGGATGCAACTGATAACGACTGCTTTGGTACTGGCTCTTCCGATTTCCAATGCGCCACCTTTAACATAATAACCGTAGAAAGACGAAATACTGGATATGATAAATGCAAAAAAATAAGATTTTATCAAGGCAAAAAATACATTATAAGGTACAAATGCTTCCAGCAGCCCTTTATCAAATGAATAACCGGAAATAATATTTGCCATCATACCGGCCTGTCGCCCTCCCCAGATACCCAATACCATGGAAATGGAAACAAGCATGGGAATAACAACGAGGGCTGCTACAATTTTGGGGCGTATCAGGTAAGCTTTTGTATTAATTCCCATGATTTCGAGAGCATCAATTTGCTCACTGACCCGCATATTACCTAATTCACTTGCTATCTTACTGCCAACGACTCCGGCCAATACAATACACACCAGCGTAGGAGCAAATTCAAGAATTACGGTATCTCTTACAATCTGGGCAATCGTTGAAACGGGGATTAAAGGGCTTACCAGCTGGTAGGCAGTTTGAATAGTTGAAACAGCCCCAATAAAAACTGAAATAATTGCAACAATTCCCAGAGACCCGATGCCGATATCGGAACATTGGCGCATGAATTCTTTCCAGTACATTCTTTTATTTTCCGGGCGGGAAAACATTCCCTTGATCATGAGCAGGTACTGGCCTATATTTTTAATGAGTTTCATATAAATCCTGAGCTGTAAGGTACAAAATCAGAAATAAAAATTAAAAAGAAGTAACAATTTACGATTCGGATTTCTGATTTTCAATTAAGATCAAATCATTCGTTATTAGATTTTCTAAGTCGTTTCCACCACGGTGATCGTTTGACAATATCTTCTATCGAGGTTTTACTTTTGATCTGGGCATCTACAACTGCTACCAGTGCCATATTCAAAATACTGCGTACCGAACTTCCTAACTGTAGTATGTGAACCGGTTTTTTCAGACCCAGCAGGATGGGACCTACCGCATCGGCAGTTTCCAGTTCTTTCAATAAATTATAGGCAATGTTTCCCGAAGCAAGATTTGGAAAAATGAGTGTGTTTACATCTTTATCAACCAATTCGCAAAACGGATAGTTTTCCCTCATCAATTCTTTGTTGAACGCAACACTGGCCTGCATTTCTCCATCCACCATTAGGGTAGGCATTTTTTGTTTTACAATTTTCCGGGCTTCGGCCACGAGTCGAGCTTCAGGTGAATTACTGCTCCCGAAATTGGAATAACTCAGCATGGCAATCCGGGGTGTGATGTTAAAGTTTTTTACTTCATTAGCTACCAGTATTGTGATATCGGCCAATTCTTCGGCTGTAGGGTTAAAATTTACAGTTGTATCGGCGAGAAATAACGGGCCCCGTTTCGTAAGCATAAGATACATACCTGCAATTTTCTTCACTCCACTTTCGGTTCCGATTATTTGTAAGGCTGGCCGTATGGTATCCGGATAATTTTTTGCAAGACCTGAAATCATAGCATCCGCATCACCGCATTCTACCATCATACATCCGAAATAGTTCCGGTCTTTCATAACTTTTTTGGATTCATAAGCATTAAAACCCCTGCGACCTCTTTTTTGAAAAAATATTTCTGCATAAGCATTTCTCTTTTCTTCCATGGCATCACTCCGGGGATCAAAAATGGGCAATCCCTCAATGTCAATGGCGTTGTCGGCTGCGATTCTTTTAATTTTATTTTCATCACCCAAAAGAATGGGATAACCAATAGCATCATCAAATATGATTTGAGCGGCTTTCAGAATTTTGATATTGTCTGCTTCTGCAAAAACAATCCGCTTCGGATCCTTCCGGACTTTATTGCCAATAATCCTCATTACCTGGTTGTCATTGCCCAGCCGCTGGTTCAATGTATTAATATAGGTTTCCCAATTTGAAATATGATTTTGAGCAACACCGCTTTCCATTGCAGCTTTTGCTACTGCAGGAGCAACGGTTGACAATAATCTCGGATCAATCGGCTTTGGAATAATATAATTGGACCCGAAAGAAATACTTTTCTCATTGTAAGCCATATTTACAATATCAGGCACAGCTGTTTTTGTTAATTCAGCCAGTGCTTTTACTGCAGCCAGCTTCATTGCTTCATTAATCTGTGTGGCCCTTACATCTAATGCACCTCTGAAAATATAGGGGAATCCTAAAACATTATTGACCTGGTTTGGAAAATCGCTTCGACCGGTTGCCATGATTACATCTTTCCTGGCGCCAGTGGCATCCTCCCAACTTATCTCCGGGTCAGGATTTGCCATGGCAAAAACAATAGGGTTTTTTGCCATGCTTTTTACCATTTCCTGCGATACCACATTTCCGGCACTGAGCCCGATAAATACATCAGCATCTTTCATGGCTTCTGCCAGTGAAATATCACGGTCTGAATTCACATAGAGCTTTTTTAAATCATCCAGGTCATTTCTTCCTTTATGCAGCAAGCCTGTTTTATCAAACATCAGGAAGTTTTCATGCTTTGCACCCAAAGCTTCATATAGCTGGCAACAGGCTATTGCAGCAGCTCCGGCGCCGCTCACAACAAATCTGACTTTTTCAATTTTTTTCTTTTGGATTTCCAATGCATTCAGCAAGGCGGCAGCACTGATAATTGCAGTACCATGCTGATCGTCATGCATAACAGGAATATGCAATTCTTCCTTTAACTTTTTTTCAATATAAAAACATTCAGGAGCTTTTATGTCTTCCAGGTTGATTCCCCCGAAAGTTGGCTCCAGCGCTTTTACGATCTGTACAAATTTCTCCGGATCTTTTTCATTGATCTCGATATCAAAAACATCAATGTCTGCAAATATTTTAAATAATACCCCTTTGCCTTCCATTACAGGTTTGCCGGCTTCAGGCCCAATGTTTCCGAGTCCCAGTACAGCAGTTCCATTACTTATTACGGCAACGAGGTTTCCCTTTGCTGTGTATTTATAAACGTTTTCAACATTGGCTGCAATTTCTAAACAAGGTTCTGCTACTCCCGGAGAATAAGCTAATGAAAGATCTCTTTGTGTCTTTGCTTCCTTGGTTGGAATTACTTCAATTTTTCCGGGTCTTCCCTTAGCATGGTATTCAAGAGCCTGTTGCTTTCGCAATTCGTTTTTCATACATTATTTTTTGGTTCGTCAACTTACAGAGTTCTGTTCAATATTACTTAATCCTCTTTCAAGTAAATTGTGATGCAATGTACAAATTTAAAATTCGAAGTATTTTTTGATAAATACCAGGATAAAATTATGCGATAATTCAGCGATAAGATTTAAACTTTAATTATAGTAATTATTATTTTAAAGAATATGAGTCATTGGTAGATGGTAGTTATAATAAAAATAACTTTAGAAGATATTGAATTCTGGAATCCTGCAATTGAGAAGTAAGATTTCTAATTTGCAGGATTTTGCAAGGCTATTTATTAGAAAAATTAAGGCTGCTTCCCAGCCACGCCATGATTCCCATACCGATCTCAATAGCATTTTCGTCAATATTAAAAGTAGGAGTATGCACACCGGAGGTAATACCTTTTTTAATATTGCCGGTACCCAATCTGTAAAAACATCCGGGGATCAATTGTGAATAATAACCAAAATCATCTGAACTGTTCAGCGCAATTGTTTTATAATTTTTCAATAAGTGTTTCAACATTGCCGGTTAAAAGATTTTTCCCGATAGCTATTAACCCCTTTTCTTTTCTTGGAGTGATGACATAATTATTTTTTGTTTTTAAATCTTTGATGGCGTTATAAGTGCCTGCCGTCAGTACAGGCGCTGTGTTTATTTTTGCTTCAACTGATGCAAAAGGCTTCCCGGCTTTTGTCATTACAATATCCGTTTCGGTTCCATCCTGTGTACGGTAAAAATAATAATCGTATTTTTTACCAAAGTAATTGGCGCATTGCTCCAATACAAATCCTTCCCACACCATGCCGCACTGCGGATGCCCCAGCAAGTCTTTCATTGAATAAATTTTCAGCAGGTTCAGCAAAATGCCGGTGTCCCTGATATATATTTTCGGGCTTTTTACAATCCGTTTTTTTGAATTGCTGAACCAGGGTTGCAGCCGCCTGATTAAAAAAGCATTTTCAAGATAATCCGTTATATTTTGAACGGTGTGGTACGTTACTCCCAATGCTTCCGCAAGTTGTGAATAATTAATAATGCCTCCGTGTAAATGCGCCAGCATCTGAAAAAATCGTTGTACCAACAGCGGCGATACGCTTAATCCCAATGCAGGTAGTTCTCTTTCTACATAAGTAGTGAGGAATGATTGTTGCCACAATTTTGCTGCCTCGGTTGTCTTGGCAAGAAAGGGTAGAGGATAACCTCCCCGGATCAATAATTTTTCGACACTGTACTTTGGCGTTATTTCTTTGATGAAAAAAGGAGTTAGCTCATGATAGTAAATTCTGCCGGCAAGTGTTTCAGAACTTTTTGCTAATAAGTCCGGCGAAGCAGAGCCTAATAATAAGAAGCGTCCTGGTTTACGATACTTATCAATTACAGAGCGAAGAACGGGAAAGAGTTCCGTAACCCTTTGCACTTCGTCAATTATGATACAATCTTTTTGATGTTGTTCAAAGAAAGGAATCGGATTTTGAAGTAAAAACCGGTCATCGGGGTTTTCCATGTCTAAGTAAACGGATTTCTTTTTAAGAGCTTTTACCAGGGTTTTGGCAAGTGTGGTTTTGCCCACCTGCCGGGGTCCCAATAATGCCAGCACCGGGAAAATCCGGAAAGTTTTTAGTAAGTCTATTTCAAGAAGGCGATTTATCATACCCTGCAAATTAGAAATAAAATATCTAATTTGCAGGGTTCTAAAAAACTATTTTTTAAGAAAAATTCAGGCTGCTACCCAGCCACGCCATGATTCCCATGCCGATTTCAATAGCATTTTCGTCAATATTAAAAGTAGGAGTATGCACACCGGAGGTAATACCTTTTTTAATATTGCCGGTCCCCAGCCTGTAAAAACATCCCGGTATCAGTTGCGAATAGTATCCGAAATCTTCCGAGCCCATTCTGATTTCAGTTTCTTCAATATTATCTTTTCCCATGTAAACTTCAGCTTTCTCCCGGGCGAGTAAATATAATTTTTCATCGTTTTGAACGGCAGGATAACCCACATCAATATGCACATCAATTTCTGCGTTCATTGAATGAACCAGTTCAGTGGAAATCTTTTTGATTAGTTCATGGGCTTTAAAACGCCATTCCTCATCCAGGGCACGAAAAGTGCCCATCATTTTGACTTCACTTGGAATCACATTGGTAGTGGAACCTCCTTGAATTGATGTTATTGAAAGTACTGAAGGGGAAAACGGGTTTTTATTCCGGCTGATGATTTGTTGTAATGCCACCACTAATTGTGATGCAATTAATATTGTATCAGCCGTGTTCTGCGGTGTTGCAGCATGCCCGCCTTTACTTTTAATTGTAAAATATAATTCATCGGCACTGGCCATCGCTTTGCCGGGACGAAAACTTAATTTACCTGATTCCAATTGCGGATTAACATGCAATCCGAAAATAGCTTGAGGGGTTGGATTTTCTAAAACTCCTTCTTTAATCATCAGGCTGGCGCCACCAGGATTCTTTTCTTCACCGGGTTGAAAAATCAACTTTACTGTTCCTTCAAACTCATCTTTGATTTCGCTGAGGATCTTTGCAGCGCCGAGTAAACAACTGGTATGTACATCATGACCGCAGGCATGCATTACTCCGTCTTTCGTAGATTTATAAGGAACATCATTTGCCTCCTTTATTGGTAATGCATCCATATCTGCACGAAGAGCGACAATTCTTTTATCCGGATTTTTCCCTTTGATTAAACCTACCACTCCGGTGGCAGCTTTTATTTCAAAAGGTATCCCGATTTCTTTTAATTTATCTTGAACAAATTTGGATGTTTCAAATTCATGGTAGCTTAATTCCGGATGTGCATGAAGATGATGACGAACATCTATGAATTCAGGAGCATAACTTTTTGCAAGTGATTTTATTTTTTCAATCATCCGGCAAAAATACAAACTGTATTTCCTGTTTGCAATTATTAATTGTAAGACGGATTATCCGAAAACAAAACTTCTTCCGGCTTAACCTCGATTACATCATAAACCACAAAGACGCCTTTGGGAAAATATTTATTAATTTTTTTCTGGTAATTTTCAGCATCCTCCTTTTTTATGAAATTACCTACTTTCAGCCGGTAATTGGGAGATTTGTAGATCAGGTAAGGTTTCAGCTCTGGAAAGTAAGTGTACATTTTTGATTTAGCCTCAATGGCATCATCCCTTTTATTCGTATTAATAACCAGGATCCGGTATCCTTTCACTCTGCGCAGGGATTCACGAAAATTCATTTCATTAATCTGAGATTGCTTTTTTATAAGAGAGTCAATCCTGGGATCTTTATGAATGATCACAGAATTGCTATCCTGTGTACTCCCTAACAATGTATTTTGTGAGAACAAAAGTGGGCTGATAAACAAAAATGCTATTGCAAAAAATAATTTCATGTTTAGTTGAGTTCATTTTAAAATTAATAGCCTGCACCGGAACCGGCAATGTTTTCTATCGGGTGCCAGGTAGTTTTTATTTCCTGGGTATCCATAATAAAATAAGGGGATTGTCCTTTTTCAGTGTCCCATTTAACTGAATTATAGAAAATTATTCTTTTTACATTCAATGCTGATTTTTCCTGCATCATTTTCTGAACAGAAGAATCATTTTCGCAATAAATGGTTGCATTCACATCCATGTGATCAACAAACCAGGGAGCCAGCTCTGAAACTTTCCCTGTTAAAATATTTACAACGCCGCCGGGCATATCTGAAGAATTAATGACTTCTGCAAATGTGACTGCGCAAAGCGGTTTGGATTCTGATGCTAAGAGAACACAGGTATTTCCACCTGCAATGACCGGAGCAATCACAGAAACCAAGCCAAGCAGAGAATCATTTTGGGGAGCGATTATAGAAACAACTCCTGTAGGTTCAGGTACGGAAAAATTAAAATGAGATGTGGCAACCGGGTTTACTGCGCTGAACACCTGTTGAAATTTATCACACCATCCTGCATAATAAATCAAACGATCAATGGCAAGGTTCACTTCTTTCTCTGCTTTACCTTTTGTAGAATCCTGTTGCGTGAGTTCTTCAATGAACTGTGCTTTTCTTCCTTCCAGCATTTCTGCCATGCGGTATAGTATTTGTCCACGATTAAAAGCTGCCCGTCCACTCCAACCTCCAAATGCTCCTCTTGCTGCTACTACGGCATCACGAAAATCTTTTCTGGAACTGAGACAAACATTGGCTAACTGTTTTCCGTCAGCATTTTTTGCTACATAGTATCGTCCGGATTCCGTTCTCGGGAATTGCCCACCAATATAAATTTTATAAGTCTTCAGGACTTCTAATCGCCTGGTAGATTTTTTTTCCTCAATACCATTTTCGCTGATACTGAGTGATGATTTTTTTATAGCTCGTTTTTCCATTTTCAAATGTTTAAAAAGCTCAATAGGTTTAAAAGGTTTAATGCGTTATTTCTTCGATTTGTATTTTATTCCTTTTTTTTCTGAATTTTCTAAATAGGTTATTAGTTTTTGAAGTAGGCTACTGATTTTCATCGCATGAACAGAAAGTTTATTAAACTCGTCAGGATTTATATAATCTCTATCCAAAGCCCGATATAATTGTGAACGTAGTTCACCGCATGAACCTTTAGCGACATAAAGAAATTGAATAAATTCTTTGTTTCCACCGCGTTCAAAACCTTCTGCAATGTTATCCATAATAGAGCCTACTGAACCCTCAATCTGATTTATTAAGCGATAACTATTTTTAAACCTGCCACAATCAATTAGTTTTTCAATAACATTATTTAGCTCTCTCGACTCTTTCCATGATATAATTTGTTCAAATCTTTCAATAGTAGCCATAATCAACGTTTAAACTTGTTAAACCTTTTAAACTTCTGAAACTCGCTTTAATTTATAAGTTTCACATAAGGTAACAACCCATGCAATCCCCCTTCTCTTCCAAATCCACTTTCTTTATATCCGCCGAATGGTGAAGTGGGATCGAACTTATTAAAAGTATTTGCCCAAATCACTCCGGCTCTCATCCGTTTTGTCATGTTAAAAATCTTGGAGCCTTTATCTGTCCATACACCTGCACTTAATCCATAAGGAGAATTATTTGCTTTTTCTATTACTTCATCATCTGTTCGGAAAGTTAGGATGGCTAATACGGGTCCAAAAATTTCTTCCTGTGCTATTCTTGCACTTTGTGCTACATTAGTAAATAGAGTGGGGCGGCACCAGAATCCTCTTCCCGGCAGCGAACAACTGCTCTCATACATTTCAGCGCCTTCTTCTTTTCCAATCTTTACATATTTGCGAATCGTTTCTAATTGTTGTTTGGAGTTAATTGCGCCAATGTCTGTATTCTTATCCAGCGGATCACCGACAATCAATGATTCAATCCTGTCTTTTAATTTTCGGATCACTTGTTTAGACACCGATTCCTGAACATACAATCTTGAACCGGCGCAACACACATGTCCCTGGTTAAAATAAATGCCATTAATTACACCTTCCACTGCCTGATCGAGCGGTGCATCTTCAAAAATGATATTGGCAGCTTTGCCGCCTAATTCCAGTGTTACTTTTTTGTTTGTTCCTGCGATAGACCTTTGTATAATTTTTCCGACTTCAGTAGATCCGGTGAAAGCAATTTTATTTATATCTGGGTGGTTAACGATAGCTGCACCGGTAGCACCGGCACCGGTTACAATGTTGACAACTCCTTCCGGCAATCCGGATTCCTGAATAATCTCTGCTAATTTTAATGCAGTCAATGGAGTTGTTTCCGCAGGTTTTAGAACAACAGTATTTCCCGTAGCCAATGCCGGTGCTATTTTCCATGCAGCCATCAGCAATGGAAAATTCCAGGGAATAATTTGCCCTGCAACTCCCACTGATGCTGCCGTTCTGTTTGGAAAAGCATATTCTAATTTATCTGCCCATCCGGCATAATAAAAAAAGTGATTGGCAGCAGTGGGTACATCGAAATCACGGCTTTCACGAATGGGCTTTCCCCCATCCAGCGATTCTATAATGGCCAGCTCTCTTGCTCTTTCCTGCACCATTCTTGCAATACGGAAAATATATTTGGCTCTTTCTTTAGCCGGCATTTTCTTCCACACTTTTTCATAAGCATTTCTTGCTGCAGTTACCGCTTTGTTTACATCAGCTTCGTTAGCGTCTGCTACTTCCGACAATTTTTCTTCATTGGCAGGATTTATCGTATCAAAATATTTTCCTCCCGATGGCTTTTGCCATTCGCCATTTATGAAAAGATCGTACTGCGGCTTAATTGTTGCAGCACTTTTACTCTCCGGCGCAGGCGCATACAACCAACTGGTATCAAACTTCAATTTGATCGTATTGTTTTTCTTAACTGATTTTTTCTTTGTTACAGCCATAATATTTTTTTATTTAACCAGCGATAGTAACACGGATGATCGTCCTTGCGACGCCTGCCTGCCGACAAGGCAGGCTCCGTTGATTTTTTGTAATTCTATTCAACATTTGTATGAACTAAGATTTGGGGATTTTGAGAAGATTTTTGTGATTAATTTCCTTATAATCCATCCTCTCTATCTAAATCATGGTTCTGACTTAATCCACGCTAAAATAATTCGCTGCCTGGTAAATCCCTGTTTTCTCTTTTACCAATTGCATCAATACATCATTCGCTAAACTACTTGCCCCAAAACGAAACCATTCATTGTTCAACCAGTCATCACCCAATACTTCTTTAACCATTACCAAATAGTGCAATGCCAACTTTGATTTTGAAATACCACCCGCAGGTTTCATTCCTACCATTCTTCCTGTTTTATAATAATATTCCCGAATGGCTTCTAACATCACTAATGTAACAGGCATCGTTGCAGCAGGCTGGATTTTTCCTGTTGATGTTTTAATAAAATCGGCTCCTGCATACATGGCAATATCACTTGCCCTTCTTACTTTATCAAAGGTTCCCAGCTCACCTGTTTCTAAAATCACTTTTAACCTCGCTTCACCGCAGGCTTCTTTGATAGCTGCAATTTCATCAAAAACATAATTATAGTCTCCTGCATGGAATTTCCCACGACTGATTACCATATCCACTTCATCCGCTCCGTTAACAACAGCATATTTAGTATCCCTGATTTTTACTTCCCTTGGCGCCTGCCCGCTGGGAAATGCAGTGGCAACTGATGCAACTTTTATTCCTGAACCTTCCAATGCTTTTTTTGCTGTCTTTACCATAGTGGGATAAACGCAGACCGCAGCAACTGTTGGTAATCCCGGCAATGTATCATGCAAATGCATTGCTTTATAGCAAAGTTGTTTTACTTTACCCTCAGTATCTTTTCCTTCCAGCGTAGTAAGGTCAATCATGTTAAGCACCAACTTCAAGCCGCTCACTTTCGATTCTTTTTTAATACTTCTTTTTGTGAAACGGGATGCTCTTTCTTCAACGCCTACCTGGTCAACTCTTGGCGACAGTGTAAAATCGGGAATGGAAAACAATGATTTGACTTTTGGCATAACCCCGTAATTTAATATCAAAATTACTAAACTTTAAGTCATGAGATGAGGATAAAGAATTGGGGCAATTTCCCTCCGTATCATTTTTTTACCTCATGTTTATAATGTTTTAGCAAATTTTCATTTAGTATTCTACATTTCCTTTATTTTCGGTCTGCTCATTTGCAACTCAATTGATTCAAATACCTAATGTCACCTTTAAAATTAACAATACAATGAGAAAATTGAAACACATGTTGAAACCTGTATTGCTGCTGTTCATTTTTTTCAATATGACAGAGATATGGGCACAACAAACTTTTCCCGTTAATGGTGTGGCAGATCCCCGTACAGGCAGTTACGCCTTTACGAATGCCACTATCGTTAAAGACGGGCAAACCACATTAACTAATGCTACGCTGGTTATTCGTGAAGGAAAAATAACCGCTATTGGCACATCAGTTACAGTTCCTGCAGATGCAGTAGTTGTAAATTGTTCCGGAAAATATCTTTACCCCTCCCTGATTGATATTTATACTGATTACGGGATTCCGGTACCCGAAACCTCAACAACTGATGCCAGAAATGCGGGTGGCTTTTTTGGTGCTCAACAATTTACTACCAACACGAAAGGAGCTTATGGTTGGAACCAGGCAATACGCAGCCAGGAAAATGCTTACCAGGTTTTTGTAACGAATCCTGCCAAAGCAAAATCATTGCGGGATATTGGTTTCGGCTCAGTACTTACATTTTATAAAGACGGTATTGCAAGAGGTACAGGAGCTTTTGTTGCACTTTCTGATCTGAAAGAGAACCTGGCAATTATAAAACAAAGAGCTTCTGCCAACTATTCTTTCAGTAAAGGAACTTCCAGGCAAAGCTATCCCAGCTCAATGATGGGAACAGTGGCTTTACTCCGCCAGACTTATTTGGATGGTCAATGGTACAAGACCAATCCTGCCAAAGAAGGAGTAAACCTGAGCTTGCAGGCATGGAATGATAATCAAAGCCTTCCCCAGATATTTGATGCAAATGATAAATGGAGTGTCATCCGTGCTGATCGTATCGGTGATGAATTCGGGGTACAATATATTATAAAAACAGGTGGGGATGATTACCAGCGAATCAATGAAATTGTAGCTACCAAAGCTCCATTAATCCTTTCACTGAATTTTCCCCAGGCCCAGGATGTGGAAGATCCGAATGATGCAAGGTTTGTTTCATTGCGTGATATGAAAAACTGGGAATTGGCGCCATCTAATCCGGGAATAGTGGAAAAAGCAAATATTCCCTTTTGCATTACAAGTTCTGACCTGCGTGATGTAAAGCAATTCTGGACCAACCTGCGCAAAGCAGTAGAGTACGGTTTAAGTGAATCAAAAGCGTTTGATGCATTGACAAAAAATCCTGCAACATGGCTGGGAGTTTATGATAAAGTAGGAAGTCTTGATCAGGGTAAGCTGGCCAATTTCCTGATTACAACCGGCCCAATCTTCAGTGAAAAAACTTCAATAATTGAAAATTGGGTACAGGGTCAGAAATATGAGGTGAAGGAAGATTTGTGGAATGATATCACAGGGCAGTACAATTTGGTAATTACTGAATCAAATGGTCCAAAGAATTATACACTGG
Organism: Bacteroidota bacterium; assembly: GCA_018267515.1. Lineage (GTDB taxonomy): Bacteria > Bacteroidota > Bacteroidia > Chitinophagales > Chitinophagaceae > UTBCD1. The sequence goes on along the minus strand of JAFDYJ010000036.1, from coordinate 25,936 downwards.
ATGTTAAAAGCAGCAGTGCTGCCAATGTGCTGTCAGGTACTGATACCCTAACCGGAAAATTTAGTTATAGCGGTGGACTCGTTAAGCTGAGTTTTTCTACAACTCCTGCCCGCAGGCCCGGAGCAAATGGAGGTGGAGGATTCCCGGGAGGCAGAGGCCGTTCAGGTGCAGGATTCAGGTTGAGTGGGATTAACAATGGTGATGTTTGGCAGGGCAATGGTGAAGACTCGGTTGGAAATGCAGTTCTTTGGACGGCTACTTTAGCGAAAGCAAATTCACCGGTAGCTGATACGTCATCCCGTAGAAAATTCCCTTTACGTTTGGGAAAAGTAACTTACCCTTTTGGTTCATACGGATCCGAAACGGTACCTCAGCAAGAAACAATTCTCATTAAGAATGCAACAGTTTGGACTAATGAAAAAGACGGCATCATTAAGGGTTCAGATGTTCTGGTTAAAAACGGAAAAATTGCGCAGATTGGGAAAAATCTTTCTGATGCATCTGCAAGAGTCATTGACGGGACCGGGAAAAATCTTACCCCCGGTATCATTGATGAGCACTCACATATAGCAGCATTTTCCATTAATGAAGGAGCGGCATCCGTTACTTCCGAAGTTCGCATACAGGATAATCTGAATCCGGAAGACATTAATATTTACAGGGAATTGAGTGGAGGTGTCACCTCAGCACAAATTCTGCATGGCTCTGCCAATACCATTGGCGGGCAGGCACAGTTAATCAAATTACGCTGGGGAGTGGATGATGAAGGCTTGAAATTTAAAGGAGCCGATCCTTTTATCAAGTTTGCATTGGGAGAAAATGTAAAACGTACAGCTTCATCACAGGGCAACACAAGATTTCCGGACACAAGAATGGGAGTGGAAGAAGTGCAGATGGATGCATTCCAGCGGGCCAAAGATTATGAAAACCAAATGAAAGCTTTGCCTGCTGCTACAAGAAGAAACCTGGAGCTTGATGCATTGGTTGAAATCATGAATAAAAAACGTTTTATTACATGTCACTCTTATGTGCAAAGTGAAATTATTGAATTGTTGAGGGTGGCTGAAAAATTCGGATTTAAGATCAATACATTTACTCACATCCTGGAAGGATATAAAGTAGCAGATAAATTAAAAGCACACGGATCCAATGTTTCCACATTTAGTGACTGGTGGGCATACAAATTAGAAGTTCAGGATGCTATTGCCTACAATGCTGCCATTATGCAAAAAATGGGATTGAATGTATGTATCAATTCCGATGATGCGGAAATGGCCCGGCGTCTGAACCAGGAAGCTGCCAAGAGTGTGAAGTATGGCGGTATGAGCGAAGAAGATGCTTTTAAGATGGTATCCATCAATCCTGCCAAAGCATTACACGTTGATAACAAAACCGGTAGTATTAAAGTGGGTAAAGATGCTGATCTCGTTTTATGGAGCGATAATCCTCTTAGTGTGTATGCTGTGGCGCTTTATACAATTATAGATGGTACCGTTTATTTTGACAGGCAACATGATTTACAACTTCGTAAAAACATTTCCACAGAAAGAAATCGGTTAATTCAAAAAATGATTTCCGAAGGCAGAACAAATCCCGGTGGAATGACACCGGCACGTCCCAGCCTGCAGGTGATCCTGCACTGTGAAGATGATGTAGATCATCAAAAAGGACTGCTGGAGACCGATAGCTATGATGATGTCATTAATCAAAATCAATAAATCAGCATACAATGAAAAAAATATTTTTTAGCTTAATTTCTTTTCTGCTTTTTACTGTTATGGTGAAGGCTCAGGACGATGTGTATCCTGCTGCCGCACAGAAAGGAACCATTTATATTACCAATGCCACGATTCATGTAGGCAATGGACAGGTAATTGAAAACGGAACTATTGAAATCAAAGATGGAAAGATCTCTAAAGTTGGTGCCGGTATTTCTGCTTCCGGCAATATCATTGACGCAAAAGGGAAGCAGGTTTATCCGGGGCTCATTTTACCGAACACTGATCTTGGACTTCGGGAAATAGCCGGTAATGCCGTAAGAGGGAGTAATGATTTCTCAGAATTAGGTGACTGGAACACTAATATTCGCTCTATCGTTGCCTACAACGCAGATTCAAGAATTATCGGAACCCTAAGAGCTAATGGAATCCTTCTGGCAAATGTAGCTCCCCTGGGAGGAATGCTTCCGGGTTCTTCTACAATTGTTCAATTGGATGCATGGAATTGGGAAGATGCAGCTTATAAGATGGATATCGGCATTCACTACAATATACCGAGCCTGATGGCCCGTTCCAGGTCCGGAAGATTTGGTTTCTTCCCGGGCATGGCGCAGCAGGCAGGAGGATCTGCAACTGACCCGGTTAAAGCTGCATTGGATAAAATAGAAAGTGCGAAAAGTTTTTTCAGAGAAGCGAAAGCTTATTTCGCAGATAAGAATCACCTGGAAACCAATTTAAAATTTGAAGCAGTCAGGAATCTTTTCGATAAGAAACAAAAATTCTTTGTGCATTGCGACCAGGTAAAACAAATGCTGGCAGCTATTGACTTTGCAAAAGAATTTGGTTTCAATGTTGTTATTGTAGGTGGCAGTGAAAGCTGGCAGATCGCAGATTTATTGAAACAAAATAATATCCCGGTAATTTTAAATCGTGAATTTAACCTGCCAACATTGGAAGATGATGATATTGATCAGCCTTTCAAAACTCCTTATTTGCTGAAGAAAGCCGGAGTTTTATTCTGTTTAAATGATGATTTTGAAGAAACCCGCTATCGTAATTTGTCCTTCAATGCAGGTGAAGCTGCAGCATATGGGTTAACTAAAGAAGAAGCATTACAGGCAATTACCCTGGATGCTGCAAAAATTTTAGGTATTGATGATCGCACCGGAAGTATTGAAGCAGGAAAAGATGCCAACATCATCATTAGTAAAGGTGATGTGTTGGACATGCGTACCAGCATTATCACTGATGCTTTTATTCAGGGCAGGAAGGTGAGTCTTGAAAATAAGCAAACTCAGCTTTACGACAGGTTTATGCATAAATACGGATTGTCGGAAAATAAAAATTAATAACTAAGAAAACTTTGAAACCGGGTAAGCGATTGCCCGGTTTTTTTATATTATCCTCTCTAAACTTAAGAATGTTCCGGATGTTCATCCAGTGACTTTCCGCAATGAGGGCAGACCCGTGGTTTTCTGGATTTGCGGGCTTCTTCTATAAAGCCGGATGTAATGATACCTGCCGGAAGTGCTAACAGTGCCACACCCATTAAAATAATTAGAACTGTGAATGTCTTTCCCAGCAAAGTTATTGGAACCATATCTCCGTAGCCAACTGTGGCCAATGTCACAACAGCCCAATAAATGGTTGCGGGAATACTGGAGAATTTTTCTGGCTGCGAATCGTGTTCTGCAAAATATACCAAGCAGGAGGCCAGGATGATCAGGAATGATGTGAGTACAAATGAAAGCATCAGGTCAGGCAGACGTGATTTTAATACATTTACAACCAACCTGGTGGATTTTGTATAAGCTGTAAGTCTGAAAAGCCTGAAAAACCTTAAAAGCCTGAGTATTCGGATCAGCCTGAAATCTGAACCAATATTCATAATGCGAACCGGCAGAAAGAGGAAAATATAAAAAGGCAGGATTGCAATTAAGTCTATTAATGCTGCAGGAGAAATCATATATCGCAACCGGCCGTACAGGCTATGCTTAAACCGGGGATCGTGGTTGCTGCTCCATACTCTCAGAACGTATTCAATAGTAAATACGATTACTGAAAAGAGATCAAAATCATGAAAGAATTTTTTGTGCGGCTGGTATATTGAAGGCACTGTCTCCAGCATGATGGCAATAACATTCAAAATGATCAGCACAATAATAAACACATTGATAATTCTATCCCAATGTGTGTCACCAACGATTTCAGGATGCAAAAGACCGTGAACCTTTTTTTTGGTACTGTGGTACATGCCGGAAGTTTGTACCCGTTAAAGATAAAAAATATGGGAAGAATAAAAATTTAGAAGTGTGCCTGAAATAAAAAAAGTCCTGCAGGAATACAGGACTTTCTGTTTCATTATGATTCAACTGTTTTTATAATATCCGGCTTCAGCCTGGTTAATTGCCAGATCTCTATCATGTTTCAATTGATGGATTGTTTCTTTTCGTTGAGACCTGCTAAGGCTTTTATCATGCCTTGCTGACCAGATTTTATCACGATAATCGTTCCGGATACTGTCTATTTTTATTTCCAGCCTGGTTTCTCCGGGATATCTGTAAACGGGTCTGAAGGGATAGTATAACGGGGTATAATATCCGTAATAATAAGGCGGATAATAAACAGGTCTGACAATTACGACATGCGACCTGGGCCTGGGGTATTTAATATAGCTTGTTTTGCCATGTTGTGATGATGCCCCGATTGACACTGCCATTGACACTAAAATTATTAATAGCCTTTTCATAGTTTTAATTTTTGTTTCAATGGTAAGACTGAAAAAATATAGGAAAGAATACTGAAGATGCTACCAGTAACAGAGTTATAACAAGCGTTAAGATATTATTGAATGACTGAGCTCTGTAATGAGTGAAATGAAAATACCGGGTTATTCTTCATTGAATTTTTATATACCCGGGAGAGCGTTGATGTTGTAAGTTATTAAAAAGGTTCGTCTATTGATGAAAAGGTGATTTTTGGTGCCTGATCAGCTTAGTGATCGGTTGCATGAAATTTGAACGATATGTCTGCCAACTGAAAAAGAAAAAAGCAAAACTGCTACATTTTGCTTTATATACGTAGGTTTCCGGCGGCTAATTAATTCTTCTCCTTCTTGCCAAACAATCTTTTAAACAGTCCTTTTTTCTTTTTGGGTTCCTCGACCGGTTGTTTATTAACTTTTGGAATTAGAGCAGATGTATCTGTTTTCACTTTTACCTTTTCTTCAATCACCGGCTTTGATTCCGGTGGAATATATTCATTGCCGATTTTAAAATCCTGTTCCTTGCCAACACCTTCATCTTCGCCTCCCAAACCGGGTTGAACAGGAGTCGCTAAAAGATCATATTCAGAACTACTGTCTGTAATATTTTCATAATCTGCCGGAACAACAAACCGGGCATCTTTTTCTATACCTAATGATTTATCAGCAAGTACTTTCTGAAAAAAATATTCCCAAACAGGGCGAGCAACTCTTCCTCCGGCATAAGCTGAACTGGCGAGAGTAAGAAAACGATCATCACAACCAACCCAGGTTCCGGCCAGAAGTTGAGGAGTGTAACCCATAAACCAAAAATCGGCGTTATCATTGGTAGTTCCTGTTTTACCACCCATTTCAGAAATACCCAGCCGGCCTCTCAATCCGGCGGCAGTTCCAACGTCCACCGTTCCCTGCATCATTCTGGCCATCCTGTATGCAGTAGCTTCGCTGACCACTTCTTTCCTGTTGCTACTATAATCGAATCTCTTAATGACATTTCCATTCCGGTCTTCAATCCGGGTAATAAAATAAGGTTTTGTAGAAAACCCTCTTCCGGCAAAAATGGAGTAGCCCCATAGCATTTCATATAATGACAAATCGCAGGCGCCAAGTGCAAGGGCAGGCACAACATCTACTTTGGTTGGAAGGTTCAAACGGGATAAAAAATCAGCAAACTGCGGGGCTCCGACATTTTTCATAATGTAGGCACTGGCACAGTTCAACGAATGTGCTAAAGCGCCTGCCATGGTTACCTGGGCAGCACCCACACATTTTCTTCCGGCAGGCACCCATCCATTGCCGGGAAAATACTGGGCTTCATTATCGCAAATTGTTTCAGGAGTGAATCCCCGTTCCTCCATTGCCTGGCAATATAAGAGTGGCTTTATCGTAGAACCAACTTGTCTTTTTGTTTTAAGGTTGGCATGATCATATTTATATGTTTTGAAACTGATACCGCCAACCCAGGCTTTAACTTCACCTGTTATTGGGTCCATACACATAAAAGATGATTGCAACATCTGCCTGCTGTACTTGATGGAGTCCAGTGGCGTCATTATTGTATCTTTTTCACGATTTGCATTCCAGGCAAATACTTTCATAGGAACTTTTTCCGTAAAACTTTTCCGGATTTCTTTTTCGCTATAGCCATCGTCTGACATATTTTGCCAACGGTCACTTTGTTTCATATAACGATCCAACTCGGCCTGGTGATCTTTCCAAACATTCTTTAAATAGTTTTGAGAGCTCATGGCTTTTTGTAATACAGGCATCCATTGAGCAACCGCTTCTTCCGCATATACCTGCATCTTGGGATTGATTGTTGTATAGATTCGCAAGCCATCATCATAAATATTGTAAGGGCTGCCATCAGAACTCCTGACATCTTTTAATGCATCTGTTATTTCTCCTTTTAAAACTTCACGGAAATATGGAGCATAACCGTTATTCTCGTCCATTTTCCTGTAATTAAGCTTGATTGGCAGAGATCTCAACTTGTCTGCATCAACATGTGTCAGCTTATTGTTGACTTCCATCTGGGTTATTACAACATTACGGCGATCAAAGGCGGCTTTATAATTCCTCCTGGGATTGTAAAGAGTATTTCCTTTCAGCATTCCAATCAATAATGCAGCTTCATCTACATCCAGGCGATCCGGTTCTTTCTGGAAAAAAGTCCGGGAAGCATTCCGGATACCATATACATTGTCGCTGAAAGGAACAGCATTGAGATATAATGCCAGTATTTCTTCCTTGGTAAAATTTCTTTCCAGTTTTATGGCAATGATATATTCTTTGACTTTTTCAATAATACGCCAGGCTTTATTTTTACTTCCCTGGTCTAACAGTGTTTTCGCTAACTGTTGTGTTATGGTGCTGCCACCGCCTTCCTGGCCCAGTAAGAAAACAGCACGAAGTGTAGATTTAAAATCGATACCGGAATGATCATAGAAACGCTTGTCCTCGGTGGATACGAGGGCATTAATAACATTTTTCGAAATGTCTTTATATTCAATATTGCTGCGGTTGCCTCTTTCCCTGTAATAGCGACCCATCAATGTTCCATCACTTGCATAGACTTCTGAAGACTGGAGAATTGAAGGATTTTCAAGTTCCTTTAATGAAGGCATTTTCCCGAAGGCTCCAAAGTTGGCCAGCATTATAATAAGTACGCAACAAATGAATCCTGCAAAGAAAATATACCAGAAAATTCGGACTGAACGTTTCATTAATTTTAATAGTTGTGTTGATCAAATAGGAATCAGATCAATTTGGAAGCTCTAAATTAAGAAAAACGGCTTCAGTCCCAGACAGATCTGAATTAATTTTTTGCCAAAAAGAGAATTGAAAGTTTAGTGAAGATTATCAGAACTTTCCGGGTACATTTTGCTCAAGAAATGCTTTATATTTTTCAATATCCTTTTGAGTCTTTAATACTTCAAGATTTTTGTCAGTAATGGCTGAAAAACTGTATTTACCACCTTTTAACCATGGTATTATTTCAGAAGCCGTAACCGGTTTTGCCTTATTTATGTAATCAAGGGATTCCTGGAGGTTCTTAAAAGGACCAATAAGCAACAAGCGGTTCGTACCATCAATATCCGTTAACTCTGTTGTAAATGTTTTATTATAATAAGTCTCCTTATTATATCGGGAGAAAGCATTTTTTGCTTCATTGACAAATATAGGATCCACTTTTGTTAATATAAGGACTACATAATGGCTTGTCTCCGGATTAAAATCATATGCCGCAGCAGGAGGTGGTGCAATGGGCTTAAGTACGACACTATCGAGGGGCGGTTTTACATTTGTTTGCTGAACGATTGACGGCTTTTGAATTTTATTAGTTGTATCAGCAGTGTTTATTTTAGCAACAGGCACTGCTGTTTGTACGACAGGCATTGAAATCATTTTATTCTCTTCGGGCTGTGATTTTTCAATTACCAGGTTTTCAAGTTCCTGTTCTATTTGTTTACGCCGGCTTAATACATCAACAAGGGTAGTGGCTTTTTGGGCCAGTGGGGTATTCGGAAATTGTGAAATGAGAGAGTTGAGAATGTCTTTTGCCGTACTGTCTTTCTTTTGTTTTACATAGAAAACGGATTCGATATAAAGTAATTGAGGAGTCCAGTAGTTTTTCCCATAAAGACTATCTGCAATTTTCTTTTGCGCCTCAGCAGCTGAGAAATTTCCTTCTATAAATTGTTCGTAAATCTCCTCATAAGCTTTTGTCGCATCAGGATTTGGTGATTTTGATTCAGGGTTCCTGCCGGTGGTAACTATAGCTGTAAAATTGCTTTTGGGATAATTAGTGTTCAGGACATTTTTGAGTGATGCCGCTTTTGCAGTTTCTCCATTCTTTGAATAACAATAATATAATTGGAACAATACTTCATCCATTCTTTCAAACTTCGGGAAGCGATTTCGTAAGGATTCAAAGGTCTCAATAGTAGCGCCACAATCTTCTATTTCTTCTGCATAAATTTTTCCTACATTAAAAAGGGCATTGCTTATTGAATCATTGGAGAGAGCAAGGGCCTGGTCTGTTAAGGGCAGCTTGTCATACAAAACATCGAAAGATATCTCAGCTTCTCCTTCAGCGGTTAAAGAGTTGGCATCAGTTTCTGAATCGCCTGTTATATCTTTTTGCATTTGTATCAACGCATTTCCCTTGATGCTGCTGCTGCGTCGCCAATTGTCGGTGTTAGGGCGTTTTCCCCACCGGGAAATAAAATCTGCATATCCTTTATTCCGGACTGTAGTATTGTAGAAGTACCAATCGCCTTTAGATCCTGTGCCGGCAGAGAAAAAGGGAGTGTTGTCATTTTGCTGGCCGAAGGGTTGGGATGCCGTGACCAGGCTTTCATCTTTTAATCCCCGGCTCTTGCGAATCTGCCGTACTAATTTCTTCACATAATCTTTTCTATCCGCCTCAGGCATCGAGGCAATTTTTTGCAGGCTGTCCTGCCTGTCAATGATTTCAATATTCAAAGCAAGTTTTCCCAATATTTCTTTTTTCTTGCTAATGCCGGGTATATCATGTAAAGAAGTGTCGCTCAAATTTAAACTGTCATAATAATTATAAGCGGGCCTGTATAATTTTTTTGTAAATGCCATTTCACCCAGTTGAAGGAAAATCTTATTCCTGTTTTCGGTGCTGTTGGTAGTGTAGCGGGCAGCTTTTTGAAGTAATGCATAGGCAGCATCAGCATTATTCTGCTGAAGTTCCATTTGCGCAGCCATGTAGTAAATGATATCTCTGTATTCTTCATACTTTTCCCGCTTCGCCATTTTAAGAAGCTCTGCAATGTTCTTTGCAATATAATTTTCACCACCGCTTTTATTGATCCTGACGGAATTCAATCTGGCATACACATCGAGAACCGGGTCGGAAGTATGAGATATAGATTTTGCATAAAATTTTTCAGCTTCCTCGTATTTCCCGCTTCTTTCATACAGTTGTGCAACCAGGAATTCCCATCTTGCTCTTTCCTGTTTGGTGGTCGCATTTGATAATGCATTAGCCAGGTGGGGAGCGGCACTGTCCCACATATTCAGTTTGTAAAACCATAGAGCCTGAACTTCTTCCAGGTCATTTTGTAATCTTTTTGGAAAATTGGGATCGTTTTTCAGGGTGGCAATCAGGCTGGAGGCTTCAGGAAATTTGTCCTGCGCCAGGTAGTTTCGTATTTGCCAGATGAACGCATCATTCCGGCTGGGTGGTTCAGAAAATACTTTTTTTAAAACATTCGATTTTTCTTTGGTGGCAATACTGAAGGATTTATTTCCATCCATGCCGCTACCAATAGTTTTATAGTAGCCGTCTTTTTCCTTTTGAGCAAAGGCATAATTGATAAACTGAAACATGAGTGCAGCAGAATCAAATTTCTTGTGCAGATAAAAAGAAATACCCCAAAGAAGGTACAGGTTGTCCACCCAGTCCCCCCGGAGATCGTGAAGTGCAATACCGGTTTCTGATTTATAGATCACCGAATCCAGTTGAATGGCATCACCGGATGTAACATCCAGGCTATAATTGTAAAAAGGTAAAAGCTGGGAATAATCTTCCCTGAATGCAGTTTTGGCTCTTTCAATGATCTCATTCAATTTTTGATTTGCATTGAAGAAATAGTTGAAATGGGTAACCGTATTTTGAATAAACCGGGTGGGAAGAGTAAATTTTTTCTGGTCCGATTTTTCAGAACGAAGTACTCTCTCATCATACTCCTTTGGTTTCTTTAAATTAAATGAAAGACCAAGCTGTCCCAGGGAAGAGAAGCAGGACAGGCTGAAATAGAGAAATAATAAGGCAAAAGCAGTATATCGGAAGCGACACATTTTTATAGTTGCAATCTATTGTCTTAATAACTGAATTTCATAGATTTTAGTATAAAATTCAGCTTATTTTTTTCAACAGCCCTGTCTAAAATATCCCGGGCTTTTTGGGGTATTTGGTATTTTGAAATTCTTTACAAAAATTAAGATTTACGTTTGTCGCAAATGCTTGATTATAGTTATTTTATGTCATTGAAATTAAAATAAATACGAAGTACGATAGTTGATTTATTTAAAATCTTCCAGAAGCATTGAGATTAGTATTTATTCTTAACTTATAGCTTATCTGCTGAAAGAAATAAATTGAAACATAAAAAGAATGATGTTCTATATCGTAAAATTGATTGCTGAGTTGGCTTTAAGAAATTTCAGTAGTCACATTTATCTCGTTTAATTTGCATTTCCAATTATGAATAAAATCATTTTCACTGAAGAGTTTTGTCAACCTGAGAACCTGCGGCCTTTTACATTGACCCGCCAGTTGCAGGACATCAGGATTGGGATATTAACTATCAGGGAAAAATGGGAAAAAATGTTAGGGATTCCATCATTCGATAAAAAAGAAGATGACTATAAAGATCTTGATCGCTCAGTACATCCCGGTGAAGCAGCAACTGATTCTACTTGCTTTCTGATTAATGGAAACATTCTTCCAACCCCCGGGCTGGTTAAAAAGATTAATAAACTGAAGAATGGTGAATTTATAACTGCCCAGGGTAGAGAAGGAATTGTATTCAGGTTTACAAATAAAGAGGTTAAAGAAAAACATAAGATACAGGTCCGGAAAGCTGTAATTTTTGATGAAGAAATTAATGCCATTTATTTTCCCTGGGATATTTTCAAAATGAACGATAGGGCAATCCGGCAAGACTTTGAACTTCTCACAAAAAAAAGGAAGTCGCAGCCCATATCCAAAACAAATAAAGTAACCCGCCCTTCAAATATTTTTATTGCAAAAGGGGCAAGAGTGGAACATAGTATCCTCAATGCATCTGAAGGCCCTATTTATATCGGGAAAAATGCAGAAGTAATGGAAGGTTGTATCATCCGTGGACCCGTTGCATTATGTGAGGGGGCTTGTTTAAAAATGGGAACAAAAGTGTATCCGGCTACTACGGTCGGACCATATTCAGTTGTTGGGGGCGAAATAAAAAATTCGGTTCTCTTTGGTTATTCAAATAAAGCTCATGATGGATATTTAGGAGATTCTGTGATCGGTGAGTGGTGTAATTTAGGCGCCGGCACCACGAATTCCAACTTAAAAAATACTGCAGCCGAAGTAAAAGTATGGACGCCAAAAGGTGAAAAGAATGCCGGTGTCAAGTGCGGTGTAATGATGGGTGATTATTCACGGACGGCTGTAAATACAGCTATCAATACCGGAACTGTGATCGGCGTTTGCTGTAATGTTTTTGGGTCAGGGCTAACGCCAAAATACATTCCCTCTTTTTCATGGGGCAGTGAGGGAGTAAAACGATATGAACTGGAAAAAGCATTTACAGATATACAGAACTGGAAAAAGCTGAAAAGGCATTCTATTACTGACAGTGAAATGAAAATTCTTACCTATATCTTTGAGCACTATTAAATTTTTACAATGAGAAAACAGATTGCAGCTGCTAACTGGAAGATGAATCTAACTTTTCAGCAGGGAGAAAAATTATTAGATGATATTTTAGATGCCGGCATTAACCTTAGCCCGGATCAACAAGTGATTTTTGCGGTTCCTTATCCCTATCTCCTTATGACAAGGAGTGAAGTGGAAGATGCGGCAAATTATGAAGTGGCGGCTCAAAATTGCTCTGATAAAATTTCCGGTGCCTTTACCGGAGAGATATCCGTGGAGATGCTTCATTCCATTGCTGTCAATTACTGTATTGTCGGGCATAGTGAACGCAGGGAATATTTTACAGAAAGCAATTCATTACTGGCTGAAAAAATAAATCGTTGCCTGGAATATCGAATTACCCCGATTTTTTGTTGTGGTGAATCTTTGGCAGTCAGGGAGTCGGGGAAGCAAAATGAATTTGTTCAAACGCAACTGGGCGAATCTTTGTTTCATCTCAATGCCGAGAATATCAAAAAGATCATTATAGCATATGAACCTATTTGGGCAATAGGGACGGGGAAAACTGCAACTGCTGAGCAGGCACAGGAAATGCATGCACACCTGCGTTCTATTTTGGCGGCTCAGTATGGACAGGAAGTTGCCCAGGCAATTTCAATTCTTTACGGGGGCAGCGTTAAAGCAAATAATGCGAAGGAAGTATTCAGTGGCCCGGATGTAGATGGTGGATTGGTAGGCGGTGCATCATTAGTGGCTTCCGATTTTAAGGAGATCATCCGATCTTTAAAGTAATAGTTGGAAAATGCGACTTACCATATTGTCATTACTCGTAAAAACCAGGTACTGTTGAGTTTTTTGAAGATACGGGTTGTAGTTAACGGAAAAGAAATTTACCCGCTTCCGAATGATCAACCTGTAGTGATCAGCATAACGGAAAATCATCCTAAAATCGTTGTGACAGATGGTTATCATCACACAAAACCATTGGAATTAGTGTATCACCATTTGCATACCTATTACTTCAAAGTGGTTTGTGCAATCGGTGATGTGCAGTTGGCAGCGGGACTGATGATGCTGGCACTGCTTTACCTTTTGGGTTTTTATTCCGGGATATTTGTATTGAAACTGATTAGTTTTTTTCCAATTGTTTATCTTTTGTTCCTTTATTTTATTAACAGGAAAGATTTTATTCAGATCACGGCAGTTTAAAATATTCCGAAATTGAAACGGGTATCCGGTTTCAGACCATCGTGCTGGCAGAGGAATCCCGGAATATCATTTTACAATTTTGCTTTTACATTTTAATTAAATGTATTTTGTAATGCAAGTTTGTTAAATAGTATATTTGAAGAAGCATCACCTGCAATGCAGATAACCCGGCTGATATATAAGAATTTTACCTGGAGAATTTTTTTTTATGCTACTTTATTGTTATTGAATATTGGTATTGCCAGAAGCCTGGGGGCTGCAGTAAGCGGGAATTTTAATTTCTTTTTAAATGATCTTAATTTTTTTTTACTGATCGGGAGTTTGAGTCTTGATTCCGGAATTATTTATTATGTGAGTAAAAAGAAAACTCCCGAAAACATTCTTACTTCTTTTGCAATAACCTGGTCGGTGATCGCTTCTGTTTTTATCAGTGGTTTATTTTTATTTTTTTTTAAGGATCATACCGGAACTTTCAGCGGCTATTTTTTGTTTTTTGCATGTTTCACCTACATTACCGGAACATTCCTTATTACTTATTTTACTGCCTTATTCTATAGCCGGGATGATTATAAAACATCTAACCTGGTTGCCGGTATTGCTAACCTGGTTCTTCTACTTTTCATTCCCTGGGATAATAGCTGGTCAGGCTTGGTTAATGTCAAAACATTCTTTTATATCTTTTTTATTGTAAATTTTTTAATGGGTGCTGTTCTTGCTTTGGTTTGGTTAAAAAGAGAAAAGACCTTGATTCAGCTATTCAGGGTAAAGGTAAATGAACTATCCCCGGTTTTCAGATATTCTTTGACCGCCCTGATTGGAAATGTCAGTTATTTTTTATTATATAGAATTGATTATTGGTTTGTAGAATATTATTGTTCTGCCAAATCATTAGGTAATTATATCCAGGTATCTAAGCTGGGACAAATGTTGGTACTTCCTGCCATGATTGTAGCCGGAATTTTATTTCCTCAATCTTCAAAAGACAATATTTCGTTTCAAACACCATTTTTTAAAAAGATGATGCTGGTAGTAACAGCTTGTTATATACTGGGAGCTGTACTGGTACTATTAGCCGGGCAACCCCTGATTCTTTTTCTTTGGGGAAATGAATACGACGAAATGTACTGGCCTCTTGTCATTTTAATGCCCGGAATTATTTTCCTTTCGGTTTCTTATCTATTCTCACCTATATTTTCGGGGCTGGGGAAAGTGAAATATAACGTATATATTGCCCTTTGTACGTTGCTGGCTGTAATTATTGCTAATTTTCTATTAATACCCCGGTGGGGAATCCGGGGAGCTGCACTGGCAACTTCTATCGGGTTTCTGCTGATGATGATTTTATATATTATTATTGCAAATAAAAAATCAGGTTTGTCTTTAAAGAAAGGATAATTAGCTAATGAATCAGGCCCGGGACAATATTTATATAAGTGGTGAGTATTTGCAAAAAAATCCGACCTGGGGCCGGGAAGATAGTGAGTGGAAAGCGAAAGAAATTTTAAAGCTCATAAAAAAAAACAATTTAAGCCCGGATTCTGTTGTTGAAGCCGGATGTGGTTTTGGTGAGATTCTGATTTGCCTGGCAGAGATGGATAAAGATATTTCTGTTTTGAAAGGATATGATATTTCTCCACAGGCTATAGCCGAGGCTCAGAAAAATGCTATTGAACGGGTAAAATTTTTTAATGCTGATTTTACTGCAGAAAAAAATGCCTCTGCAGATCTTATCCTGGTTGTTGATGTTATTGAGCATTTGGAAAACTACTTTGACTTTTTAAAAAAAATTTCAACACAAGGCAACAATTTTATCTTTCATATACCACTGGATCTGTCTTGCCGGACTATTTTTAAATCACACGTGTTATTACAGCAGCGAAAGGATGTCGGGCACCTGCATTATTTTACGAAAGAACATGTGGAATGGATTCTGGCTGATTCAGGATTTATTATTAAAGACTGGCACTACACTCTTTCTGAAACAGATAGGAGGCGGTCACACAAGATAAAGCACCGGTTTAAAAAGTTTCTCAGGAAAATCTCTTTTTCCCTGGCAAAAGAGATGAGTGTAAAACTTTGGGGTGGTTATTCCATAATGATCTATTGTCAAAAGCATGAATAAAAATATTTTATGGCTGCCTTCCTGGTATCCTGATAAAATCAAGCCTTATAACGGTGATTTTATCCAGCGTCATGCAAAGGCTGCTGGAATATTTCATTCCATACAGGTTATATACGTGGTGAGAGATGAAGATGGAAAGATCACTAATGATAGTAAAGTAGAAAACTCAACTTCAGGAAATGTAAATGAAAAAATCTGTTATTACTATTCTCCCCGTTTCTCTTTATCAATCTTTAATAAACTTTTTTCAGGGCTAAAACGCAGAAAGTGCTATAAAAAATTAATTACCGAATTTATCCGGCAAAACGGGAAGCCCGATCTGGTGCATGTACATGTTGCCATGCAGGCGGGTCTTATTGCAAGATGGATTAAGCGGAAATATCATATTCCTTATATAATATCAGAACATTGGACAGGTTATTTGCCGGAAGCTCAGGATCCATTTTTGAACCTGCCGTATTACATAAGGAGAGCATGGAAAAAAGTATTGGAAAATGCGGGTTCATTTAGTGTTGTATCTGATTACCTGGGAGCCTGTATTAAAAAAGAATTTAGCAATTTAAAGTATAGGGTTATTCCAAATGTTGTGGATACAGACATATTCAGTCCTGCTGAATCCAATGTAAGGAATACCACAAGGTTTATTCATATTTCAGGGCTGGATTATCAAAAGAATCCCGAAGACATAATAAAAGCTTTTGCTAAGTTGAAAGAAAAGAATTCAGATTTTCTGTTGACGGTTGTAGGACCCGGTCATGATAAGTTAAAGCTACTTGCAAAAGAATTGGATATAGAATCGCATTTGAATTTTTATTTTGAAATGCCTCAAATTGAATTGGCAGAATTAATCCGGCAGTCAAACGCACTGATCCTTTATTCCAGGTATGAAACCTTTGGATGTGTTCTCATTGAAGCGAATGCCTGTGGTGTACCTGTTATAGTGAGTGATCTCAGTGTATTTAAAGAGACAATCCGGGAAAATGTAAACGGAATCTTTGTGACCGGAAACAATCCTGATTTATTAGCAAAAAAATTACTTTGGTTTATCAATAACCGGAACCAATTCAATCATTCTGAAATTGCAGGGCAAGCAAAACAGCTTTATAATTATGAAAGGGTAGGTAAGATGTTTAGTGATTGGTACAATGAATTTACTGGCAAGCCTTAACTGTTTTGAAGTTTTGTTACAAGGTTAGCATACTCAGTCATTGCATCTTCAGTGCTTTTTCCTTTCAGGCCGGACCATGCCTGGTATTTTGCTTTGGCAACGAAATCAAAAGGATTGGAAGGTGGCTCGGAGTTCAAATCTCCTTCAGTTGCTTGCTTATAAAGTGCATATAATTGAAGCAGGGTTTCGTTATCAGGCCGGGTTGCTAAATTTTTACTATCAGCTACTGCCTTTTCAAATAGTTGTTTTAAATCCATGTCAGGTGTCAGGGTTTTTTGGAATAATAAAAAAGGGGTCTTTTAACTTTCTTCATCAAATTCTTCCTCATAATTTTTGTTTCCAAGGTTCATCATGCTGCCGATCAGGTCTTTGAACTCGATAGTTCCTTCAAATATTTTTTTACTGATAAGAGAGTAGGAAGCCAGTCCGTGCAGCACAAATTCCATTAATAAAGCGGTTTCCGTTTCATTAGCCCGGTTAAATAGTTTTTTTACGAGGGCATGAAGACCATCCACTTTATAAAGCTGTAAGATTTTTTCTTTATCGGTTGTATGAAAAGAAAGGTTCAAACTATTGCCTTTGTCAAACCAGGCGGTGATAGGCCGGAATGGATTTTCCTCTTTGGGTTTACCTTCAGCAGGGGTTGATGTCCTGGATCTTTTCTTTAATGTGTCAGGGTTAGGAAAGTATTGTGTGAATTGAGTCCGGATTGCTTTATCCAATAAATTCATGGCTACCTGGTACGGACCTTCCTGTTCACCTTCATATACCAATTCAATTTTTCCGGTAATAGAGGGAATGATACCGATAAGATCGGATATCCAAATCTGCGTTTGCTTTTCCTGGTTTACAATTGATCTCAGCTCAGCTGCACTATAAGCGTTTTCGAGTGCAGAAATAGTAAGCCGGGCACTTACTCCGCTTTTTTTATCAACAAATTCGCTTGCTCTTGCTTCAAAAGCAACCTGCTCAATAAGGCGTTTAACCAGGTCGCTGATTCTGATTTTATTTTTTTGTTCTGTATCTATGGCAGCTTCCTGTTCTGTTATTTCTAAGGCCGTCTCCAATGATTTAGGGTAATGCGTCAATATTTGACTTTCGATACGGTCTTTTAATGGAGTTACTATGGCGCCTCGATTGGTGTAATCTTCGGGATTGGCAGTGAAAATAAATAAAATATCCAGTGGCATCCTGAGTTTAAAACCCCGGATCTGTATGTCTCCTTCCTCTAAAATATTAAATAAAGCAACCTGGATTCTTGCCTGTAAATCAGGTAGTTCGTTTATGACAAATATACCTCTGTTGCTCCTGGGAATGATACCATAATGAATCACTCTTTCATCTGCAAAGCTCAACCGCAGATTTGCAGCTTTGATCGGATCAATATCACCAATAAGGTCTGCAACGCTTACATCCGGTGTCGCCAGCTTTTCTCCATAGCGTTCACTTCGATGAATCCAATGAATAGGAGTATCATCACCGTGTGCAGCTATCTGATCCTGCGAAAATTTTGAAACGGGATTCAGGGGATCATCATTAATTTCACTTCCTGCCACAGTAGGAATGTATTCATCCAAAAGTTCAGTTATCAACCTGGCCATTCTTGTTTTTGCCTGGCCACGTAAACCCAGGAAAAGAATATTATGTTTACTAAGAATAGCTCTTTCCACATCGGGGATCACACTGTCTTCGTATCCGAGAATGCCCGGAAAAGTATTTTCTTTTCGTTTCAGCTTTTCAATAAGATTTTGCCGGAGCTCGTCTTTGATGGTTCGGGATTGATAACCGCTGGCTTTTAGCTCTCCGAGTGTTTTTATGTTTTGAGTTTTCATAATAGTTTAAAATTCAAAGCCCGATAACTATCGGATCAAAATTCAGTAAATGGTTCAACAAGGAAAATTGAATTCGTTTTCATTTTTATTCATTTATATTAAATCTTAAATCTAAATCCCTCTTTATAGGACAGTGGGTTTAATAGACTGTTTTTCGTTTTCCATTTTCAAAATCTTTAAAAATAAAAGCGCCGAGTTTATCCAATGATGCAAAAAAGGCTTTCCCATTATTCGTTTCGGTAAACTCCTGAACAAAACGCTGCAGGTAAGGGTCCGTTGCAATCATAAAAGTTGTAATCGGAATTTTCAGCTTTTTACATTGTGCGGCCAGGTTCATGCAACGGCTTACCACTTTCCGGTCTAACCCGAACGCATTTTTGTAATATCGCTTACCTATTTTCAGGCAAGTCGGCTTCCCGTCTGTAATCATGAATATTTGCTTGTTTGGATTTTTTCTCCTTCTTAAAATGTCCATTGCCAGTTCTAAGCCGGCAACTGTATTGGTATGATAAGGGCCCACCTGAAGGTAAGGGAGATCTTTGATCTCAACCGTCCAGGCATCATTTCCAAAAACAACAATATCCAATGTATCTTTTGGATATTTTGTGGTGATCAGTTCACTCAATGCCATTGCCACTTTCTTTGCCGGAGTTATGCGATCTTCTCCATAAAGAATCATGGAGTGTGATATATCAATCATTAAGACCGTGGAAGTTTGGGATTTAAAATCTGTCTCCCGGATAGACAAATCATCTTCCTGGATATTGAACATCTCTACACCGTGATTGATCTGTGCGTTTCGAATTGATTCTGTAAAATCAATTTGTTCCAGCATGTCGCCAAAGCGGAATGGCCTTGTTTCAGGATTCACTTCATCACCCAGTCCCGGTTTGAAACTACGATGATCTCCTTTTTTTGTTTTCTTCAGTTTTCCAAATATTTCTTCCAGGCTTCTTTTCCTGATGCCTTGTTCTGTCCTGGGAGTGATCTTTATTTTACCCTGCTGATTGTCTTCTGTTATATAACCTTTTTCTTTTAATTCATCTATAAAATCACCAATGCCATACTCGTCATCAGTTAATTCATATTTTTTATCCAGTTCATTTATCCAGGCTAATGCTTCTGCCACGTCACCGCTGGTATAAGTCAGGAGCTGCAGGAAAATATCCAAAAGTTGGTCAAACTTGCATTTACCTTTGCTTCGGGAATCAAATTTTGAAAAATGATAACCTCTCATGATATTTTTTTCGGATTAAACTTTGTACTTGCAATTTACAATAAAAAGCCCGGCGAGACTCAGCAATTAACACCAACTTATACCATTCCTCTACAAGTGTATACTATTTTATCAGGTATAACGGTGGAAGGTATTTTAGTCAGAACAATTGCAGAATTTTATAATTCACCCGTTTTGGATTCATCATATGTTACAAAAAAGCCCCAATTAAGGGGCTTTCAAAAAAATTACTTTACATGATCTATTTTCCTTTTGAACTGTCTTTCCGGTTAAGACTATCATTAGGTTTTGATAAAATATTTAAAGAATCAACAGGTAAGGCGGGCGGGTTAGTTTTTAAGAATGCTTGCAGATCGTACTTCTGTTCCAGCATATCCAATAGCTGAATCAGGGATTCCATATTTGCAGCATCACCATTCCGGCCATCGAATTGTGCAAACAGATCCGGCCTGTTGTTTCTTAAATAGTCATAATAGTTCTTTTCCTGCGTCATATCTTTTCTCAGTTCGTCTTTTACTTTTTTAGCCAGGACTGTATCACCGGCTTTATAGCATGCTTCCAGGAACACCATGCCTACAACATCATGAAATTCATTTCCTCTTTCAGTCATTGCGTAAGGCATAATCTGTGTACCCATTAAACTATCAGCCCGATGCAAAATTTGCCTGGCTTCTTCTTTTCTTCCGAGATCAGCCAGGTTACCAGCTGTTTCTGCATAAACACTGCGTATTTCCAGTACATGACGGCGATTCTCTTCATCAAAATAAGTGCCTTTAGGACTTGCAAAGACAAACTTGTTCATCAGGTTATCCTTTTCAAAATCCAGGTTATTGGCTCTGGCCTGTGTACGAATTATCCAATTATTCCCGGGATTGCTTGATTTGACAGGAACTAAGCGGTAAGACATTCCATCTTTTCTCAAATATTCATCAAGCCCCAAACCCGAACTTGCATAGGGCATACTGAAATAGATAGGTCGTTTCCAGTTATTGGCAGCAATGATATTCAAAATCATCAGGTCATTACGTTGTAAAGATCTCCTGCCAACTTCAAATCGAATTTGACTAAGAACCGTATCTCCGGGGTTAACAGTTCCATTGCTTCGAACAAAAGAAGTATCAACAGGAACACTGAATTTTTTAACTGGAAATGTTTCCGGCCCTTTATCTCTTCCTGTCTCAGGATCAATTGTTGGCTTACCCAAAACATTTTTCATAACATCATAGAGTGAATAATAAACGTCCTGTGAGATATTGGTGTTTTTAGTATCTGGTTGATAGTACATGATCTCACGGTTATGTCCTTCTATTTGCTCCGGGCTCCAGATTACATCTACCGAATCCGCATTATTTACTTTATACCGGAGTTGATTAATATACCAGTCAATACCTAATAAGCTGTTATTGATAATACGGATATCGGGACGAACGCCTTCCACTTCCTGTGCATACCAGAGGGGGTAGGTGTCATTATCGCCAAATGTGAAAAGTATTGCATTCGGGGCACAGCTTTCTAAATAGTCTCTTGCCATATCGGGCGGCAATGTCTTTGTGCTCCGGTTATGATCATCCCATTCCTGTTGTCCCATGATAATCGGGACAATGAGGCAAAGTCCGGTGGTAGCTAAATTTAAAACTCTGTGATTTTTCCCTTTGGAAGAAATTACATGTAACAAACGGGGGAGAACGGTTACAAGAATGGCATATAAAGCTGTTACCATTAGAGATGTCATCAGTGCATCTCCGCCTGATGGAGTAGGCAGACAACTCATTAATGTGATGAGAAAAGTAAGAATGCTGCCATAAAGCAATGTGTTTTGAAAAGTTTTTTTATCTTCTTTTTCGCTGGCTAAACGGAATAATGCAACTACAGCCAGTCCAATCCAGATTGCAAATGCATAAAAAGAAGCTGCATAAGCGTAGTCCCGTTCCCGAGGCTGATTACCGGGCTGATTCAGGTATAACACAATGGCAATTCCGGTGAAAAAGAATAAAAGAAATGTAACAATCCAATCTTTTTTATTTCTCAGGTATTGATAAACACAACCCAAAATACCCAGCAGGAAAGGCAGCATATATAGTTTGTTATGAGCCTTATTGTTTTTTAGTGTATCAGGAAGTTCATTTTGATCTCCCAGTCTCCGGTTATCTATCAGGGGGATGCCGCTAACCCAGTTTCCGTCTCTTGCATTACCTAATCCTTGTATGTCGTTCTGCTTACCGGCAAAATTCCACATAAAATATCGCCAGTACATTAATCCCATCTGGTAGGTGAAGAACCAGTTCATGTTATCACCAAGGGATGGTTTTTTAATCGCAATAAATTCTCCCGGGTTTATAACTTGTCCCTGCCGAACACGAATAGAATAGCCATCATCAATATTGAAGTTCTGGGTCTTTCCGGCTTGGTTTTGAGTCTGCACCATATTTTCTGAGACGCCGGTAACAATAGAAAGCTCATTGGCTGTAATATTATTTAACTGGAGCCAATTGATATAAAAATCAAAATGACTTTGATCATTACTCGGATCCCAAACTCTCGGGAATAATTGTTTGTCCTCGCTCTTATATTGAACAATTTGTTCCCGTCCGATTTTTTCATATTGATTTTTCCCTTTTACATATTGCATTTCGCCATCTTTATAAGGGCTTCCTGTTTCCGGATCGTAATTGACTTCGGCCAGGAAATGCGGACCGTAAACCAATGGAGCGCTGCCATATTGTTCACGACTTAAATAATAAACAAGGTTAATGGGATTGTCCACATTGTTCATGTCAATGGATGGATTTGCATTGGAGCGGATTAAAGCAGTGAAGTACATGAAATATCCTAATGTGGTGAATGCAAAACACCATAGCGAAAGCTTCATGATTTTTAATGCGCTGGGCTTGAGATAATATCCTGCTGCAATACCAATGCCGGCGATTAAAAGAAATTTAATTACTTGCCCGGCTACCGATCCTGTTGTTGTAAAAAAAGGTAAGGTGAACAAAGCCAGGAAGATTATAAACCATGTCATCAATTTTGTTCTTGTAAAACTTTTTTCAGTAAAGCGAAGACCCCAGACAACTACTGCTGCCAGTGCGATAAAATAAAAAGTAAACCCGGAAAAGAAGGGGAGGTGTAAAGAGTTTACAAAGAATATGTCAAACAAACCGGCAGATTTCATGGAGTATTGAATGACCCCTACCTGTACAATGCCGGTAACAAGACATCCAATTACAAATGCGGTTATGGCTCCCTTGATAGTGGGCTTATAACGGCGGTAATAGTAAATCATGATTATTGCCGGGATAGAAAGTAAACCTAACAGGTGAACACCTATGGCTAAGCCCAGCATAAAAAATAAAAATATAATCCAACGGTCAGCTTTTGCTTTTGCCTGCATATCATTGCCGGCTTTTTCATCGGCATGTTCCCATTTCAGCATGGCCCAAAAGACTAATGCTGTAAAGAATGAAGATAAAGCGTAAACCTCGCCTTCACCCGAGCTGTACCAGAAAGAATCAGTAAAAGTATAAGCCAGTCCACCAATAATTCCGGCACCCATTGATGTGAATATGTGCTGGCCGTTGATTGTTTCCCCGGTTTTAACTAAGAGCTTGCGGGCAAAGTGAGTAATTGTCCAAAACAGAAAAAGTATTGTAGCGGCACTTGCTAATGCATTCATAGTGTTTACAGCATTAGCAGCACGGAGAGGACTATTGCCAATTAAAACGATAAAAAACCGGCCCAGCAATACAAATAATGGAGCCCCCGGCGGATGGGGCAATTGCTGCTTGTATGCACAGGATATAAACTCACCACAGTCCCAGTAACTTCCCCTGGCTTCCCGGGTAAGATAGTAGGTAAGAAAAGCAATAATAAATACCGACCATCCGGTAATGTTGTTTACTTTTTTAAAGCTCATAAAGTGTTGATTTTGTCCCGAAAGTTTTCGGGATGGGCAAAAATAGGAATATTCGGTTCATAGACCGTTTCCGGTGAACAGTCTTTCGTTAATAAATTCTAATATCCGTATATGTGTCTTTGATTACTCAAAATATATACGAATTCTCTGGTATGCAAGTTGATGTTGCAACACATCAGCTGCCGGCCCGGTTTTTTCGGAAAAGCCTTTTAATCCTAATAGTCCTGCTGCATTTCCTTTGTTTATAGCAATCTCTAAGTTCCCGGCACTGTTAAAAAGTGCCAGTCTTTCACCTTCGGGCACATCCGCATAGGATTCACTTATCCTGTCTATACTATCACCTCTCCTTAAATCAATCCGGAATTTTCTGCCGGCTCTTTGTTCTTCAAACAGCTCACGGGTAATATTTACAATGACATTTTCAAAGTTATCAATGAATAAAATTTGTCCTTCAATCCAGTCTTTTCCCAGCAAAGGCTGCAGGTGTTTTTTTTCAATGTATTCCACATCCGGACTTCCTATATTTTGCAGAGGCTCTCCGGAAACTAATTGCCGGATACAATTTGCCATAGCTGCAGCAATGTGTATTGTATCTTTTATATCATTACTATTTAATGGAATTCCTGTCACAGCTTCCGGTTTTTCTTCCAGGATCATTGTCAACAATCCATTGTCAGCGCATAGTATGTAATGATTCTTATGAAAGGCAAGCAAGAGCTGATTAGGCTTACGTTCAAAAAGACTAACCAATATGACATGGTATGTAAAGTCAGGGAAATTTTTTATGGCACTTTTACACAAGTAAGCTGTTTGAGGGAAATTGAACGGTGAAACATTATGTGAGATGTCAACTATACTCATCTCAGGATTTTCCCTAAAAAATTGAGCCTTGACAGCTGCTACCAGGTAGTCTCTGTGGCCAATGTCTGATGTGAGAGTTAGTAAAGGCATTGAATTAGCCGGGTTCTTGAATTCAGAATAAGGAATAAAAAAGCGTAACGAATTCAGTCATTTTATTTCACCAATTTTCCATTTTTAAAGAAAAATTTTCTTGCCAGTTTGTCCGCCAGTTTAGGAAACCATTTATTTAAGAAAACGGTTTGTTTACCCTGGAACGTCAACACCAGCGTTCGCTTTTTATTTTTTATTGCTTTCAAAATGTGTTGTGCACATTCGTTTGTGTCCATCATTTTACCTTCATCCATCGGGCTTTCCCCCTGCTCATTTCCGGTTTCATTCAATGCTGCATTCCGGATATTGGAAGTTGTGAATCCCGGGCACACCCACATCACATGAACTTTTTCAGACATTAGCTCTGTACGAATGGCTTCCATCCATCCCTGCAAGGCAAACTTGCTGGCTGAGTAGCCACTTCTCCCCGGTAAACCACGATAGCCCGCAATGGATGAAACACCAACAATGGTACCCTTATTTTCAATGATGGAAGGCAAAGCATACTTAGTACAGTAAAGTGATCCGAAAAAATTAGTGTCCATCACCTTTCTGAAAACTTCCAGGTTGGCATCTTTCAATAAGGCTCTCATAGAAATACCTGCGTTATTAATGAGTATGTCAATATGGCTAAAAGCTTTCAGGGTGGTTTCAATAAAACGGCGGCAGTCGTTTTCGACACTGACGTCACACACCATGGTATGAAGAGGATAAGAAGCAAATGCAGATTGTAAATGGTATAGTTTATCATGATTACGTCCACAGGTAGCTACTTTGGCTCCCATGCCCAATAAAATTTCTACCAACGCTTTTCCGATACCATCGGTTCCGCCGGTAACCACCACTACTTTATTTTTGAAATAAGGTGACATTCAGCAAAGTTATTGCTGTGCAAACCTACTCTAAAATAATCATTAGAAAAATCTTCAGTATTGGAGTCAGGGTGTTTTTATAACAGGGGATGTCTTTTTAAATAAACCCGGTACATTTAACTTTTAAATGTCCAATACCCGGTTCGGGAAACTTTCTTTCCGGATGGCTAATAGAGTCTTTATATTATTCATTCAGGTTTTCGGAATGTATTAAAATTTAAAGGGCATAAAAAAGGCCGTCTTAAAATGACGACCTTTTTGTGATCCCGCTGGGAAAGGGTTAACCTCCGGCGGGGCAATACAGTCAAGGATTTCAAGAAATATTTTCATCAGGTAACCTACCCGGTAACCGAATAAATTGCCTTCTTTTCAAGCGTTTTAAAGAACTAAACAGACCAATGAATTTACAAAAATTGGAAGTAAAATGATGCGAAAACCTCTGATTTTTTTTACTTAGTTCTAAACCAAAAAATGAGATATCTCATACACTATCCATGCCTTATCTATGCCTTTGCTATACATATAATGTACACCTGCGGCATCAATTGCTTTCCCTAAAAGATTTGATTCCTTCCGCTCCGCCAACTTATCGTAACTTTGCTTCCCTTTTTTCTTAAAATACAAAGGAGTATTATATGGCAATAACTACACATTTCTTGATCATTGCCGTTGAGCACTACAACGATAAAAAGATTCCGCAGGTTACCTATGCGCAGGCGGATGCTGAAGAATTGGTGAAAGCATGGCAGGCGCT